>NZ_FMUZ01000005.1:23986-301254 GCF_900101575.1 Pseudomonas sp. NFACC37-1 | reverse complement strand
ACCGCACGACCGAGAATCGGCAAGTCACGAACGGTACGCTCGCAATACTCATGAGTGCTTGAACAGGTTTTCTGGCACCCGCCGCAGGATGGGAATCGGGTGGGATGGGGAATCAGGTCGATCTGAAGCGCGTCGCCATCAGGCTTGATCGTAACGACAGAAAAGCCCTCCCAAAAAGGAAGGAAAGTATTAATATCGCGCATAAGAACGCCGGTTTGTTAGATGTGTTTGCTCGCACGAACATCATCAATCAAATCGGCGTTCTTGTTTCTGTGTTTCCCGGGATTCCGTGAAGAACCTTTTTTATTTCAGGACTGAATACCAGATCCCGTGGCTTCTCCTGGTTCCATCATCACTTCAGGTGCTGCTTGAGCTCTTCGGACACCTGCAACATCGCTGAACGCACCGCTGGCACCTGGCTGACCACGTTGAGCAAGCCATAGTCGTGGATCATGCCGTTGTAGCGCACGGCCGTGACGGGCACACCGGCCGCGTCCAGTTTGCGGGCATAGGCTTCGCCTTCATCGCGCAAGACATCGGCCTCGGCGGTCTGCACCAGCGCTGGCGGCAGGCCCTTGAGTTGCGCGGTGCTGGCCCGTAGCGGCGAGGCATAGATCTCGCCGCGTTGCCCGGCATCGGTGGTGTAGTTGTCCCAGAACCACTTCATCATGTTTTTACTGAGGAAGTGCCCTTCGGCGAACTGGTTGTAGGACGCCGTCTCGAAGCTGGCATCGGTCACCGGCCACAGCAATGCCTGGAAACGGATCGCCGGCGTGCCTTTGTCCTTCGCCATCAAGGCCACGACCGCCGCCATGTTGCCGCCGACGCTGTTGCCCACCACGGCCAGGCGCTTGCCATCGACGTTGATTTGCTTGCCGTGCTCGGCCACCCATTTCGTCGCGGCGTAAGCCTGGTTGATCGCCACCGGGTAATGCGCCTCGGGTGAAGGCGTGTAGTTGACGAACACCGCGACGGCACCGGACCCCGCCACCAGATCCCGGACCAGTCGCTCGTGGGTCGGGAAGTCGCCCAGTACCCAGCCACCGCCATGGAAGAACATGAACACCGGCAACTCACCCTTGACCCCGGCGGGGCGAACGATGGTCAGGCTGATCGGCTGGCCATCGACCTGGATGGTTTTCTCGCTGACGTCGGCCTTGGGCAAGGTCAACTTTACCCCCGCCTGGGCACCCACCAGGACGGCGCGGGCGTCCTTGGGCGACAGCTGCTCCAGTGGCTTGCCGGTGCCGGCATTGAGCACGTCGAGAAACGCTTGGGTGTTGTGTTCGACGATGCCGTCGGCGAAGGCACTGCTGACGCTGAGGGCGAGAAGGGTGCCGGTCAGGGCTTTGCTGAATGTGTTCATGTGCATCTCCTTGAGTTCGGGTCCAGGGTTGGTGGTCAGACGGTCACGTGCAGGCGCACATCCACGTTGCCGCGGGTGGCGTTGGAGTACGGGCAGACGTGGTGAGCCGCGTCCACCAGGCTTTGCGCGTCGGCCTGGTCCAGCCCTGGCAGGCTGATGTGCAGGTCGATGTCGAGGCCGAAACCGCCGGGGATCTGGCCGATGCCGACGTGGGCGGTAATCGAGGCGTCGTCCGGGATCTTGCGTTTGTTCTGGCTGGCCACGAATTTCAGGGCGCCGATGAAGCAGGCCGAGTAGCCGGCGGCGAACAATTGCTCAGGGTTGGTCGCCGCACCGCCCGCACCGCCGAGTTCCTTGGGCGTAGCGAGTTTGACGTCGAGGACGTTGTCACTGGAAATCGCACGACCGTCACGGCCGCCAGTGGAAGTTGCGATTGCGGTGTAGAGCGTTTGCATGATGGGAGCCTCGTTTCTGGGTTGCCTTGTCTGCGCTAAATGTTTGCGCGCTAAGTAGGTGTGAAGAGAATGTATAGCGCTAATATTTTGTGCGCAATATAAATTTTTGAGAAGGGTATGAAAATTCAAGCTGAAATGGCTTGTAACCCTTGAGTTAGAGGGGTTTGTTGGTGTTAAAAATTTTTTAGCTGGTAGGCAGGGAGGCCGCTATCGCGAGCAAGCTCGCTCCCACAGAGGGGAGCGCCGCAACTTCAATGTGGGAGCGAGCTTGCTCGCGAAAGCGGTGGTTCAGTTGGCGGGGGGATCGGATGTACCGGCGTCTTCGCGAGCAAGCCCGCTCCCACAGGGGGAGTCAGAGGCTGTCTTGCAAATGCCCGCGTAGCGCTTGCAGGTCATGTTGCAGCTTCTTCAACTGTTCCAGGGTCTGGCCGCTGGCGGCGAGGATGCATTGGGGGATGTCGAGGGCTTTTTCCCGCAGGGCACGGCCCTGTTCGGTGAGTTCGACAATGACCACCCGTTCGTCCTCCCGGCTGCGGGTGCGGCTCAACAGGCCTTCGGCCTCCAGGCGCTTGAGCAAGGGGGTCAGCGAGCCGGGGTCGGTAAGCAGGCGTGTGCTGATTTCACCGACGGTCAGTCCGTCCTGTTCCCACAGCACCATCATCGCCAGGTATTGCGGATAGGTCAGGCCCAGGGCCTGTAGCAGCGGCTTATAGACCTTGGTCATCAGCAGCGATGTGGAGTGCAGGGCGAAACAGACCTGGTTGTCGAGCAACAGGGCTTCGCAGGCTTCGGGGGTGTCGCGCAGGGTATTCATGGCAAAACCTTCAATCAATGATGCTTACGAATCTAGCGGGCGAATCTTTAATGCGCCAGATAATTCTGACATTTCGGATGGATGTTACGTTTCCCCGCTGGCGCCGACTGCGTAGGATATGCGCCTGAGGAAAAGGGGAGTCTTCTGTGTTCGAATTTGCACTGTTCTTGGTGTTTGGTGCCGTGTTGGGCACCTTGGGGGGATTGTTCGGGATCGGTGGCGGCCTGATTGCCATTCCGGTGCTGGGCGTCTGGTTCGGCCTCGACCAGCAACTGGCCCAAGGGACGGCGCTGGTCATGGTGGTGCCCAATGTCATGCTTGCGCTGTGGCGTTACCACCAGCGCAATCGCATCGAATTGCGTCATGTCCTGCCGTTGGCTTCCATGGGGTTCTGCTTTGCCTGGCTTGGCTCGATCTGGGCCGTGGGGATCGATGCCGATAGCATGCGGATCGGCTTCGTGGCGTTCCTGATCGCGCTGACGCTCTACAACCTGGTCCGCATGTTTGTCACTACCGCACCTGCTTCGGCGCAAATGCGTTATGGCTGGCCATGGCTCGGCGTGCTGGGCGCTGCATCCGGCACCATGGGCGGTCTGTTCGGTGTCGGCGGGGCCGTTGTCGCCACCCCGATCCTGACCAGCATTTTTGGCACCAGCCAGGTGGTTGCCCAAGGCTTGTCCCTGGCGCTGGCCTTGCCCAGCACCGGCGTGACCCTCGCCACGTATGCGTTCCACCACGAAGTGGACTGGAGCATCGGCCTGCCGCTGGCCGTCGGTGGCTTGCTGAGCATCAGTTGGGGAGTGAAAGTCGCCCACGCCTTGCCGGAGCGGCTGTTGCGCGGGCTGTTCTGCGGTTTCCTGGTGCTGTGCGCGGTGTTGCTCGCCTTTAAAGTTTGAAACCTTCGACGATGTGTTCGGCCAGGCACTCGGTGATCGGCGACGGGTTATGCAGGTTGCGGATCAGCATGATGCTGGCCTCGGGCAGTTCCGGCAGGTCTTCGGCCTCGCCCAGTACGCGCATGTCCGGGGTCAGCAGGCTTTCCAGTTGCGCCGTGATTGCCAGGCCGGCGCCCACCACCGCCATGAGCGCCGACAGGCTCGAGCTGTTGTACGCCACGCGATAATCACGGCCCATGGCATCCAGCGCATTGCAGGCCCATTGCCGGCAGAAACAATCGCTGTTGAACATTGCCAGCGGCAGCGGTGTTTGTTCATGGACGTTGAAGCAGGCGGCTTCGGCCCAGACAAAACGCTCCTTGCGCAGCAACTGGCCGATTTCGTCCCCCGGTTTACGGGTGACGATGGACAGGTCCAGGTCCTGGCGCAGCAGCAACTGCTTGGACGACTCGCAGTGCACTTCGATTTCGATCAGGGGATAGAACTGGGCGAAGCGTTGCAGGATGCCCGGCAGGAAGCGCATCACGTAATCGTCCGGCGTGCCGATGCGCACCGTGCCGACCATGTGCGGTTCGCGCAGGGTGTTGAACACCTCGCTGTGCAGCTTGAGGATCCGCCGGGCGTAACCCAGCAGCACCTGGCCTTCGGCGGTGAGCTTGACCTGACGCCCGTCGCGCTCGAACAGCCGTCGCTGCAAGACGTCTTCTTCCAGCCGTTTCATCTGCATGCTGACGGCAGACTGGGTGCGATTGACCAATTCCCCGGCGCGAGTGAAACCGCCCTGGTCGGCGATGGCGACAAAGGTACGCAGCACTTCCGTATCGATGCTCGGGTAACTCGACAATTGATCAATCTCCGAGATGTATTGCATAAGAAACATTCGTTGGATTGATCTTAGCGTTAGCGCGAGACTTGAGCCATCCCCAACGGAGGACATCACGATGAAAGGTCAAAAAGGTTATCTACTGATAGACAAACTCTCCCACGGCTTTTCCATCAGCGCCTTGCTGCACAAGTTTAGCCGCTGGTACGAATTGCACCACGAACGCGAACTGCTGGCCGGAATGAGCGACGAGGCGCTCAAGGACATCGGCGTGAGTCGTGCCGATGTGGAGCAGGAAGTGGTTCGGCCATTCTGGGATGACCCAATGCACAAATGAGCCATCCTTTCCTACACAAACCCCTTATTGGTGAGGTAGGTTGCGAGCAGACAAGGAGATCTCCATGCCCGCGACTGTGTCCTTTACCCTCAAACAGGCCCGGCGTCTGGCGTTGGCCGCCCAAGGATTCGATGGGCGGTCGTCGCCAGCTCCGGTGCAACCCTCGCGCCTCAACCGTCTGATCGAACGCCTCGGCGTCCTGCAGATCGACTCCGTCAATGCGCTGGTGCGCTCGCATTATCTCCCGTTGTTCTCCCGCCTCGGTCACTACCCTCGCGATTTGCTCGATCAAGCCGCCTGGAGCCAGGGCCGACGTCGTACGCTGTTCGAATATTGGGGCCATGAAGCGTCGCTGCTACCGATGTCCATGTATCCACTGATGCGCTGGCGCATGGATCGGGCGTCCCGTGGCGAGGGCATCTACCAGCAATTGGCGCGTTTCGGTCATGAACGCCAGGATGTCATCCGTCGCGTCCTGGCGTCGGTCCAGGAGCAGGGCGCCCTGGGCGCCGGCAGCTTATCCACGCGCCAGGACAAGGCCGGGCCGTGGTGGGACTGGAGCGCAGAGAAACATGCACTGGAATGGCTATTCGCGGCGGGCGAAGTCACCGTGGCGGGGCGGCGTGGGTTCGAGCGGCTCTACGACTTGCCGGAGCGGGTGTTCCCGGCCTCGGTCCTGCAACAGCCCCAGCCGGACGAGGCCCAGGCCCAGCGCGCCTTGTTGCTGCATACCGCCGAGGCCTTGGGCGTCGCTACCGAGAAGGACCTGCGCGACTACTTTCGTCTGGGGCCGGCCGACAGCCGCGGGCGACTGGCCGAGTTGGAAGAGGCCGGCGAACTGTTGCGCTGTGAGGTGCAAGGCTGGAAGCAACCAGCCTGGTGCCGACCCGCGGCGAAAATCCCTCGCAAAGTCGCGGCCAGTGCCTTGTTGTCGCCGTTCGATTCGCTGGTCTGGGAGCGTGGCCGTACCGAGCGACTGTTCGATTTCCGCTATCGGCTGGAGATCTACACCCCTGTCCACAAGCGGATGTACGGCTATTACGTGTTGCCGTTCTTGCACAATGAACGTATCGCGGCTCGGGTGGACCTGCGGGCGGAGCGAGCCCTGGGCCGGTTGGCGGTGCATGCGGTGCACGAGGAAGAGCCGGGGCTGGACGAGGAGGGCGTGCAGGCCTTGGCGGTTAACCTGCGGCGCATGGCCGATTGGCTGGGGTTGGAGCAGGTCCAGCTTAACTGCCAGCGGGTGGGTGGGGTGCGGTTGGCGGTGGCGTTGGCTCAGTTCGGTGGTGACTGAGCAGGCCCTATCGCGAGCAAGCTCGCTCCCACATTGGATCTGTTGTGAACACCAAACCTGTGGTCACCCGGGACCCCTTGTGGGAGCGAGCTTGCTCGCGATAGCCGTCTAACCGGCGAAGAAGAACCTACCGCCGAACCTGCTTCAACGTCTCCGCAATCAGGAACGCCAGCTCCAGCGACTGATCGGCGTTCATACGCGGGTCGCAATGGGTGTGGTAGCGGTCTGACAGCCCGTCCTCGGTAATCGGTCGTGCGCCGCCGATGCATTCGGTGACGTTTTGCCCGGTCATTTCGATGTGAATCCCGCCGGCATAGGTGCCTTCGGCTTCGTGGGCCTGGAAGAACTGCTTCACTTCACCGAGGATCTGCGCGAAGTCCCGGGTCTTGTAGCCGCTGCTGGCCTTGATGGTGTTGCCGTGCATCGGGTCGGAGCTCCACAGCACCTGCTTGCCTTCACGTTGCACGGCGCGCAACAGCGGCGGCAAGTGTTCGCCGACCTTGTTGGCGCCCATCCGGGCGATCAGGTTCAGCCGGCCAGGGTCGTTGTCCGGGTTGAGCACGTCGATCAGGCGGATCAGGTCGTCCGGGTCCATGGTCGGGCCGACCTTGACCCCGATCGGGTTGTTCACACCGCGCAGGAATTCGACATGGGCACCGTCCAGTTGACGGGTGCGGTCGCCGATCCAGAGCATGTGGGCCGAGCAGTCGTAATAGTCGTTGGTCAGGCTGTCGCGGCGCACGAAGGCCTCTTCGTAATTGAGCAGCAGCGCTTCGTGGGCGGTGAAGAAACTGGTTTCGCGCAACTGCGGCGAGCTGTCCATGCCGCAGGCACGCATGAACGCCAGGGTTTCGTCGATGCGGTCGGCCAGGTGGCTGTATTTTTCCGCCAGGGCCGAATTGGCGATGAAATCCAGGTTCCACTTGTGCACCTGGTGCAGGTCGGCGAATCCGCCCTGGGCGAAGGCCCGCAGCAGGTTCAAGGTGGCGGTGGACTGGTGGTAGGACTGCAACAGCCGCTCCGGGTCCGGGACGCGGCTTTTTTCGTCGAAGCCGATGCCGTTGACGATGTCGCCCCGGTAGGCCGGCAGGGTCACGCCATCGATGGTTTCATCATTGGCCGAACGCGGCTTGGCGAACTGCCCGGCCATGCGCCCGACCTTGACCACCGGACAGCCGGCGGCAAAAGTCATGACGATCGCCATTTGCAGCAACACCTTGAAGGTATCGCGAATCTTTGCCGCGGAGAACTCGGCAAAACTCTCGGCGCAGTCGCCGCCTTGCAGCAGGAACGCCCGGCCCTGGGTCACTTCGGCGAACTGACGGCGCAACTCCCGGGCTTCACCGGCAAACACCAAGGGCGGATAACTGGCCAGGGTCTGCTCCACCTGCGACAGGTGCGCGGCGTCGGGGTAACGGGGTTGTTGCTGGATCGGCAGGGCGCGCCAGCTGTCAGGGCTCCAGGGTTGGCTCATCATGATCTCTAGGTGATTTACGCTCGGACGGCCATGTTATCAGCAAATTAGCACGTGACCTGTTCCGCTTGCTTCGCGGACAATCGCGCCCTTGTCCCGTATCCGCAGGCTCATGCCGGCACGGTAACCATCAGGAGATGAAATGACAGAGGAGCGCGTCGAGCATTTGCTCGCCGAGGTGCACGACGAGTTCGGCATGATTCGCGTATTCGAAGTGGCCGATTACCGGTTTCTGGAGTTTGGCGATGCCATCGAGCAAAGCTGCGTGTTCACAGCCGATCCGAGCTGGCTCGAATATGACTACACCCGCGCCATGCTCATCGGTGCGTTGTGTCACGAGCAGCCGGAAAGCGCGCTGTTCCTGGGGCTGGGTGCCGGTACGCTGACCCAGGCCTGCCTCAAGTTCCTGCCACTGGAAGACGTCGAGGCCATCGAGCTGCGTCCCGACGTGCCGCGCCTGGCCATCGAATACCTGGGGCTGGACGACGATCCGCGACTGTACATCCGCGTTGGCGATGCCTTGCAACTGCTTGAAACGGCGGAGCCGGCAGACCTGATTTTCGTCGACCTCTATACCGATGTCGGCCCAGGCGTCGGGCACCTGGCCTGGGGGTTCCTGGAAAACTGCCAGAAACGCCTCAACCCGGGCGGTTGGCTGGTGATCAACCAATGGGCCACCGACGACGGCAAGCCATTGGGCGCGGCGCTCTTGCGCGGTTTGTACCACCGGCATTATTGGGAGCTGCCGGTGAAGGAGGGCAATGTGATCCTGATTGTGCCGGCGGACCTCGATCAGGAGCTGGACATGCAAGGACTGGTCGCCAGGGCCGAAGGGCTGGCGCCGCGGCTGGGCTATTCGTTGCAGTCGTTGATCAAGGCCATTCGCCCGGCGACATGACACAAACCCAGGGCACGACGAAGATCCTGTGGCGAGGGGATTTATCCCCGTCGGGCTGCGAAGCGGCCCCCCGACTTATCTGAGGCATTTGCGAATGACTGAACCTCGATAGGGCCGCTGCGCAGCCCAGCGGGGATAAATCCCCTCGCCACAATGAAGTTTGTGTCGTCGGGAGGTGAACCGTTTTAGCTGGCGGCCCCAAGGCCTTCTGGCGGCGAGCCCCATAACGGGGTTTGGCAATAAAAAAAGCTCCCTTTTCGGGCAAATTCCGGTATAGTGCGCGCCGGCCTTTAGCCGGGCCGCGTCAAGGTAGCGCAATTCTCCGAAGTCAGCTTCGGTTGCATGTCCGCACAACGGATGCTTCCACGACGTTCTTTTTCCATTCATTCGTTTTCGCAAATCCCCGCCGACAAAGCAGCCAGGGCGACTCTTGAGTCTCAACACGGCATGCGCAGCTTTGGAGCATGGGTCTTTGCGGATGCACTTAGAGGCAGACCCATGACCCAGGAAACCGGCGGCTTCGCCGCTTTTAATCTCAACCCGAACATTCTTGCTGCCGTCACCGCGACCGGCTACGAAGAACCTTCGGCGATTCAGCAGCAATCGATCCCGATCATCATGGCCGGCCACGACATGATTGGCCAGGCGCAAACCGGTACGGGTAAAACCGCTGCGTTCGCCCTGCCGATCCTGCATCGCATCGATCCTGCCAAGCGCGAACCGCAAGCCCTGATCCTGGCGCCAACTCGTGAGTTGGCGCTGCAAGTAGCCACCGCTTTCGAAACCTACTCCAAGCAAATGCCTGGCGTTACCGTTGTGGCCGTTTACGGCGGCGCCCCGATGGGCCCACAACTGAAAGCTATCCGTAATGGCGCGCAGATCGTTGTCGCCACTCCGGGTCGTCTGTGCGACCACCTGCGTCGTGACGAAAAAGTCCTGGCTACCGTGAACCACCTGGTTCTCGACGAAGCCGACGAGATGCTCAAGCTGGGCTTCATGGATGACCTGGAAGTCATCTTCAAGGCTCTGCCGGCGACCCGCCAGACTGTATTGTTCTCGGCCACCCTGCCGCAATCGATCCGTGCCATTGCCGAGCGCCACCTGCGCGATCCGCAACACGTGAAGATCCAGACCAAGACTCAGACCGTCACCGCGATCGAACAAGCTCACCTGCTGGTTCACGCCGACCAGAAGACTTCCGCCGTTCTCAGCTTGCTGGAAGTGGAAGACTTCGACGCCCTGATCATGTTCGTGCGCACCAAGCAAGCGACCCTGGACCTGGCCAGCGCCCTGGAAGCCAAAGGCTACAAAGCCGCCGCGCTGAACGGTGACATCGCCCAGAACCAGCGTGAGCGCGTGATCGACTCCCTCAAGGATGGCCGCCTGGACATCGTTGTGGCGACTGACGTCGCTGCCCGTGGCCTGGATGTTCCGCGCATCACCCACGTGTTCAACGTGGACATGCCGTACGATCCGGAATCCTACGTTCACCGTATCGGCCGTACCGGCCGTGCCGGTCGCGAAGGCCGCGCGCTGCTGCTGGTCACTCCCCGTGAGCGCCGCATGCTGCAAGTGATCGAGCGTGTGACTGGCCAGAAGGTGGCTGAAGTTCGCCTGCCGGACGCCCAGGCCGTTCTCGATGCCCGCATCAAGAAACTGACCAACAGCCTGTCGCCCCTCGTGGCTGACGCCGAATCGACCCACGGTGATCTGCTTGATCGCCTGACCGCCGACATCGGTTGCACCCCGCGTGCCCTGGCCGCTGCTCTGCTGCGCAAGGCCACCAATGGCCAGGCGCTGACCCTGGCTGCAATCGAGAAGGAACGTCCTCTGGTGCCGAACAGCGCACCGCGTGGCGATCGTCCCGAGCGTACCGGTGATCGTCCGGACCGTGGTGATCGCGAGCGTCGTGCACCGATTCCGCTGGCCGAAGGTCGTGCGCGCTGCCGTACTGCGCTGGGTGCCCGTGACGGCATCGCCGCCAAGAACCTGCTGGGTGCCATCCTCAACGAAGGCGGTCTGGCCCGCGAAGCGATCGGCCGCATCCAGGTGCGTGACAGCTTCAGCCTGGTCGAGCTGCCGGAAGATGGTTTGGAGAAGTTGCTGACCAAGCTGAAAGATACCCGCGTCGCTGGCAAGCAGCTCAAGCTGCGTCGCTACCGCGAGGATTGATCGGCTCTTGGGCTGATTGATCGAACATAAAAAATCCCCGACTGGTTCGGGGATTTTTTTTGCCTGTTGGTGGGGGGCATCAGGTTGGCCGGGGTTGTCCCATTCGCGAGCAAGCCCGCTCCCACATTGGACTTACGGTGCTCACAAACCCTGTGGGAGCGGGCTTGCTCGCGATCGAAGCGACGCGGTCCATCGGTCAATCGAACCGATAAATGTCCATCCCCAGCGCTCCCATCGTGAACCCCGCATGGGCAACGCTGAATGTCCCACCGGCACCCCGGGCAAAATACAGCGGCAGCAAGTGTTCATCGCTGGGGTGGCTGCGCACCGCGTTGGGTGCTTGGCGGCGGTAATCGTGCAGCGCGGGCTCGTCGTCGGCCGCCAGTTGCTCGACCATCCAATCGCGAAAGGCCTTGGCCCAGGGTTCGATGCTGTCAGGGCCGGCGTTCCAGTCCAGATCGCGCAGGTTATGGGTGATGCTGCCGGAGCCGATCAGCAAGACGCCCTCTTGGCGCAGGCTCGCCAGGGCCTGGCCGACCTGTGTCTGCAACATCGGTCCCTGATGGCTGGGCAGGGAAACCTGCACCACCGGAATGTCGGCCTCAGGGTACATCAACGACAATGGCACCCAGACGCCATGGTCGGACGGCCGTTGAGGGTCGAGGCGAGCTGGCAAGTGTGCGGCGTTGAGCATGTTCGCGACCTGCGTCGCCAGTCGCGGATCGCCAGGCGCGGGGTACTGTACTTCATACAGTGCCGGTGGAAAGCCGCCGAAGTCGTGCCAGGTGCGCGGCTGCGGATTGGCGCTGACCAGCAGTTCATTGCTTTCCCAATGGGCGGACACGATGACAATGGCCTTGGGCTTGGGCAACTGACCGGCCAGGCGAGCCAGTGCCGGGCCGCTGGCGCCGGGTTCCAGGGCGAGCATCGGTGAGCCATGGGAGATAAACAGGCTGGGCAGCATGAACGGACTCCTGAGCGTTAAGATGGGCTCATCTTCCGTCAGGTCTATGATCTAAATCTAATATAAGTTTTAGCGCGTTTTGATCGAATTTTTGGAGCGAATCATGGAGCCCGAGTTTTGGCACAAGCGCTGGTCATCGAACCAGATCGGTTTTCATTTGCCGGAGGTGAACCCCTACCTGCAACATTTCTGGCCGCAGCTGGGGTTGGCGCGGGGCAGTCGAGTGCTGGTGCCGTTGTGTGGCAAAAGCCTGGATCTGCTGTGGCTTGCCCATCAGGGGTATTCGGTGTTGGGCGTGGAATTGTCGGAAAAAGCCGCAACCGATTTTTTCCTTGAGCATCAGCTTGAGCCTCGCGTGAGCGAGGAGGGCGTATTCAAGGTCTTTCGTGCGGCTGATATCGAGATTCGCTGCGGTGACTTCTTTGCCCTGGACCGGGAGGATGTGGCCGATTGCACGGCGTTGTACGACCGCGCGGCGTTGATCGCCTTGCCGGCGCCGATGCGGGAACGGTACGCGGCTCATCTGCAAAGGATCTTGTCCAACGGCGTCGGGTTGTTGATTACCCTGGATTACAACCAGGATGAAATGCCTGGCCCGCCTTTCTCCGTGGGAAATGATGAGGTGCAGCGGCTGCTGGGGGATGTCTGGCGGCTGGAGGTCTTGCAGGAGCAGGACGTGTTGGGTGAAAGCTGGAAGTTCTTGCAGGCTGGGGTGACGCGGCTGGATGAGCGGGTGTATCGGATTTCCAGTCGTTGATGCTGTGCGTCTATGCCGGCGCCATCGCGAGCAAGCTCGCTCCCACAGTTGATCGGCAGTGAATAAAGAGTCTGCGTCCACCGAAGATTCCTGTGGGAGCGAGCTTGCTCGCGATGACGCCAGACCTGACAGCGCATAAACCTGCAGATAAAAAAAGCCCGCATCTCTGCGGGCTTTTCTTGACGCTCGAACCTGTCAGCCGCGACGACGCAGTGCGTCGATACGCTCTTCCAGCGGCGGGTGGCTCATGAACATGCGTGCCAGGCCCTGCTTGATGCCACCGTTGATACCAAAGGCATTCAGGGTATCGGGCATGTGCACCGGCAGGCCTTGCTCGGCGCGCAGGCGTTGCAGGGCGCCGATCATGGCGCTGGTGCCGGCCAGGCGTGCACCGGCGTCGTCGGCGCGGAACTCGCGTTTGCGCGAGAACCACATGACGATGGCGCTGGCGAGGATGCCCAGTACCAGCTCGGCGAAGATCGTCGCCACGTAGTAGGCGATACCCTGGCCTTCTTCGTTCTTGAAGATCACCTTGTCGACGAAATTACCGATGATCCGGGCGAAGAACATCACGAAGGTGTTCACCACGCCCTGGATCAACGCCAGGGTCACCATGTCGCCGTTGGCGACGTGGCCGATCTCGTGGGCCAGTACGGCCTTGACCTCATCGGGCGAGAACCGCTCGAGCAGACCCTGGCTGACGGCGACCAGGGCGTCGTTCTTGTTCCAGCCGGTGGCGAAGGCGTTGGCCTCGTAGGCCGGAAAGATACCGACTTCAGGCATCTTGATACCGGCTTCGCGGGACAACTGCTCGACGGTCTGCAGCAGCCATTGTTCGTGACGCGTGCGCGGCTGGCTGATGATCTGGGTGCCGGTGCTCATCTTCGCCATCCACTTGGAGATGAACAGCGAGAACAGGGAACCGGCGAAACCGAACACCGCACAGAAGATCAGCAGCTGATTGAGGTTGAGGTCAACCCCATTGGCCGCCATGAACCCGTTGAAGCCAAAGAGGCTCAGGGTGATGCTGGCAATCAGCACGACCGCCAGGTTAGTGGCCAAGAACAGCAGGATGCGCATCATGGTTGTGAAAATCTCCTCATGCTAAAGATGTAGCGTTATGCGGGGTATATAAGGTGCTGCCGCAGGCTATTCAACTCGCCGACTATTTCAAACTGTGTCCTACAGGCGTCCTAAATGTTTGAAAGACTTTTCTGAAAGTGACCAGGGAAAAGAAATGCGCTGCCTGCCCCCCGTGAACGTTGAGCCCAGATGCATGTTGACCATTCAATCCCCAGTGTAGAAGGCCCGACGGAGTCGGCGGAACGGATATGTTGCTGAATCAAACAGCGTGCGAGGTGAGGATGCCTCGCACGCTGCCCGGCTTATTGACGGTAGGACTTGAGGAAGTTGCCGATCCGGCCAATGGCCTGGTCGAGGTCATCGACCCGCGGCAGGGTCACGACGCGGAAATGGTCCGGCCATGGCCAGTTGAACGCCGTCCCCTGGACCACCAGCAGCTTCTCGGACAGCAGCAGGTCGAGGACGAACTTTTCATCGTTGTGGATCGGGCAGACCTTCGGGTCGATCCGTGGGAAGGCATACAGCGCGCCCATCGGCTTGACACAACTGACGCCGGGAATGTCGTTGAGCAATTCCCAAGTGCGATTGCGCTGTTCCAGCAGCCGGCCCTGGGGCAGGACCAGGTCGTTGATGCTTTGGTAGCCGCCCAGCGCCGTCTGGATCGCATGCTGGCTCGGCACGTTGGCACACAGGCGCATGTTGGCCAGCATATCGATGCCTTCGATGTAGCTCTGGGCATGGTGCTTGGGCCCGGAGATGGCGATCCAGCCGGAGCGGAAACCGGCGACCCGATAGGACTTGGACAGGCCGTTGAAGGTCAGGCACAGCAGGTCCGGCGCCAGGGAAGCGGTGCACACGTGCACGGCGTCGTCGTAGAGGATCTTGTCGTAGATCTCGTCGGAGAACACCACCAGGTTGTGCTGGCGGGCCAGCTCCAGCATGCCCAGCAGTACTTCCCGGGAATACACGGCGCCGGTCGGGTTGTTCGGGTTGATGATCACCAGTGCCTTGGTATTGGGCGTGATCTTGGCCTTGATGTCCGCCAGGTCGGGAAACCAGTTGGCCTGTTCGTCGCACAGGTAATGCACCGGGTTGCCGCCGGACAGGCTCACCGCGGCGGTCCACAACGGATAGTCCGGTGCCGGCACCAGCACTTCGTCACCGTTGTTGAGCAGGGCCTGCATCGACATCACGATCAACTCGGACACGCCATTGCCCAGGTAGATGTCCTCGATGCCGATCCCTTCGACCTGCTTCTGCTGGTAATACTGCATCACGGCCTTGCGCGCACTGAACAGGCCCTTGGAGTCACTGTAGCCCTGGGCGGTCGGCAGGTTGCGGATGACGTCCTGGAGGATTTCATCGGGCGCTTCGAAACCAAAGGGGGCCGGGTTGCCGATGTTCAGCTTGAGGATGCGATGACCTTCCTCTTCCAGGCGCTTGGCGTGCTTGAGCACCGGGCCGCGAATGTCGTAGCAGACGTTGGCGAGCTTGTTCGATTTGCTGACCTGCATGGCGATGTGTTCCCGAAAATGAACGATCCAGGCGGCGTATGAACTACCGTAACTGGGAATCCTGCGTCTGTGCCCAGGCCTGACGCGGTATAGGCGCCACAATCCGTTTGAATGCGCATGACGTGACTGCCAGACTGGCGTCTGACGAGGCGCAATCATACGTGCCGCCCGATCTGCGGAAAAGCGTCGGATCGGGCTTTTTCAATTGCCGAGGTAGGACGATGGAAAAGTTGGAAAAAACCCTTGAGGAATGGCGCGCCATGCTCGATCCGGAGCAGTACAACGTTTGTCGGTTGAAGGGCACCGAGCGGCCCTTCTCCGGCAAATACAACGCCACCAAGACCGACGGTGTGTATCACTGCATCTGCTGCAACGAGCCGTTGTTCGATTCGCAGACCAAATTCGATTCGGGCTGTGGCTGGCCGAGTTTCTACGCGCCGATCGAAGGCAGCGCGGTGGTGGAGGTGCGGGACGTCAGCCACGGCATGATTCGTACCGAGGTGGTCTGCGCCAAATGCGATGCCCACCTGGGCCACGTCTTCCCCGACGGCCCGCCGCCCACGGGGTTGCGGTACTGCATCAACTCGGTGTGTCTGGATCTCGTGCCCCGCGATTAAATTGGCCGCCGCCCTTGTGGCGAGGGGATTTATCCCCGCTGGGCTGCGCAGCAGCCCCAAGAACGGTAACTTCGGTGTCCCAGGTTGATCGCATTCAGCCTTTTGGGGTCGCTGCGCAACCCAGCGGGGATAAATCCCCTCGCCACAGGTCTGTTCGGCTGCAGCATTAGCGATGCCCATACCGATCTCTATAATTAAATTGCACACAATTCAATTGATCGCTATCTTCAGCCTCCAACCTTTAACCGGAGCCTTGCCATGAGCGACAACCTGCTGAGCATCCCGTGCACCACCATCAAGGGGGAGCAAAAGACCCTCGCCGACTTCGCCGGCAAGGCTGTGCTGGTGGTCAACACGGCCAGCCAGTGCGGGTTCACCCCGCAATACAAGGGACTTGAAACGTTGTGGCAGACCTACAAGGACCAGGGCTTGGTGGTTCTGGGCTTTCCCTGCAATCAGTTCGGCAAGCAGGAGCCGGGCAATGAAGGGGCGATCACCGAGTTCTGCGAACTGAACTTCGGCGTGAGCTTTCCGCTGTTCAAGAAAGTCGAAGTCAACGGCGCCAACGCCCATCCGCTGTTCGTCCAGCTCAAACAGCGTGCACCCGGCGTGCTGGGGTCCAAAGGCATCAAGTGGAATTTCACCAAGTTCCTGATCGGCAAGGACGGTCAGGTGGTCAAGCGGTTTGCCCCGACCACCAAGCCCCAGGACCTGACCGGCGAGATCGAAGCACTGCTCAAATGAATGACTTGTCAGCCGATTCGCTGAAGCTCGACAGCCAGTTGTGCTTCAAGCTGTACGCTGCTTCACGTGCGGTGATCCGTGGCTACAAGCCAATGCTCGATCAGCTTGGCCTGACCTATCCGCAATACTTGGCGATGCTGGTGTTGTGGGAATGGCAGGACACGGCACCGCCACAGCCGACGGTCAAGGCCCTGGGTGAACGTTTGCTGTTGGATTCCGGCACACTGACGCCGCTGCTCAAGCGCCTGGAGCAATTGGACCTGGTTCAACGCCAGCGTTCGGCCCGGGACGAGCGGGAGGTACACTTGAGCCTGTCGGCTGCGGGACGGGCTTTGCGCGAACAGGTCGGCCCGCTCAAGGCGCGCCTGTTATGCGACAGCGGGGTCGATCTGGACCGCCTGGGCGCGTTGCGAGAAGGTCTCGATCATCTGCTGGGCCAGATCAAAGCGCTGATGTAGTGCGCACCCACTGGTCCAGTACGGCTGCCAGCTCTTCGCGGCGGAACGGCTTGGACAGGTAATCATTCATGCCAGAGGCCCGGCAGCGCTCGCGTTCTTCGGGCATCGCGTTGGCTGTCAGCGCAACGATCGGCAGGTCCGACCAACGCCCGCTGCGGCGAATCTGCCGGCTGGCTTCGTAACCGTCCATCACTGGCATGTTGCAGTCCATCAACACCAGGTCGAACACCTGCTGTTCCAGTTGATCCAGGGCTTCGACGCCGTGGGCCGCGACGGTGACCTCGCAGCCCAGTTTCACCAGCATGCCCTTGGCCACCAGTTGGTTGACCGGATTGTCCTCCACCAGCAGCACCCGTCCACGCTTGGATGGCGTCGGGGTTTCGATCTGTGCGTCGTTGATGGTGGTCGCCTCGCTTTGCATGGAGCGTCGCACAATCTGGTACAGCGCATGGCGCGCCAGCGGTCGGGCCTGTTGTATCAGCGGGGCGAGGGCGGCGGCCTCTTCGCCGGGCATGAAACTGCCATAGGCGGTCACCAGCAGTATAGGTGCGTCAAAGGTCGGCCGCAGGTTGAACAGGCATTCCGGGCAGTCGGTGATCAGCATGTCAGGCTTGAGTCCCAGCAGCCCGTCATCGATGGAGCGCTGCACATAATCCAGGCCCCACCCCGGCAACAACATGCCCAGCAACTCGGCCAGGCCGCTGCTGCTGGCGGTGATGGCGACGACGTTGCCGCGCAACGGTTCGACCGGAGTTGCAGGCAGATGGCAGGGCAGGGGCAGGTCTGCGCAGAACTGGCTGCCGAAGCCGGCTTCGGAACTGATCGTCAGTCGGCCCTGCATGGCTTCGCAGAGGTTGTAGGTCAGTGCCAGGCCCAACCCGGTGCCGCCAAACTGGCGGGTAATCCCGGCGCCGGCCTGGGTGAACGGCTGCAGGATTCTCGCCTGGGCTTCCTGGGGAATGCCGATACCGGTGTCGCAGACTTCGATTCGCACGCCGCCTTCGTAATGGCTCAACTTCACGTCGACCCGGCCGAAGCGTGTGAACTTCAGCGCGTTGGACAGCAGGTTGCTGACGATCTGGCGTACCCGGGTCGGGTCGCCGAGCACCTGCGCCGGGAACCGGGGATCGATCAGGCAGGCCAGCTCGACACTGGGGGCCGCGTTCTGGGAGAGCAGGTTGGCGGTATCCTCCACCAGGGCGCCGAGGTCGAACGGGATGCGTTCGAGCTCCAGTTGCCCAGCGTCGAATTTCGACAGGTCGAGGATGTCGTTGAGCAACTCGACCAAGACCTTGCCCGAGTCATGGGCGATCGAGAGCTGTTGCTGTTGCTCGGCCGTCAGGGGGCCGTCCAGGGACAGGGCGATCATTCCCAGCAGGCCGTTGAGCGGCGTGCGGATCTCGTGGCTCATGTTGGCGAGGAACACGGAGCGGGCTTCGGCCATATCCAGGGCCGTGCGCCGGGCCACCTCCAGCTCTTCGTTGGACTGGCTGAGGCGGGCGTTGATGGCCTTGAGTTCGGCGGTGCGTGCCGAGACGATGTTTTCCAGTTGCGCCAGGTACTCGGTGAGGCGATTTTCGGCGGTGCGCCGCTGTTGGATTTCCATGGAGATATTTTCGAACTGCTGGTTGGCGACGGACACCAGCACGCCGATTTCATCGGACTGGTGGCCGGAAGGGCATTCCAGGCGGTTCTGTTCGTTGCTGCTCGGGTCTCGGCTGCTCAATTCACGGATGACCCGCACCAGGGGCTTGGTCAGCATCACGTAGAACAGTGCCAGCAGCAGGCCGGTCAGGATCAGGCTGCGGGCGAAGCCGTTGAGCAAAGTGACCTCGGCGCGGCGCAGGAAACGACTGCCGAAGGCATAGGTGTCGACGTCCAGTCGCAGCATGCCCAGGGATTCGCTGGGCAAGTGGTCCAGATAGAGCCGGTCCTCGAACTGGCGCTGGGCACCGAACAGGAAGTCGCTGATGAACCGGTAGCTGCTTTGCAGCTCGGGCCGCTTGACGCTGGCCAGCACGGTATTGTTGTTGTCGATCAGCTCGGCGCCGATGATGGCCGGTGAGCGCAACAGGCCCATGGCCAGTTCCTGGGCGAGTTCGGCGTCGATGTTGTAGGCGATGCGTGAGGCCGGGTTGTGGCTGATTTCCAGCAGCGACAGGATTTCACGGTTGATCGACGCGTCTTCGCTGGCATAATCGATGCCGATCTGCATCAGGCTGAGCAAGGTGCCCAACACGAAGCCTACCAGGACGGTCAGGCGGGCCTGCTTATAGGAAAGCCGTTGGGTGAATCTGATGTCCATTGAGTGATGAACCACTTACGTTTCCCTTCGCCGGTCAAGCATAGCTGATCATCTCTGAACTCCGGTGCGGCCGGTGTGTATTGTGTGAAGTAGACCCGCCATTGGATAAGGCGTTTCGTTGTTGGAGCGCCATCATTACTGTGAACCTGTCCGAGGAAAAGACGTGGACTCGCGATTGAATGCTTTTCTTGAGCGTGCCGATGCCGTGCTGGCCCGGATCGAGCCTTTGTTGCCCGCGCCCCGGCCCGCCATCGATTGGACCCAGACCCTGGCCGCCCGCTGGCAGCGTGACGGGCGCAGTGGCTACCTGTTGCCGCTGCAAGTCAGCCTCGACATGCGCCTGTCGGACCTGATCGGCGTGGATCGCCAGGTCGAACAGCTGGGCCGCAACACCCGGCAGTTCATCGATGGCATGCCCGCCAACCATGCTTTGCTCTGGGGCTCGCGTGGTACCGGCAAGTCGTCCCTGGTGCGTGCCCTGCTGGCCGAGCATGCCCCCCATGGCCTGCGGTTGATCGAGATCGAACGCGATCACCTGGCCGATCTGCCTCGGGTGGTCGAGCAGGTAGCGAAACTGCCGCAGCGCTTCGTGTTGTTCTGCGATGACTTGTCGTTCGAGTCCGGCGAAGGCGATTACCGCGTGCTCAAGAGTGTGTTGGATGGCTCCTTGGAGCAGGCGCCGGACAACGTGCTGCTGTATGCCACCTCCAACCGTCGCCACCTGGTGCCGGAAAAGGAGAGCGACAACGAGAATTGGAAACGGGTCGACGGCGAACTTCACCCCAGCGAAGCGGTGGAGGACAAGATCGCCTTGTCCGACCGCTTTGGCTTGTGGCTGTCGTTCTATCCGTTTACCCAGGAGCATTTCCTCAACGTCGTGGAGCACTGGATCGGCGAACTGGCGGCCAAGGCCGGGCTGGCCTGGCAGCGCGACGAAGCGCTGGATGTGCTGGCGGTGCGCTGGGCCACCGGTCGCGGCAACCGCAACGGACGTTGCGCTTATCAGTTTGCCCGTTATTGGGTAGGCCTGAAATTGTTGGAGCACAAGGCATGATCGATTTGAAGGGCACCGGTGCTGGCCTCGATGGCTACGACTTGTTATCGGCACAGTTGGAATCCTTGCTGGCCGATGAGCGTGACTTCATCGCCAACGCCGCGCAGTTCTCGGCCTTCCTGTCCAGTCAGCTGGACGACCTGAACTGGGCCGGCTTCTACCTCAATCGCAACGAAGAACTGGTCCTGGGACCGTTCCAGGGCCAGATCGCCTGTGTGCGGATTCCCTTTGGCCGTGGCGTGTGTGGCACGGCCGCAGCGACCCGGCAGACCCAGCGCGTCGAAGATGTCCATGCCTTCGCCGGGCACATCGCTTGCGACAGCGCGTCGAACAGTGAACTGGTGGTACCGCTGGTCAAGGGCGGGCGCCTGATCGGCGTGCTTGACCTGGACAGTCCGAAACTGGCGCGTTTTACCGAGCATGATCAAGCTGGCATTGAAGCATTGGCTGCGATATTCCTGCGTCTGACGGATTGCTGACTCGCTTTGCGTAGGAGCTGTCGAGCGAAGCGAGGCTGCGATCTTTCCCCAGACAGTTGAGCCTCGAGTGAATAACCAACAGGTCAAAAGATCGCAGGCTTCGCCAGCTCCTACAGGGATAACATTCATGCCTTCAGCCCGGCCTTGACCAGCAGGCTGTCGGGGGCGACCTCATCGATCTGGTGCGGGTCGAGGAACTGCTCGGCGTAGCTCAGGTAGATCTTTTCTTCGATGAACAGCCAGAACAGCTCGGGATCGATATGGGCGTCACGGCACATGGTGGCCATGATGCCCAAGGCCTCGCTCAGCGTCTTGGCCTTCTTGTAGGGGCGGTCGGCCGCCGTCAGTGCTTCGAAAATGTCGGCGATGGCCATCATCCGTGCCGGTAGGCTCATCTCCTCGCGCTTGAGGCGCTTGGGGTAACCGCTGCCATCCATTTTCTCGTGATGCCCGCCGGCGATCTCCGCCACGTTGTTCAGGTGGCTAGGGAAGGGCAACTGACTGAGCATCAGGATCGTCTGCACCATGTGATGATTGATGACATAGCGTTCCTCGCGCGTCAGCGTGCCTCGCGTGATGCTCAGGTTGTAGAGCTCGCCGCGGTTGTATTTCCAGGCCGGCACATCGAGCTGGAAGCCCCACGGGTTGTCCGCCGGGATCAGCTCGGCCGCGTTGCGCTCGAACAGGTGTTCGGGCTTGTCCGCCAACAGCGGCTCGGTGACCGGTAGTGTCGACTTGGGCGTGCGGGCCTGGCGCCGGTTTTCTTCCCAGGAAACCCCCAGGCGATCATCGAGGGTCCGGGTCCACGGGCGTTGTGCGATATGTCGCAGGCGTTGCAGATCGGCCTCGGCCATGGCTTCGGAGCCCAGGTTGCAGCGGGCGACGAAAGCAAAGTCGTCATCCAGTGCCGTCAATGTCGCATCACGCTGTCGTGCCAGGGATGACGCCTCGCCGCCGTTTGCCACGGCCTGCCAGTAATCGATCCAGGCGTCGCGCTTGAGTACTTCGAAACGGGTGCGTATCTCGTGGATCCGGTCGTTCAGGGTTTCCAGTTTGGTGGCTTTGTCGACGACGTATTCGGGGGTGGTGACCTTGCCGCAATCGTGCAGCCAGGCGGCGATGTGCAGGGCTTCCCATTCATCCTCCGTGGGCCGGTAGGCGATGAACGCCGGGGCTTGGCTGGCGGCAGCGGCCTGGGCGAGCATCAGGGTCAGGACCGGCACCCGCTGGCAATGGCCGCCGGTATAGGGACTCTTGGCATCGATCGCGCCGGCCAGCAGTTGGATGAAGGCGTCCAGCAGTTGCTTTTGCTTGGCTTGCAGGCGCTGGCCCTCGATGCTCACGGTGGCGGCGCCGGACACGGCTTGCAGGAAGGCGATGCGGTCCGGCTGGAGTTTTTCCAGGTCGGCTTCGGTGCCGCTGTCGTTGATCAGCAACACCAATACGCCGACGGTTTCCTGGTGGCGATTGCTCAGGCGGATGCCGATCAGGTGGACCCGAGGCGAGTCCAGTGCCTGCAGGATGCCTTGCAGGTCCGCCGCCTGCTCGAAGCCCAGGGAGGTCACGAGATTGTCCGAGACGGCCAGTTGCTGGAGCCATTGCGGGCTGTCGCCCGCCTGTAGCCCATGACTGCCCAGCTTGAAGGCGTCGAGGTTCCTGGGGGTTCCATCGATCACCAGCCCATAGGGCTTGAGCCGGTTTTCGTCGTTCTCGCGCAGGTAGATCAGGCCGGCCTGGGCCTGGCCGATTTTCACGGTTTCGAACAACACCCGCTCCAGCAACGGGGCGAAGCGGGTTTCGGCCCTCAGGCTGGCGGTGATTTCAAAGAAACTTGCCAGGGTCTCTTTCATGCGTGCCATCGAGACGCTCAATTGATCGACCTCCAGCACCGGGGAGCGGCGGGACACCGGGTAGTTGAAGTCAAAGCTGCGAATGGCGTCGGCTTCTCGCACCAGTTCGCGCAAGGGCTTGACCAGGATCCTGGATGTCAGCCAGCCCAGGGGCAGGCACAGCAACAGGGTGGCGAGGGTGATGAGCGCGCCTTGCCAGCGCATGCGATAAGCGTTGTCCAGCAGTTCGTCCTCAGGCACCAGCAACGCCAGTTCCAGGCCTTGGGGCCCGCCTTCCTGCATGTGGCTGCGCGAAACGATCCACTGGCGTCCGGCCGCTTCCAGACGGGTCGTGTCCGTGTTGTCATCGAGGACGGCGGCGATGGCCGGGTTGAGGTCGCGGGCCTTGATCAGGCGCGCCGACTGGGCGTCGGCGAGCAGCCGGTCGCTGTCGGGATAACCCACGGCGTTGCCCTTGGGATCGAGCAACACGATCTCGGTGCCGGTGGTCACCTTGTGCTTGGCCAGGGTCTGGGACAGGGCCGCCAGGGTCAGGTCGGCGCCGATGACCGCCTGCTCGCCACTGCGCCGGGCGAGGGTGGTGCCGACGTTATGCGTGGAGAAGAAAACGTAGGGCTCGGTGGTGATCTGCTCGGTGCTGCCGGCGGCGCTGCGAAACCAGCCGCGGCTGCGCGGATCGTAGGTTTCGTCGGCGATGTCGCGGTGATCGATGAGCGTCAGGGTTTCGTCGTAGAACAGCGATCGGGAATGGACCGGGCCTTGCTCGTTGGCCCGTTCCACGGTCCAGACTTGATAGGCCGCCTCGGTGGGTGCCTGCAGGGCGGTTTTCAGCGCCGTGGTGCGCAATGGCCGGACCATCAGGAAATTGCCGCGCTGATCGCCCAGGTACAACGACGCCAGGTTCGGGTTGTCCCGCAATGCCTGGCTGAAGGGCACGAGCAGGGCCAGGCGTTGCGCCATCTGGGGCGTGCGTGTCGCCGGGTAGTCGGCCAGCAGGCTCAGCAGGTGGCGGATGGGTTCGTAGGTGTCATACAAGTCCAGGCGCACCTCCTGTTCAATGCGGTTGAACAGTTTTTCACTGCTGGACAGGATGATTTGCGTGGTTTGCCGGTAGTTGAAAATACCCAGCACCACCCCGGTCAACAACAAAAGCAGGGTAAACATCACGCTGATGTGGACATGCAGGGGGAACCGGCGTTTGTCCGGACGCGGTGCGCTGGGCATTGCAGTCACTCCAAGTGTCAGGGGGGTGTTCTCGATGGGTGTTCCCGCGTGCAAGGGAAACCGATCGAGACCCCCCCAGGTACGCACAGCTGAGCGAATAGCATAGTAAACGCTGGATTATTTTGCCTTGGCGATCTCCGTTTGCAGAGCCTGCTCCAGTTCGGTCATGGCGCGGTCGAGGGCGTCGATGCAGGCGCTGATTCGTTCAGGTGCCTGTGCCAGATGGCACGCCTGCTCCAGCGCCTCGCACCGCTGGATCAGGGTGGTCGCCTGGACGATGCGGGCGACGCCTTTTATCTTGTGCGCCGTTTCGGTCAGCGCTTGGCGGTTTGCGCCCTGGGCAACGTCGAGCAACTCCTGGCGGTCCGTGCGGCTGCTGCTGAGTAACTCCGCCAGCAGGCGCCGGTTGGACGAAGGATCGCCGCCGGTCAGCGCCTGGAGACTGTGCACGCTGAAAACCGCTGGGTGAGCGACCGGTTTGACCGTCTTGATCCACTGGCTCAACGCGCTCAGGCTGATCGGTTTGAACAGGCAGTCATCCATGCCTGCGTCCTGGCAGCGTTGTTTTTCCTCCGGTTGAGCATTGGCGGTGAACCCCAGGAGGGTACAGGGCGACCGTCGCTGTTCGGACTCATCGCGACGAATCGAGCGGGCCAGTTCGTAACCGCTCATGATGGGCATGTTGCAATCGGCAATGACCAGGTCGAAATGGCCTTTGCGCCAGACCTCGAGCCCGTGGGCGCCATCGTGGGCGACCCGGTAGTGATGGCCGAGGTATTCCAATTGCTGGGACATCAGCAGGCGGTTGGCGGGATGATCGTCCACGATCAGGATGTTCAAGGCGACCTGGGCCGTTTCGATGACCGGTTCGAGTGGGATGCTCACCGGCGCCGTCGCCAGGACGGTCAGTTGCAGGTGGACCTGGACCTGGGTGCCGACGCCGGGTTGGCTACTCATATGCAGGTCGCCGCCCATCATCCGGCACAGGTTGCGACTGATCACCAGCCCCAATCCCGCGCCTTTGCGGGCCATTCGGCTGGTGTTATCGACCTGGGCAAACGGCGCGAACAAGCGTTGCAAGTCTGCCGGGCCGATGCCGATACCGCTGTCGTTGACCTCCAGATGCATGTGCAGGACGTCGTCCCGCTCGGTGGGCGATAGCCGGACCTTGACCACGACCTGGCCCTGCTCGGTAAATTTGAGGGCATTGCTGATCAGGTTCGACAGTACCTGCTTGAATCGCAAGGGGTCTATCAACACGTCAGGGTTGCCCTCGGTGGCATCGAACTGCAGCGACAACGCCAGGTTCTTCTGCCGGGCCACACCCTCGAAGACCCGTATGACCGATTGCAGCAGGGTCCTGAGATTGACGCGTTCGGGAGCCAGGGTCAGATGGCCGGACTCGATACGGGCGATGTCCAGGATATCGCCGATCAGTTCGAGCATGCCGGAGGCCGATTCGTAGGCGACTTCGATGGTCGAGCGGTCCACGTGGCCTTTGTCGGCGTGTTTCAGGGCCAGCTCGAGCATGCCGATCACCGCATTCATCGGGGTGCGTATTTCATGGCTCATGGTGGCCAGGAACGTGCTTTTGGCGCGGTTCGCATCATCGGCTCGTTGTTTGGAGGCGCGCAGTTCCTCGAACAGCTGCCGTCGTTCACTGATGTCGATCCAGCCGCCGATGATGCCTTGCACTTGCGCGGCGGAGTTTCGGTAGGGAAGGATCCAGTGATAGATCGTCAGCTTCCGGTCGCCGATGTGCAGGGGACGGTCCACGATCAGGGCATTACCTTCGGCCATGACGCGCTGGTAGTCCGCCTGGTACTCCTGCGCTTCGAAGGCGTTGCTCATGGAACCTGGCATCAAGTCCTTGCCGATGACGTCTTCGCGCCTGGCGTTGAACGCTTCCAGGTAACTGTCGTTGCAGCTCTGCAGGATACCGTTGCGATCCCTCACGTAGATGGGGTGGGGGGTGCCATTGAGCAGCGAATGCATGAATTCGAGTTGATCGTTGAGGGCCAGTTCCGCCCGTTGACGTTGCCTGATCTGGCGCTGCATGTAGGCGTTCCACGCCAGGGAAAGCAGCAGCAACAGGCCAACGCCCGCGACGACCTGGAAGAACAGGCGGTTATACGTGCGCCAGGTGTGTTCCGAGGGCGAGACGTAGCCGCGCCAGCGGTTGTTGATGATGCCCAGTTCGTCGGGGTCGATGCTGGTCAGGGCCTTGTCGAGGATGGCGTTCAACTCGCTGGCGTGTTTGGCCGTGGCCAGCGCGAACAGCGCCTGTTGGGTACCCACCGTGCTGCTGATCTGCAACCGGTCCCGCCACGCATGGGAGGAGATGAAGTAGTTGGCCATCACCTGCGAGTTCACGCTGCCGTCGACCTGGCCATGGGCGAGCATTTCCACGGCGCGCAAGGGGCCGTCCGTTTCGATGATCCGGATGCTCGGGTACTGGCTGCGTAGCCATTCAGTGAGCGGATTGCCCGTGGCGATCGCCAGGCTGGCGTGGCCGAACTGATCGAGGGTGGTGGGCGTGTCGGACGACTTGCGGGTCAGCAGGACGAACGAGCTGTCGACGTAGGGGCGGCTGAATTTCAACTGGCGTTGCCGTTCACTGCTGGGCAACAGCGCGGCGATCATGTCGGCTTGATCGTTGAGGACCGCGGCAATCATTTCACTGTCGTTCTGGCGGCGCTGGATGTCCAGGCGCAGGCCGGTGCGCAGCCGGATCAGCTCCAGCAGGTCGGCGCTGATGCCGCGAAAATCGCCGTCCGGATCGAAGAAGGTGAAGGGGGCGGAGGTTTCGTTCACCACCACCCTGACCACCGGGTGCCTGGCCAGCCAGCGTCGCTCGCGGTCGGTCAGTTGTACCCGGTGGTCCGTGAGGTACAGGTCGCTGCCCGCACTCCAGCGCTTGGCAATGGCCGTCTGTTCGGCGACGGGGACCTGGTTCAGCGTCGCGTTGATGATCTCCAGCAAGCGGGTATCGCCACGGCGTACGGCGAAACCGAATCCATAGGATTCATGTTTGCCGAAGCTGGCCATGCGGATATTGCTCAAGTAACCCTTGCTGATCATGTAGTGGGTGGACAGGGTATCGCCGAGAAATACATCGGCCTGGCCAAAGGCGACGGCATTGATGGCGTTCTGGTAGGACGGGTAGGTGGTGATGATTGCCTTGGGGTAGAGTTTTTCGATTTCCCGCAGCGGCAGGTAGTGATAGACCATGCTCAGCCGCAAACCCTTGAGGTCTTCATTCAGGGATCGGCTTTCATTCGTTCGGGTGACGAGAACGGGTTGGTCCACTGCATACGGCGTCGACAGCGCAATGTCGGGGTCGCGGGCCTCGAAACCGTTGGCGGTGCCAAGCATGTCGATTTGCCCGTCCTTGAGCGCCGCCACGGCTGCCTCACGGGAGGCGAAACGCAGCACTTTCATGGGCAAGCCAGTGGACTTGGCGAGGATGTCGGCATAGTCGGCGGTCAGGCCTTCGTAGTCGCGTCCGCTGGCGGAGAGATCGAAGGGCGGGTAATCCGGTGCGGAAGTGCCCAGGACCAGCTCCTGTCGGCTTTTTAGCCAGGCGCGGTGAACATCATCGAGCTTGATCTCGGCCTGGGCCATGGATGAGCGCCCCAGCAGCGTGTATTGCCCGGGCGCATCCGGTGTCGCCGCGAGCACTCCTGTATATAACACTGCGCTGATCAGCAGGAGACATTCGGTTATGCGTCTGAGCATCCTGTTTTCTCACACCAGCGCGTTGCGCTTCGCCATTTCAATCAGCTCGACCAAGGACTTGACCTTGAGTTTCTGCATCAGGCGTTTTTTATAAGTACTGACGGTTTTGTTACTGAGAAACATCCCCTTGGCTATTTCCTTGTTGGTTCGGCCTTGGGCAAAAAGTTGCAGTACCATCAGTTCCCGATCATTGACGCTTTTGAAAAGATCCAGCTCTATACTGCGTGGATCATCCGGGCGTACCGGGTTCAGCGCCTGGCTGGGGAAATAGTTATAGCCGGACAGTACCGCTTTGATCGCGCTGACAAGTTCGCTGAGGTCTTCCTGTTTGCAAACGTAACCGGAGGCACCGGATTGCATGCATCGGATACCGAAAAGCGTCGGCGACTGTGCCGTGAGCACCAGTGTCTTGAGCGGCGTGGTCATGGCGTTGAAGCGTGACAGAATTTCCAGCCCGTCAAGTTTGGGGATGCTGATGTCCAGGATAACCAGGTCCGGCATGCATTCGCGCACCATTTGCATCGCGTCGACGCCGTTGTCAGTTTCTCCTACGACCTTATAGCCCTCATGTTCCAGGAGCATGCGAACGGCGAGGCGGATGACCGGATGATCGTCGACAATGAAAACGGAGTTCATGAATAAATTACCCTGCGAACTTGAATAAAGCGCGCACCTTAGCCCACTTACAGCCAGGGTCGTACGAAGAGACGGGCATGCAACTTCAATTTCAGAAGTTTCCTACAAAAAAAGAGGCAAGATATTACGATGTAATCGGTTTTTTAGTAGGTGGATGACAATAAGAGGGGAAGATGTTGGCAGTGTGTGAAGGGATATTTCTCTGATTGTGTTGTTTATGCAAACAAAGGGAACGTTTTAATCAAGGTTTGTGTAAAGCCATACATTATTTATCTACTTCAAACGCCTTGTGGGATGGCGCTAAAAAACCACATGCACCGCCAATCCCCCTGCGGGAGCGAGCTTGCTCGCGATGGCGATGGATCTGTGCACATCGATGCTGGATGTACCTCCGTCATCGCGAGCAAGCTCGCTCCCACATTTTTTCGAGGTGCTGCAAAGGGGGCCTTTTATTGGCGCGTGCGGCCTGTCATTTCCTGGGCCATTTCGCTGGCGTAGCTGTCGGTCATGCCGGCGATGAAGTCGATCATCCGCAGGAACGCGCCATGCAAAGGGCCATTGGGATCCGGCGCATTGTTCCCCAGCAGGTCGAGAATGCGGCGATTCTTGAACGAAGGCGTACGGCCGCCGTGCTGTTCGAGGGCTGCGCCGCAAAAGCCGTTTAGCAGGATTTCCAACGTGGTGTAGGCGCCGATTTCATGCAGGGTCTTGCGCTTGTCCTGGAAGATTTTCCGGCGCGCCATGTCCTTGGCATTCAACACGCAGCGTTTGGCCGGGCCGTGCATGTGTTCCACCAGGTCCCCTGGCAGCGTGCCGGCAAGCAACGCTTCCTGCTGCTCGACAAACGCCCGGGCGGCGGCGTTGGTCAGGTGTTCGATGGCCTTGCCTCGCAGGATCGCCAGTTTGCGTCGCCGCGAGTCCAGCGGCCCCAGTTGCCGATAGGTGTCCGGAAGATCGTCGCCCACCAGGTCCAGGAGCAGCGACTCCACCTGTGGGTATTCCAGCAGATCCATCTCCACGCCGTCTTCCAGGTCGATCAGCGCGTAGCAGATGTCATCGGCGGCCTCCATCAGGTACACCAGTGGATGCCGTGCCCAACGTTGATCCTCGATCTGGGGCAGACCGAGCTTGTGGGCAATCTGCTCCAGCAGTGGCAGTTCGCTCTGGTAGCAACCGAACTTGTGCTTCTTGTAGCCCAGGGAGTCGGCGTGGCGGGCGGTCCAGGGGTATTTCAGATACGTACCGAGGGTGGCATAGGTCAGCCGGGTTCCGCCGTCGAACTGATGGTATTCAAGCTGGGTGAGGACGCGGAAGCCCTGGGCGTTGCCTTCGAAATTGAGGAAGTCGTTGCGCTCGGCTTCGCTCATCGCATCAAGCCACCCCCGCCCGGCGGCCTGCTGGAACCAATAGCGAATGGCGTCCTCGCCGGAATGGCCGAACGGCGGGTTGCCTATGTCGTGGGCCAGGCAAGCCGATTGCACCACCATGCCCAGGTCGCTGGGCTCGCACCAGTCGGGCAGGGCATTGCGGATGGTTTCTCCCACGCGCATGCCCAGGGAGCGCCCGACGCAACTGACTTCCAGGGAATGGGTCAGGCGCGTGTGGATGTGGTCGTTGCTGGAAACCGGATGCACTTGCGTCTTGCGCCCCAGGCGGCGGAAGGCCCCGGAAAAGATGATGCGGTCGTGGTCCTTGTGGAAGGGACTACGACCCAGCTCTTGCGGGCTGTGCAGCGGTTTTCCGAGACGTTCGCGAGTCAGCAGGGTATGCCAATCCAAGGCCGGTTGCTCCGTTCGATGATGTCGATGCCCTAGCTTCCCGGTTCGTGGGTCGCCCTGCAAGGCCTATGGGCCTGCACAAACCGGATACCTAACCCTGTGGCCCTCGCCACAGGGTATCGGTCGTCAGGGTTTGCGCAGGTCCTTGGCCAGCTTGACCAACGGCAGCAATGTCGTTGCCAGGCGGATCAGGCCTGTCAAGCCACCGCCACCGCCATGGCGGGTCCGTTTGCCGGTGAGGAAGCCGAGCAGGGACACTGCCGCCACGCCCCACAGTGGCGCGTGCTTGATGCCGAAACCTTCGTGCCAGCTTTGCGTCAAGCCGCGCACCCGATGCAGGGGTTGCAGCAATTGGCGTGTCTCCTGACGGATTTCCTGGCGATGCATTTCCATGCGCAGGCGCACCAGTGCCTTGCGCATTTCCTGTCGTGTCCGGGCTTGGGGAATATCAGGCAGGCTCATGGCAGCAGGCGCTCCCGGTCATTGGCCAGTTCTTCGAGGGTGGCGTTGAAAGGAGAGGACTCATCGTAGATCGCTGCCTTGAGTCGAAGACCGCAGAACAGGGCCGCCAGCAGGTAGAACAGGCACAGGCCGATAATGCCCGACAGGCGATAGGTGTCCCATACCAGGATCAGCACCAGCGCCGAAAGCCCGACCAACAGCAGCAGGCCGAACACCAGCGCAAGGCCGGCGAACAGCAGGAGGCTTACGGTGCGTGCCTTCTGTTCCTGCAACTCCATGCCGAACAATTCGACGTGGCTGTGCAGCAAGCCAAGAAATGCCGCGCCCAGGCGGCGCGCTGTCGGTTGTGTGCCCGCTTCGGACGAGCCGGATTCGTCGATACCCATGATCAGCGCCGTGTCGCCAGCAGACCGATCAGAAAACCAACGCCCGCGGCAATGCCTACCGATTGCCAAGGGTTGGCCTGTACGTATTCCTCGGTGGCGACTACAGCAGCCTGGCCGCGTTCGCGCATGGAGTCTTCGGTCAGCTTGAGCGTTTCCCGGGCGCGCAGGAGGGTTTCGTGGATCTGGCTGCGCAGCGCATCGGCCTGATCGCCTGCCAGCGTCGCGGTGTGATCGAGCAAGCGCTCCGTGTCGCTGACCAGCGTCTGAAAATCTTCCATCAGGATTTCTTGAGCAGTCTTTGCCTGGGTTCTGGCCATGGGTGAATCTCCGTAAGTGACGTCTGAAGCGTTCGAGTATGAGCCTTGCCGGAAGGTTCAGTGCAAGTGACTGGTACAACTTTTGCTCAGGCTTCTGCCATGTACTGGTGCGTCAGTCTGCGCCAGTGCGCTGAAGCTGGGCGAAAGCCCGTAAAACCTTAACCCAATAATCAAAACCCGCGAAGCACGTCGAAGCGGCACTTCGTTTTGCCTGATCTGACGCACCAAAGCAGTTCATCGGCCTGTTTGTGGCCAATGAGTCGTTTCAACTTGGTGCGCTCATGGGGTGAGTGAACCGGTTTGGTGCTTTTTTAAACTTTTTCAGGTCTGCCAACACCATGGAAAATATGCAAAGTGCCGTGGACAGTCTGGTCCACAGCTCCAACACGCTGTTCATCCTGCTCGGCGCGGTCATGGTCCTGGCCATGCATGCCGGCTTCGCGTTCCTTGAAGTGGGAACGGTCCGGCAGAAGAACCAGGTCAATGCGCTGTCGAAAATCCTCAGCGATTTCGCGGTCTCGACCCTGGCCTATTTCTTTGTCGGTTATTGGATTTCCTATGGTGTGACCTTCCTGCAGCCGGCGACGGTACTCAGCACCGATCATGGCTACAGCCTGGTGAAGTTCTTCTTCCTGCTGACCTTTGCCGCTGCGATCCCGGCCATCATTTCCGGCGGTATTGCCGAGCGTGCGCGGTTCGCGCCGCAATTGTGCGCCACGGTGTTGATCGTGGCGTTTGTCTACCCGTTTTTCGAAGGCTTGGTCTGGAACGGCAATTTTGGCGTGCAGGCTTGGTTGCAAGCTCGGTTCGGCGCCAGCTTCCATGACTTCGCCGGTTCCGTGGTGGTGCATGCCATGGGCGGCTGGCTGGCGTTGGCCGCGGTGCTTTTGCTCGGCCCGCGTAATGGCCGCTACCGGGACGGTCGCCTGGTGGCGTTCGCGCCTTCGAGCATTCCATTCCTGGCATTGGGCTCGTGGATCCTGATTGTCGGCTGGTTCGGTTTCAACGTGATGAGTGCCCAGACCCTGCCTGGGGTGAGCGGGCTGGTGGCGGTCAATTCGTTGATGGCCATGGTGGGCGGTACCGTGGCGGCATTGATTGTCGGGCGCAATGACCCAGGCTTCCTGCACAACGGCCCGCTGGCCGGGTTGGTGGCGGTCTGTGCCGGTTCCGACCTGATGCACCCGGTGGGTGCGTTGGCCACCGGTGCCATTGCCGGTGCCTTGTTTGTCTGGTGCTTCACGGCGGCCCAAGGCAAGTGGAAGATCGACGACGTGCTCGGCGTCTGGCCGCTGCACGGGTTGTGCGGAGTCTGGGGTGGCATTGCCTGTGGCGTCTTTGGCCAGGTTGCCTTGGGCGGCCTGGGTGGGGTCAGCCTGATCAGCCAGTTGATCGGCACGGCGCTGGGTGTCGTCGTCGCCCTGGCCGGTGGGTTCGCGGTCTATGGCGCAATCAAGGCCGTGCTGGGGCTGCGCTTGACCCAGGAAGAAGAGTATTACGGCGCAGACCTGTCGATTCACAAGATCGGCGCGGTCAGCCAGGACTGATCGTTGCACAGGACACTAGGGCTCCTTGTCCTGGTTGCCAGGGTAAAAACCGTGGAGCAGGCGATAACGGTCATGACGGACCTGATCCACATGATGCCGGACTTGTTGTTCCGGCAGGCCAAGCATGATCAGGGCGTGGGACGCCAGCATCAGGCTCGATTCCAACAGTTCCGGGACCACTTCGCTGGCCCCGGCTGCCTGCAACTCGGCCAATTGGCTGTCGTCGCGGGTGCGCACCAGGATCGGCACCTGTTGGTTGACCCGCCGGGCCGCCTTGAGCACGGTGATGGCGATGTCGGTCTTATCCACCGCGATCACCAATAGCCTGGCGCGGCTCAAGCCAACGGCGGCGAGCAGGTCACCCCGTCGCGAATCGCCGTAATGCACGCAGTTTTCCCCGACGGTGGCTTCCTGGATGATCACCGGGTCGTCATCCAGGGCGACGAACGCCTGGCCTTCGCGGCGCAGGAAGCGCCCGATGGACTGGCCGACGCGCCCGTAGCCGCAAATCACCACGTGATCCGACAAGCCGGCATTGAGTGCGCTGATCTGGTCCAGTTGCGCCTCTTCGTTGGGTTTGCGATGCAGGCGCGCGGCGATGCGCGGCGCCGCACGCAGCAACAGCGGCGTCAGCAGCATCGAGCAGAATGTCGCGGCCAGCAGCAGGCCGCTGATGTCGGCGGGCATGAGACTGTTCTGTTGCATCAGCGCCATCAAGGCAAAACAGAATTCGCCGCCCTGGGCCAGGGCCAGGCCACTGCGCCAGGCGGTTTCCCCATCACTGCCGCGCCATTTCACCAGGGCGGCGACCACGCAGCCCTTGAGGAGCATCAGGCCGAGGGTCAATCCCAGAATCAAAAGGCCATCATCGAGGAATAGTTGCAGATCGATCAGCATGCCGATGCTAACGAAAAACAGCCCCAGCAGGATGTCGCGGAACGGACGTATGTCGGCTTCGATCTGATGCCGGTAGTGGCTTTCCCCCAGCAACATACCCGCCAGGAAAGCCCCCAGGGCCGGCGACAAGCCGAGCAAGTGGGTCAGCCATGCCGTCAGCAGCACGATCACCAGGGCCAGCAGCACGAACAGTTCTGCGGACCGGGACGCCGCCACCTCATGAAACAGCCGGGGCAACAGCAGCCGGCTGGTCAGCAGCAGGCCACCAAACAACACCAGAGTCTTGCCCAGGGTCAGCGGTAGCGCCCAGTACCACGGGTGCTCGCTGCTGCCGGCGAAGACCGGCACCAGGGTCAACAGCAGCACCGCGACGACGTCCTGGAACAACAGGACGCCAATGGCGTTCTGGCCGTGGCTGCTGAAGATCTCGCCCAGGCTGGTCAACTCCTTGCTGACAATGGCGGTGGAGGACAAGGCCAGCCCCGCGCCGAGCAGCAGCGCGGCGATCACCGGCGCGCCGCACACGGCCAGCAATCCCGCCAGCAGCGCCCCCGAACACAGCACCTGCAGGCTGCCGAGGCCGAACACGACCCGACGCAGTTCGAGCATTTTCGACAGGGAAAACTCCAGCCCCAACGAGAACAACAGGAACACCACCCCGAGCTCGGCCAGATCCGGCAGTTCCTCGCTGTCGTTGACCCAGTCCAGCGCGGTAGGCCCGACCGCCAGCCCGACACAGAGATAACCCAGCACGGGCGGCAGGCGCAGCCGCCTGAAGAGGGCGATGACCACCAGGGACGAGGCAAGGATGATCAGCAGGTTGGCAAACAAGGGGAACTCCGTTTCAAGGCTACAAGGCAAAGCGTAGAGGGGAAAATGCGACCAGCGTCGCTGGAAAAGCATTCATGTTCAGTGATTTGCATCAGCGTTTTACCGAAACACCCGGAAGCGAGCCAGCGACTCGACGGTTTTCCGAGGCGGGCCTAGAATGATCGTCTATCTTTTTTGGGTCTACCCGCCATGCTTCCTGAATGCCAGTTGTTCGGCACCCTGGGGTGTCATCTTTGTGAAGTTGCCGAAGGGGTGCTGATGCCTTTCGTCGAACATGGATTGTTGGTGGAACTGGTGGATATCGCCGAGGACGAGACTTTTTTCGAAGCCTATGAGCTACGTATCCCGGTCCTGCGCAGAATCGATACTGGTGCGGAGCTGGACTGGCCTTTCGATGACTCCGACCGGGTTGCCGCCTTTCTGCGTTGACCCATTTCCCGGCGTGCCTTCATACGAGGCCATTGGCGAAAATCGCGTTCTTCGGTTACTGTATGTTCATACAGTTATCTGGAGTGCATACCCTTGGTCAATGTCGAACAACTGAAAAGCAGCGTAAACAGGATGTCCGCGGACGTTGTGCGTGAGGCGGTCCTGGAGCTACGCCTGGATGGCTTGGTGACCGAAGGCAAGACGCCCTTCAATAAACTGCATTTCAACACCTGTTTCGCCGAGATCGAAGCGTTGTTCCAGCGTGCCGGCTATCACAAACAGTTGGATGTGGTGGGTTACCAGGGTTTGCTGTACGCGCTGTACGATCCCGGTCGCTGGGAGGCGGTGGAAGTGCTGCGCTGGTTGAAGGAGTTCACCGAAGCGGCGGCCAAATCGACGTCAGTCACGGCGTAAAGCAATCATCGCTGGGCTGCGCGGTGCGACTGTCGGATAATGCCGCCCTGCAAAAACGCCTGAGAGTTTTCAATGCCCGGTTCATCGTTTTCCGCCGCTCATCATCAGGCCAGTACGCTGTATCTGCCGCCCGGTTCCTGGCCGACGGTGCTGGAGTGCCTGTGCGAGCATTTCAGTGCCATCAGTCGCGAGCAGTGGCTGGACCGGATCGCCCGGGGCCGGGTATTGGACGGGGAGGGCAAGGCCATCCATGTCGACTTGCCCTACCGCGAAGGCCTGCGCATCCACTACTTCCGTGAAGTACCCGACGAGAAGCCGATCCCGGTGGTGGAGTCGATCCTGTATGCCGACGAGCATCTGGTGGTGGCAGACAAACCGCATTTTCTGCCTGTCACTCCGGCGGGCGAATACGTTGAGCAAACCTTGTTACGACGGCTGATCCGGCGGCTGGACAACCCGCATCTGGTGCCCTTGCACCGCATTGACCGGCACACGGCCGGGCTGGTGTTGTTTTCAGCCAACCCGCACACCCGTTCGGCCTATCAGTCGTTGTTCCCGACGCGGCAGATCGAGAAACGCTACCAGGCCATTGCCCGCGCGTTGCCTGGGTTGACCTTTCCCCGGGTGCATAGAAGCCGGATGATCGACGGTGAGCCGTTCTTTCGGATGCAGGAAGGGCCGGGCGAGCCCAATACCGAAACGGCCATCGAAGTGCTGGAAAGACACGGTGACCTGTGGCGCTACGGGTTGTCTCCGGTCACGGGCAAGAAACACCAGTTGCGGGTGCATATGAATGCCCTGGGAGCGGGTATCTGCAACGATCCGTTTTACCCTGACGTGCTTCGGGACGCCGAGGATGACTACGCCAACCCGCTCAAGCTACTGGCACAAGGGCTGCGTTTCATCGATCCGGTCACCGGCCAGGAGCGTGTATTCCAGAGTGAGATTACATTGCAGTGGTAGTGCCCATGGTTTTCGACCAGGCATAAAAAGCCCGCAAATGTTGCGGGCTTTTCGTATCTGGCGGTAGCGCTGAAGATTACAGGTCTTTAACGGTACGAACCTGATCCTTGTTCACGCGAGTCTGCTTGCCATCCAGCTGCTCGAATTCGTAGAAGCCGCTTTCTTCATCGTAATGAGGGGTATCGACGGCCTGGATTTCGCGACCGTCATTCAAGGTGATCACTGTTGGCGAAGCGCACCCGGCAAGGGTGGCGAGGCCCAGAGCGAGCATGAACGTGGCGAGGGTCCGTTGTGTCATGGTGTTTCTCCGAAATGGATTCTTCAAGTTACTGACCTTCAGACGTATACATTGCGCGCAAGTTCCTGGCTAGTGTCAATCTGACACGCCTTTATGTCGGACCAGTAACTCCGGGGTGTTCAGATTGGCCAGCCGCGGATCGTCGGCAGGGCATTGCAAGGCAACGGCGTGCAACGCGCGCATAACCCGACCGGGGCTTCGTTCGCCTTCGCTCCAGGCTTTTTCGAAGCTCGCTGCCAGGGCCAGCGGGATGACACACAGCAGCGGTTCCCAATGCTCGCCGTGCCGCACCATCAATGGCTGATCGGGGTGCTGGCTGGCCGTCCTGCGCATGTTGTCGAGCAGGCTGGCGTCGACCTGCGGCACGTCGCACGGCAGCACCAGCAAATACGGGTGCCTCGCAGCCTTGAGACCTGCCCGGATGCCCGCCAGTGGCCCGGGAAAGTCACCTTCCTCGTCATGCACCAACTGATCGGCATACGGTGCGTAACGTTGTGCATTACGGTTGCAGGAAATGATCAGGTCATCGCTCAGGGCGCGGGTCTGGCGATGGATATGGGCAATCAGCGGTTCGCCTTGCCACTGCACCAGGCCTTTGTCCTGACCGCCCATGCGTTGCCCGCGACCACCCGCCAAGAGCAGAATGGAGCAGGGTGGCAGCGGCGTAATCGAGGTCATGGCGTGTCTCCGCACGGGCGAAAAAATGAAGCGCTGTGATATAACACCGGGCTGTTTCCTCCACAACTGGACGAGCCTATGAAAGCCAAGGCTGATGTACCTTTCGTGCCGCTCAATATCGCGGTGCTGACAGTCAGTGACACCCGTACCCTGGAAACCGATACGTCCGGGCAGGTCTTCGTCGATCGGCTCAAGGCGGCCGGCCACAACCTGGCGGCGCGGGTCCTGCTCAAAGATGATTTGTACAAGATCCGGGCGCAAGTCGCGACCTGGATTGCCGAAGACGTGGTGCAAGTGGTGCTGATCACCGGCGGCACCGGCTTCACGGGGCGTGACAGCACGCCGGAAGCCGTCACGTGTCTGCTGGACAAGCAGGTCGACGGGTTTGGCGAGTTGTTCCGGCAAATATCAGTGGCCGACATTGGCACTTCCACTGTGCAGTCCCGCGCGCTGGCGGGCCTGGCCAATGGCACGCTGGTATGTTGCCTGCCGGGGTCGACCAACGCGGTACGTACCGGATGGGATGGGATCCTGGCCGAACAATTGGATGTGCGGCATCGTCCGTGCAACTTCGTTGCCCATTTGAAACAGGCCGCGCCTTGTGAATCCCGTGGGTAAACCGGGCAAGGCCGGCGCCTTGATGGCCGTCGAAGTGGCGTTGGAGCGGCTGCTCGAGATGGCGGCGGCCACGCCGATCGTTCAGCGCGAACATTTGCCTTTGGCCGCGGCGTCAGGGCGAGTGCTCGCCGAGGATCTGGTCTCGACCCTTGATTTGCCGCCATGGCCCAACAGTGCCATGGATGGCTATGCCCTGCGGTTGGCGGACTGGAACGGCGAGCCGTTGGTGGTCAGCCAGCGGATTTTCGCCGGCCAGGCTCCGGAGCCGTTGGCCGTTGGTACCTGCGCGCGGATCTTCACGGGGGCGCCAGTCCCTGCCGGCGCCGATTGCGTCGAGATGCAGGAAAACGCCGTGGTTGAAAGCGACCAGCGGGTGCGGTTTACCGAGCCGATGGTCAGTGGGCAGAACATTCGTCCCCAGGGACAGGAGACCACTGTTGGCGAGCAAGTCCTTTCTGCCGGGACTCGCCTGGGGCCGATCGAGCTGGGCTTGGCGGCATCCTTGGGCTGTGCGTCGCTGGACGTGGTGCGCAAGGCCCGCGTCGCCGTCCTGTCCACGGGCGATGAACTGGTCGAGCCCGGTCAGGTGTTGGGTCCTGGCCAGATCTATAACAGCAACCGCGTGCTGCTGTGTGGCTGGCTGCAACGCATGGGCTGCGAGGTGGTTGACGCGGGTATCCTGCCCGACGATTTGTCGGCCACCCGTGAGCGCCTGGCACAGTTGTCGGATGTCGATCTGATCCTGTCCACCGGCGGGGTATCGGTGGGGGAGGCGGACTTCCTGGGTATCGCCTTGCGCGAGGATGGCGAGCTGGCGCTGTGGAAACTCGCCATCAAACCGGGTAAGCCGTTGACGTGCGGGCATTACCGTGGCGTGCCGGTCATAGGCCTGCCTGGAAACCCCGCTTCGACCCTCGTGACGTTCGCCTTGCTGGCAAGGCCTTACCTATTGAGACGCCAAGGCGTTCAGTCGGTGGCGCCGCTCAAGTTCAAGGTGCCGGCCGGTTTCGCCTGGCCAAAGGCGGGCAGTCGCCGAGAATACCTGCGAGGCCGTATGGAGAATGGTCGAGCGATCATCTACCGAAACCAGAGCTCGGGTGTCCTGCGCAGCGCGGCCTGGGCCGACGGGTTGGTCGAGGTGCTCGAAGGGCAGACGCTGGTGGAGGGCAACGAAGTGGGCTTCATTCCCTTGAGCGAAATCCTGGGCTAGCACATGGCAGGTGTTCTCCGGCCCGAGTTGGACGCTCGGGCCTTTTGTGCGCCTCACCTTTATCGCGTGAGCAGCATCACCAACTGATCGAATCGATTGTTGGCAATCCAGCCCAGCAGACCGAGTACCACCGCCGCGGCGCCAGCCGAATAGGCCAGCCTGTGGCGGATCACCTTGACGTCGGTGCGTATTTCATCCATGTCTTTGCGGATGTATTTGAGGTGGGTTTCCAGTTCAACGACGCGCGGTTCCAAATCAATTCCTCCAACGGGATTACTGCAACTTTTGCATTCGTTTCGAGTATCGGCGCGCCCGCTTCCAAAGGACGCGAGCTGCCGGGGCGACAGCTTGTATTCACGGTTATGCATGGGACGGTCCATCCCCTTGGCCATAACTGTTCGAGCGACTGATCCGGCCCCTGCGGGCCGTGACGTATCCATCCATGGGAGAATGCTTCCTTGTGTGATGAGGGTTTAAGCGATCCAGCAAAACATGAAGCCAAGGTGTCTCAATACCGCTAGAGGGTCAATTGAGCTGATTCGCCAGATCTTGTAAGAAAACTCTTCGAATCAGTGCGTGTCGATCGGACCAGTCGTCCTGTTCGTTGAATAAATTGAGACGCGCCGGGCTTTTTCGCGCCAATGAGCGGTCCCATGCCTGAACCTTCCAATGACGGAGACCACGATGAGCAAAGGCAAGGCGCTGTTGATTCTGCATGGCAAGCAAGCGCTCAACGAAGAGGTTCGCTCGGCAGTGATGCTCAAGCGCGAACAGGGCTGGGAGCTGGCGGTACGGTTGACCTGGGAAGCCGGTGATGCCCAGCGATGCGTCGATGAAGCCCTGGATGCCGGTTATACGCGACTGATCGCTGGCGGCGGTGATGGAACCTTGCGTGATATCGCCGAGGCGATCGTCCACAAGTCCAGCGATGCCAGCCTGGTATTGCTGCCGCTGGGCACGGCCAATGATTTCGCCCGGGCGGCGGGTGTTCCGTTGGAACCCGCGCAGGCCCTGGATCTATTGGACGTTGCGCCCCAGGCCGTTGATGTGGGGGAAGTCGGTGGGCGGATTTTCCTGAACATGGCCACCGGCGGTTTTGGCAGCCAGGTGACGGCGAACACCTCCGAGGATCTCAAGAAGGTCTTGGGCGGCGCCGCCTACCTGTTCACGGGCCTGTCTCGATTCAGTGAACTGAGTACCGCCTATGGTGAGTTGCAGGGTCCCGATTTTTACTGGCAGGGCGATTTGCTCGCGCTGGGCATCGGTAATGGCCGGCAGGCGGGGGGAGGCCATGTGCTGTGCCCGCAAGCGTTGGCTGATGATGGGTTGCTGGACATCAGCATCCTGCCGGCGCCCCAGGAAGTGGTCAGTACGTTGAAGGATTTGCTCGCAGGCGGCCTGGGCATCGACAACATGTTTGTCCGTGCGCGCTTGCCATGGGTGGAAATCAAGGTCGCGCAAGGCCTGGACATCAATCTCGATGGCGAACCGTTGCAGGTCGACACCCTGCGCTTCACTGTCCGTCCGAAGACGCTGCGGCTGCACCTGCCGTCCGATTCGTCGCTGTTGGGCGGTGCGACGGCGCTCAGTCATCCAGGCTGATGATTTGCTCACGCACCGCGAACAGCACAAGACCGGCCACGTCATGGATCTGCAAGCGCTTCATGACTTGCGCCCGGTGGGTTTCCACGGTCTTGACGCTCAGGTTCAGCCCATTGGCAATTTCCCGAGTGGATTTGCCGCGCACGATCAGTCGCAGAATTTCCAGCTGGCGTGCCGTCAGGTTATGGGCCTGGGCAGGGTCCGGCTGATGTTTCTGGACACGGGTCAGCGCCTGGTTGATCACCGTGTGGGCGATGGCCGGGCTCAGGTAGCGTTCGTCATTGCGCAGCGCTTCCAGGGCGTGTCTCAGCTCGGTGGCGGTGGTGTCCTTGAGCAGGTAGCCATGGGCGCCTGATTCCAGCGCCTGCATGATCAACGCAGGATCCGTATGCATCGACAGGATCAGCACCTTGCTGTGGGGGCGCACCCGCTTGAGTTGTTGCAAGGCATCCAGGCCGCTGGTGTCCTTCATGGAAATGTCCAGTAGCACGATGTCGGGGTTCAGTCGTTCTACCAGCTCCACCAATTGTGTGCCGTCATTGGCTTCGCCGATCACGGCATAGTCCGGGATATCCATGACCAGAGCTCGTACGCCGGCCCTGATCAGGGAATGGTCGTCTACCAGGAGCAAATTACAAATCAAAGGAAAACCTTATTCTTACTGGCTCGTTCCAGGGCACGCGGTGCCCAGGGAAAGCGTGCTTCGATGTGCGTGCCTTTGCCGGCCTCGCTCACGACCTTGAGGGTGCCGCCCAATTGTTCGACCCGCTCCGACATGCCGGCCATGCCCCGTTGGCCTTCGCGAGCGGGGTGGCTGGCCGGGACAAATCCCAGGCCGTCGTCGCTGATCAGCAGGGTCAGGCCGTCGGGCAGGCGTTGCAGGCGTACCAGCAGATTCGTCGCCCGGGCATGGCGCAAGATATTGGTGACTGCTTCCTGGGTGATCCGGAACACCGCGACCGACATCTCCTCCGGGATACCCGTCATGCGCTGCTGGCAATCGAGGCTCCACTTCACCGGGGCGTTGGCCAGCGTCTTGAGCAGGTGCGCCCGCAGGCTGGCCTCAAGCCCGAGGCTGGTCAGCTCCCTGGGGTTGAGGATCGCCGATACGTCGCGGACCTTGTTGAGGGTTTCGTCCAGGGTTTCGCACAGGAGCGCGCACTGACCTTGCAATTCTTCCGGCATCCGACGCTTGAGCCATTCGCCTTGCAGTTTCGCCGCGGTCAGCAATTGGCCAATGTCGTCATGCAATTCGCGGCTGAGCCGATGGCGCTCATTCTCCTGGACCTCGAGCAACCGGTCGGCCAGCTCCTGGGGCTGGAACTTGATGGACTTGCGCGACAATCGATGGTGGATCCAGACACAGCTCAAGGCCGCGACATTCAGGGCCAGCAGGCCCAGCGGCACCGTGTGGGCGTACAGGTAGGTCAGCAGGCAGCCGAGGGTCGAGCACACGCACAATAATAATGTGAAGCGACGGGCGTTTTCTCGGGAGGGAGGCCAGGTGATGAATGACTTGAGGCTGGCGTGCATAGCGGATGGAGCCAATGAATGTTCGCTGCGGGCAGGCCGGTCAGCTCATCTGACAGGCCGGGTCGGGTAAACGTTTCAGGTCGAAGGCTGCTTCGGTTGGCGGCTATTACGGCGCTGCCTGGAAGTGGCTGACGCGGGAGATAGTACCACTTCGCCTATCGTTGGTCGCGCTCGGCATGGTGCCGTGAAAGCACTGGGGAGCAGGCGCATTGCCATCGTGTCAGGCTTGTTTCTGGGGATAAGACACCAACGCCAGCGGACGTGACGCGGCCAATGCCTGGTCGGGACTCTGGCCGACCTGGAAAGCGAATGCCTCGATCAAGGACGTTTGTTCGCTGTTGTCCAGGCTCAACTGGCCGGTGGTGTGATCGACCAGTTCCAATTGCCAAGCCATCAGGGTGAAGCAATCCTTCAAGGCATCCAGGGCCTGGTCATGCAATTCCATGTGGTTTTGCGCATGGCTGAGCAAGCCATGGATATGCAGGGAAAACTCCGAAACGGCTTCCAGCGCCAGGGCATTGGTCTTGTTTGCCAGTTTCAGCAAGGTGCTGAGCATGCAATCGATGGCGTCCTTGTCATTGTTGATCAATTGCAGATGGCTCAGGCATTCCTCCGACTTGGCCAGCAGTGTCTCGGCCTCGATCAGAAGTTCGGGAAGACGTTGACTCCAGTTCCTACGATCGTTCGGCATGCTTATCTCCACAACATCATGTCAGGCGAAAGGAAACCGCGTATGGCGAACGGCTGGATCTCAAGGTCGACCGTGGACGGACGCGCGAATACACGCCCGTGCCGTTCAGCGAAGGTGAATTCGTAAACGATTACACGGGTGGGATCGGCCGAAAGGCTGCAGGTCCGATGTCCTGTGGTCGCGCACAAAAGCCTGACTCCGTTCAGCAATGAGAATGGCGTCACATTAATGGCTATTGGATAACGGGAATATCAGGTTGGACCTGATTGTGCCTAGGGGAATCCCTTAGACAGGGGAACTTAGTGCGCAAACCGGAGTCGCGCAGCGGGATTAAATGGCAGATGAAATCGTGAAGCCAGTAAAGCATGATGTTAATGTGATATCAATTCCCCGCGTGTATTTTAATCCGGGGTCAAGAATCGGTTCGTGCGGCCGATATCGGTTTTATTGGATTCATCCGAACAAGCCCAGGAGTCATCGATGGCCGGCATTCTCGACACAGTAGATCAACGAACCCAACTGGTGGGTGAGAATCGCCTGGAAATTCTCATGTTTCGCCTGGCGGGTCGGCAGTTGTTTGCCATTAACGTGTTCAAGGTCCAGGAAGTCCTGCAACTGCCGAAGTTGACCCTGATGCCGCAACGCCACCCGTTCGTGTGCGGCGTGGTCAATCTGCGAGGCCAGACGCTGCCGGTGATCGACCTGTCCCAGGCCATTGGCATGCGTCCACTGGTGCCGGGCGCCAACAGCACCATTATCGTGACCGAATACAACCGTTCGGTTCAGGCGTTCCTGGTGGGCGGTGTCGACCGCATCGTCAACATGAACTGGGAAGCCATCCTGCCGCCGCCGACCAGCGCCGGCCGCGAGCACTACCTGACCGCCATCAGCAAGGTGGACGATCAGTTGGTGGAAATCATCGACGTGGAAAAAGTCCTGGCCGAAATCGTGCCGTACAACGCCAAGGTCTCCCGGGACAAACTCGAAGACCCGGTGCTGGAGCGTGCCCGTGGCCGCGAAGTGCTGCTGGTGGACGACTCCAACGTCGCGCTCTCGCAATTGCGTGACACCCTGGGCCAACTGGGCGTGAAAATGCACATCGCCAGCGACGGCCTGAAGGCCCTGAACATGCTCAAGGCCTGGGCCGATACCGGCGAGGTCATGACCGACAAATTGCTGATGATCTTCACCGACGCGGAAATGCCGGAAATGGACGGCTACCGCTTGACCACCGAAATCCGTAACGACCCGCGTTTGCGTGGGCTCTATGTCGTACTGCACACCTCGCTGTCCGGCAGCTTCAACGATTCGATGGTCAAGAAGGTCGGTTGCGACAACTTCCTCTCCAAATTCCAGCCGGACAAGCTGGTCGACGTGGTGCGCCAGCGGCTGATGCTCGACTGAAACCGATGGTGGTTTGCTTCAATGGCCGGCTCGTATAAGGTGGCATTTTTTTGCCACCAGGGAAGTTGACCATGTTGCGGCTGAGCGCGCTGTATCGGTATCCGTTGAAGTCCGGCAAGGGTCAGCCCCTGCAGCAAATCGGCCTGGACAAGCTAGGGCTGGACGGTGATCGGCGCTGGATGCTGGTGGATGAGGGCACGGGGCGGTTCCTGACCCAGCGCGCCGTGGCGAAGATGAGCCAGCTTTCTGCCTTGTGGAACGAGGCGGGTGGCCTGACGCTCAGCGCGCCGGGCCATGGCGCCATCGACGTGCCGCTGCCACCCACCCAGCAAGAACGACGGCGCGGCGTGATCATCTGGCGTGACACCTTGCGTGTGCCGGATGCCGGTGATGAGGCTGCGGCCTGGGTCAGCGAATTCATCGGCAACCCCACGCGGCTGGTGCACGTGCCGGTGGAACTGGCGCGCACCACCGCCGCCGGTTATGGCAAGGATGACGACAAGGTCGCCTTTGCCGATGGTTTCCCCCTGCTGCTGATTGGCCAGGCCTCATTGCAGGACCTGTCGAGCCGTGTCGGCCGCTCGCTGGAGATGTTGCGCTTTCGTCCCAACCTGGTGGTGGAGGGCAGCGAGGCGTTTGCCGAGGACGGTTGGAAGCGTATTCGTATCGGCGAGGTGGAGTTCCGGCTGGTCAAGCCCTGCTCGCGTTGCATCATGACCACGGTCGATCCGCACACCGGCGAACGCGATCCTGGTCGCGAACCCTTCGCCACGTTGCAGCAATACCGTTCGACGCCGGACGGTGCGATGTTCGGCCAGAACCTGGTCAACGACAGCAACGGTCGGCTTGAAGTCGGCATGCCGGTTGAAGTGCTCGAATAAACAGAACCGTGAACAAAAATCTGTGGCGAGGGGATTTATCCTCGCCACAGATGAGCGGCGTATCTATGCCACAGAATCAGCCGCGGTATTCACACAGGTAAGCGGTGTCGACGGCCACTTTGAGCTGGAACTTGCTGTTGGCCGGTACATTGAACTGGCTGCCAGCCGCGAAGGTTTCCCAATCGGTGCTGTCGGGCAGCTTCACGGTCAGGGCGCCGGAGACGACGTGCATGATTTCCCGTTGGGCCGTGCCGAACTCATATTCGCCCGGTGCCATGACGCCGATGGTCGCGGGGCCTTCGGCAGTGCCAAAAGCGATCGACTTGACGGTGCCGTCGAAGTACTCGTTGACTTTAAACATGGGCGATTCCTCGAAAAAGGGGCTGAAAAAGGCCGGCCAGTATGCACAAGGCTGCAACATTCGTCATCTGCCGCGCCGGGAGGTAGATGCCGCTCAACCCGGAAGCACCAGAGGCAACAACCGCGCGGTATTGCGGGCATCTTCCAGGGCGCGGTGCTGCTGCCCGCAAAATTGCAGGCCGGCCAGTTGCAGCGCGCCATTGAGCCCCAGCGGTCGTTCCAGCCGACGGGCCTTGGCGAAGCGTTGCTTGAGGTTCATGTGCGGCACCTGGGCGAGGACGCTGTGTAACTGCTGGCGCTGCCATTCCTGAAGCAGTTGCTTGCGGTCGTAGTCGCCCCAACTGACCCAGCTTTCCAGCTTCGGATGATACGGCGCCAGCCAGCGCTCGAACGCCGGCCAGACCTCGGTCAAGGGCGCGGCGCCGTCGATACTGGCCTGGGTGATGTGGGTCAGTTCGCGACAGAAAGGCGTGAGCAGCGGTCGTCTCAGGGGCCGCACGAAGCGCTGGAAATGATCCACTTCGCGGCCGTCACGACTCACCAGCGTGGCGCCGATCTCGATAATTTCCATTTCGGTTACCGGCCAGCCACCTTCATCGGTGGTGGCCTCCAGATCAATCACCAGCCAGTGAGGCATTGCAGTGTTCCCGGTATCGGCGTGCTGATGGGTTTGAGCGTAGTCAAACCCCAGGCATCCGACTAGTGGGCTGTTTCAACGCGCAACAAAACCTGGCGTTTTCTCACCTGATCACCCGGCGTGACCTGCAATTGCCTGACCACCCCGTCGATGCCTGCCTTGAGTGGGTGTTCCATTTTCATCGCTTCCAGCACCATCAGCAGTTGGCCTTGGCGCACCGGACTGCCTTCGCTGACCAGTACCTCGACAATGGCACCGTCCATGGGCGCCAGGAGCGTACTGGCACCGGCACTGGCCTTGCTGGCGACAGGGGCCAGGGTCCGGTCTTGCAAGTGCAGGCCGCCGGGGCGGGTGGACAGCCAGAGATCGTGGCCTTCGAGGCGCCAGGCGTGGCGCTGGCGAATCCCGTCGATGACCAGCGTTGCGCCCTGCGCATCAACGTCGAGCAGCCTCAGTTCGACCAGGCGCCCGTCACTGCGGATGTTCAGTGTCCCGTCGGTTTCGGTTTCAAGGCTCAGCACCCAGTCACGTTCCCCGACGCCGATCCGATAAGTCAGCGCCGTGCCGATGCTGCTGCGCCATCCGCCCAGGCCGGGTGCATGCCGTGCCTGCGATGCCTGATAAAACGCCGCGGTGGCGATGGCCAGTTGTTCGGCCGAGGGCTCAAGGGGCAGAAGCGCCGCATGATTGGCAAAATGCTGGCCGATGAAGCCGGTGTTGAAGTCACCGTCGATGAACCTTGGATGCGCCAGCAAGCTGGCGAGCAAGCGCTGGTTGCTCTGGACCCCAAGCAGCACGCATTCCTCCACCGCTCGCAACAGTTTGCGGCGTGCTTCGTCACGGGTGGCGCCGTGGACGATGAGTTTGCCCAGCATCGAATCGTAGAACGGCGTGATGGCCTGGCCCTGCAGCAGGCCATGGTCGACTCGCACACCGTCGCGGATGGGGGGCTCCCAGCCAACCAAGCGCCCGGTCTGGGGCAGGAAATCCGCCGCTGGATCCTCGGCGTACAACCGCACTTGCAGGGCATGGCCGCTGAGCGTCACCTGCTCCTGGCGCAGGGGCAGCGGCCTGCCGGCGGCGACGTCCAATTGCCAGGCCACCAGGTCCAGGCCGGTGATCAACTCGGTGACCGGGTGTTCGACCTGCAGGCGCGTGTTCATCTCCAGGAAGTAAAACCGACCGTCCGCCGCGAGCAGGAATTCCACGGTCCCGGCACCGACGTAATTCACTGCGCGTCCCGCCTTGAGTGCCGCCTCGCCCATGGCCCGGCGCAGGTCGGCGGTCATGACCGGGCAGGGCGCTTCCTCGATGATTTTCTGGTGACGCCGCTGGATCGAGCAATCCCGTTCGCCCAGGTGGATCAACTGGCCGTGGTGGTCGCCGAAGATCTGCACTTCCACATGCCGCGGATCGATCAAGGCTTGTTCGAGGATCAACTCGTCGCTGCCGAAGCCGTGCAGGGCTTCCGAGCGTGCGCTGCGCAACTGCTCCAGCAGCCCCTCGGCGCGCTGGACCAGGCGCATGCCGCGGCCGCCGCCACCGGCACTGGCCTTGATCATCAGCGGGTAGCCGATGTGCCCGGCTTCGCGTTGCAGCGTGTCGTCGTCCTGGGCGGCGCCCTGGTAACCGGCAATGCAGGGAACACCGGCTTGGATCATGGCGATTTTTGCGCGACGCTTGCTGCCCATCAGCTCGATGGCCTCGGGGCTGGGGCCGATGAAAACCAGGCCGGCCTGCGCGCAGGCGTGGGCGAACCCTGCATTTTCCGAAAGGAAGCCGTAGCCAGGGTGGATCGCATCGGCGCCGCTGCGCCGGGCCGCCTCGAGAATGGCCAAGGGGTCGAGGTAGGACTGCTGCACCGGGGCCGGGCCGATCAGTACGGCTTCATCGGCCATGCGCACATGCAGCGCATCGGCGTCGGCCTCGCTGAACACCGCGACCGTGCGATAACCCAGGGCCTGGGCGGTGCGCTGGATGCGACAGGCGATTTCGCCGCGGTTGGCGATGAGGATTTTGCTGAAGGCGGGCATGGGGGCATTCCTGGGGTGTGGTGTTTGTTCGGGCCTCATCGCGAGCGAGCTCGCTCCCACAGTGAGTGGTGAAAATGTGGGAGCGAGCTTGCTCGCGATAGCAGCCTGTCAGGCAAACCGCTCACTTGTTCTTCCCCGGCAAAATGCCCATGAGCTTGCAGATGATGCCCAGCATGATTTCGTCCGCGCCGGCACCGATGGACACCAGCCGTACGTCGCGATAGGCGCGGGCGACCGGGTTGTCCCACATGAAGCCCATGCCGCCCCAGTATTGCAGGCAACTGTCGGTGGTTTCCCGGGCCAGGCGTCCGGCCTTGAGCTTGGCCATCGAGGCCAGTCGCGTGACATCCTGGCCATGGATGTACTGCTCGGTGGCCTGGTAGACCAGCGCCCGCAGGCATTCGATTTCGCTGGCCAGTTCCGCCAGGCGGAAGTGGATCACCTGGTTGTCGATCAGGGCCGTGCCGAAGGTCTTGCGCTCCTTGCAGTACTCGATGGTGCTGTCGATGCAATGCTCCAGGCCCTTGAGCATGTTGGCTGCGCCGAATAGGCGTTCTTCCTGGAATTGCAGCATCTGCATCATGAACCCGGCACCTTCCTGGCCGATGCGATTGCGTTGTGGCACCCGCACGTCGTCGAAAAACACCTGGGCGGTTTCCGAGCTGCGCATGCCGAGTTTGTCCAGGTGCTGGCCGAGGCTGATGCCGGCGCTGCGCATCGGCACCATGATCAGCGATTTGTTGACGTGGGGCTTGTCGTCCGAGGTATTCGCCAACAGGCAGATGAAGTCAGCGCTCGGCGCATTGGTGATCCACATCTTGCTGCCATTGATGACGTAGTCGTCGCCGTCCTTGCGCGCCGTGGTCTTGAGGCCGGCGACATCGGAGCCGGCACCGACTTCCGAGACGCCGATGCAGCCCACTTGTTCGCCGCGAATGGCCGGGCGCAGGAACGCTTCACGCAACTCGTCGGAGCCGAAACGGGCCAGGGCCGGGGTGCACATGTCGGTTTGCACGCCGATGGACATCGGCACGCCGCCGCAATGAATAGTGCCGAATTCCTCGGCCGCGACGATCGAATAGCTGTAGTCCAGGCCCATGCCGCCGAAGGCCTGCGGCTTGGAAATACCCAGCAGGCCCAGCTCGCCGGCCTTGCGGAAAATCTCGTGGATGGGGAAACGCCCGGCCCGTTCCCATTCGTCGACGTAGGGATTGATGTCGTGGTCGACAAACTGGCGGACGGTGCGCCGCAGTGCTTCGTGTTCCTGGGTGAAGATCATTTTTATTGTTCTCCTGGAGGTTGCGCTCAGAAGCGGGCCACGCCGAAGCTGTTGGCTTGCAAGGGGCGCTGCTCGGCCTCGTGACAGATGTCCAGCAGCACGCCCAGCAAAGTGCGAGTGTCGCGCGGGTCGATGAGCCCGTCGTCCCACAGGCTGGCGCTGCCGTAGAGGGCGGTGGATTGGCTGTCGAGTTGCTGCGCGGTGGTTTGCTCGAGCAGGTCCAGCATCTTCGGGTCGGGGCTCAGGCCGTTCTTGAGTTGCGTGGCCTCGGTGACCATCCGCAGGACCTTGCCGGCCTGGGCGCCGCCCATCACGGCGGTGTGGCTGTTGGGCCAGGCGAAGATGAAGCGCGGGTCAAGCCCGCGGCCGCACATGGCGTAGTTGCCGGCACCATAGGAGCCGCCCACCACGACGGTCAGCTTGGGCACCCGGGCATTGGCCACGGCCTGGATCATCTTGGCGCCATGCTTGATCACCCCTTGTCGCTCTGACTCGGTGCCGACCATGAACCCGGTGGTGTTGTGCAAGAACAGCAGCGGCGTGCGGCTCTGATCACACAACTGGATGAATTGCGCGGCCTTGGCCGCGCCCTGTGGCGTGATGGGGCCGTTGTTGCCGATCAGGCCGCAGGCATGGCCGCGGATGTGCAGGTGGCCGCAAATCGTCTGGGTGTCGAATTCGCTTTTGAAGGCCAGGAAATACGAGCCGTCGGCGATGCGGGCGATGATTTCCACCACGTCATAGGGCTTCTTCGGGTCGTCGGGCACCAGTCCCAATAATTCCTCGGTGGGGTAGAGCGGCTCCGTCCAGGTCCGTTCGGGCTGTGGCGGCAATTGTGCATTCCAGGGCAGCAAATCGAGGATTTCCCGGGCCAGGCGTATGCCATCGGCGTCGTTCTCCGCCAGGTATTCGGCAGTGCCGGCCACCTGCACGTGCATCAGCGCACCACCCAGTTCCTCTTCGCTGGCCACTTCGCCGGTCGCGGCCTTGAGCAACGGCGGCCCGGCCAGGAACAGCCGCGCCTTGTCGCGCACCACCACCACGTAATCCGACAAACCCGGCTGATAAGCGCCACCGGCCGTGGCCGAGCCATGCACGACGGTGATCTGCGGCAGGCCCATGGCCGACATGCGTGCCTGATTGGCGAAGCAGCGCGCGCCTTCGACGAAAATCTGCGCCGCGTAATTGAGATTGGCGCCGCCACTTTCGGCGAGGGTGATGACCGGCAGTTTGTTTTCCATGGCGATCTGTTGCAGGCGCAGGGTCTTGTGCAAACCGCTGGGGGAAATGGTGCCGCCCTTGATCGCGCTGTTGTTGGCCACCACCAGTGCCCGCACCCCGGACACATAGCCGATCCCGGCGATCAGGCCGCCGCCGGCCTGGCTGCCGTCCTTGTCGTCATGGAGTTTGTAGCCGGCCAGGCTCGCCAGCTCGAGGAACGGCGCGCCGGGGTCCAGCAGCAGGTTCAGGCGCTGGCGTGGCAACAGTTGGCCGCGCTGGTCGAACTTGTCCTGGGCCTGGGCGGCTTTCGCCAGCACGGCCCGTTCGAGTTGGCGCAGTTGTTCGACACCGGCCAGCATCGCCGCGTGGTTGCGTGCGAAGTCAGCGCTGTGGGGATCCAGGTACGATTCGATGACCGGCATGCAGACTCCTCGTGTTGGAACGGATTGGCGTAGAACCCTGTGGCGAGGGGATTTATCCCCGTTGGGCTGCGAAGCGGCCCCAAAATACGTGCGACCTGGTGTGTCAGGCAAAAATGAGTTGACTGTTTTGGGGCTGCTGCGCAGCCCAGCGGGGATAAATCCCCTCGCCACAGGTTCAATTCAACAGGTTGGTCATTTGTTCGACTGACTAGCATGGCGACCGCCCTTAGTTGACCTCATCGGCAATGTGTTGCGGCACCGGTATCTGAATCTCCAGCAACTGCTGGGCGAACGCCTTGCCCTGGGGATCGATGCGCAGGCTGGCGACACCGCCGCCACCGAGGGCGTTTTCCAACAGGAAATTCAAACTGTGGGTGCCCGGCAGGTACCAGCGTTCGACCCGGCCCAGCAGCGGGTCGAACACGTGGCTCATCCAGTCGACCATCACCTCCGGGGTCAGCGCCTCGGCGATCCAGGGCAGGTATTCGGGTTCCCGGGCGATCACACCAATGTTGCTGTGGTTGCCCTTGTCGCCGGAGCGCGCCACCGCCAGTTTGATCAGCGGCACGCTGGCGTCGGCCCGGCCCTGGGGTTTGGGCGGGGCCGGGGCGACCGGCAGATCGGTGGTGTGCAGCGGTTCGAAAGCGGGCAGGGAGCAAGGGTGGTGCTGGCCGTCGAGTTCGATGGCGAGCCGGCAGGTGGTTTTGTCGATCAGGAACGAGAACAGGCGAATCAACGGCGACACCGTCGGCCGGCCACCGACCAGGCCGGTCAGCCCCGGCGCCATGCCAGTGGCGGCCTGGGCGATTTCCCTGGAAAACAGCACCAGCGGCTGTTTATCCGGGTGCCGTACCGCCAGCTTGATCACCACCTCACGGCTGTCCCGGCGTCGGCCGTGCTGGCCATAGGTGGCTTCGCTGCCCAGCAGTTCGACGTTCACTTCGCTGTAGGGCGCCCAGCCACGCTGTTGCAACAGCTGCGAGGTCTTGGCGACGATCGACTGGCTGACCCGTTCAGCCTTGGCCACCGCATCGATGCCGGCGATCAGGCAGGTGGCGGTGCAGCGCCAGCCGTCCAGCCAGGTGGCGCAGACCTTGTACCGGTCGCCGGGCGGCAGGCCCCTGGCCCCGTAGACGCGCACGGCGTGCTTGCCCTGCTGGATCAACCTGACCTGGCTGAAATCGCAGATCACGTCGGGCAGCAGGTAGCCTTGCGGGTCGCCGATTTCGTAGAGCAACTGCTCGCCGACGGTCAGCGGCGTAACCAGCCCGCCGCTGCCTTCGGTCTTGGTGACAATGAACTGGCCATCGGCGCTGACTTCGACGATGGGAAAGCCGATGTGCTCGTAATCCGGCACTGCCTGCCAGTCGGTAAAATTACCGCCCGTGCACTGGGCGCCACACTCGATGAGATGGCCCGCGAGCGCGGCCTGGGCCAACCTGTCGTAGTCGTCCCAGGCCCAGCCGAACTCATGCACCAGGGCGGCGCTGACCACGGCACTGTCCACCACGCGGCCGGTGATCACCACATCGGCGCCCAGGCGCAGCGCCTCGACGATGCCGGGCGCGCCGAGGTAGGCGTTGATGGACACACACGCGGGAGGCAGGGGCTCGCCGCTGAACATCTCGCCGATGCCCTGGGCGGCGAGCCGTTCGTGTTGCGGTTGCAGGTCATCCCCCAGCAGCACGGCAATCTTCAACGCTACGCCGGCCTGGTCGCAGGCTGCTTGCAAAGCCCTTGCACAGGCCTGGGGATTGACCCCGCCGGCGTTGCTGATGACGCGGATCCCATCATCGTGCAAACGCTGAAGCAGCGGGGTGAGGACCTCGATGAAGTCCGTGGCATAGCCGCTCGAAGCGTCTTTCAGGCGCGCCCCGGCCATGATCGACATCGTGACTTCGGCCAGATAGTCGAACACCAGGTAATCCAGCGCACCGCCCTCGACCAGTTGCGCCGCCGCAGTGCAGGTATCGCCCCAAAAGGCGCTGGCGCAACCGATTCGGATCGTTTTGGGCATGGCGTTCCCTCCGGCAAAGGTGGCTCGAGACTACCAAGCAAGCGCTTGGTTTGTAAACGGCTGCCGGTTCTTCTGGCCGAGCGCTTGCTTGGTTGCTTCGCTCGGCTTAAATTGCCCGCGCCACCGATGGTTTGCTGTGCTGTGGCGGCGCGTTGGTTGATCGACTGTAGGAGAGAATGGGTGGACGAGCAAAAAGCCCTGGGCGTGATGCGTGAGCTGGTCGACAACGGGCAACTGACCGACCCGGACAGTGCGCGCGGCAAACTGCTCCAGACCGCCGCCCATCTGTTTCGCAACAAGGGCTTCGAGCGCACCACGGTGCGCGACCTGGCCAGTGCCGTGGGCATTCAGTCGGGCAGCATCTTTCACCATTTCAAGAGCAAGGACGACATCCTGCGGGCAGTGATGGAAGAAACCATCCGCTACAACACCGCCTTGATGCGTGCGGCCCTGGCCGAGGCCGACAGCGTGCGCGAGCAGGTGCTGGCGCTGATTCGCTGCGAATTGCAGTCGATCATGGGCGGCACTGGCGAGGCCATGGCGGTGCTGGTCTATGAATGGCGTTCGCTCTCGCCGGACGGACAGCGGCATGTGCTGGCCCTGCGTGATACTTATGAAGACTTGTGGCTCAAGGTCCTGGGCCGGGCCAAGGAGGCCGGGTATATTCGCGGGGACGTGTCCATTACCCGGCGGTTCCTCACAGGGGCGTTATCCTGGACCACCACCTGGTTTCGCGCCGAAGGCAGCCTGAGCCTCGATGAGCTGGCCGAGCAGGCCCTGGTCCTGGTGCTTGAAGAAAAACAATAATCGAGCGGCGCTTTAAATGGCCGCATGGCTGGCTAAGCGGCTGAAACCGCCTAGCTTGATTGTAGTGATGGGGACTTTTGGGGAGTGGGTTATCTTGACGTTTTCGCCGATGGGGATGACCTCCCGTGTGCTGCTGGCCACTCTGGCCGTTTTCCTGGCGTTACCGATCGAGGCAGCGCAACTGGTGCGAATTGGTGCGGCACATTTTCCACCCTATACCGTTCGTCCCGAGAACGGTGCCGACACCGGCCTGTTGCCGCAGATGGTGGAGGCCTTGAACCAGTCGCAAAGCGACTATCAGTTCGTCCTGGTGCCCACGTCGATCCCGCGCCGGTTCAATGATTTCAAGCAGGGCCGGGTCGACATGGCGATTTTCGAGAACCCCGAATGGGGTTGGCAGGATGTGCCGCACACGTCCGTGGACATGGGCCTGGAAGATGCGGAAGTCTTCGTCGCCCAGCGCCAGCCGGAGCGCCAGCAAGGTTATTTCGCCGACCTCAGGGGCAAGCGCCTGGCGCTGTTCAGCGGTTATCACTACGCCTTTGCCGAATTCAACGCCGACCCCAAGTTTCTCGCCGGTCAATACAACGCCACGCTGACGTATTCCCACGACAGCAATCTGCTGATGGTGCTGCGCGGGCGGGCGGACATCGCCCTGGTGACCCGTTCGTACCTCAACGACTACGTGTTGCGCAATCCCGAAGTCGGCCCGCAACTGCTGGTGTCTGACCGCATCGATCAGCTTTACCACCATTACGCGCTGATCCGGCCACAGGCGCCCATTTCCAGTGAAGCGTTTGCACAGTTGCTGCAAACCCTGCGGGATAACGGTCAGATGCTGAAGATTTTCCAGCCCTACCAGATCCAACTGGTCTCCACGCATGCCCATTGAAGGCGACCCTAAATTTCCCGCCCCGGCTCACGTCACACGTTGACTACCGACGAATACGCGAGCCGCTCCCATGTCCAACCTCAACCACCCGACGACGCTGCCCTTGCCCGGTGGCCGTCGTCTCGGCGCCGATGAAACCGAACGCCACCTGAGCCTGATGCTCGAAGGCGCGCCGCTGATCCGGCTGCGCCTTGTGCGCGGTCCCGAGTTGCATGTGCATTTGCAGGAAATCAACGACCGCCCGGTGGGACCGGCGCTGTGGGCGGCCTGCTATTGGCTGTTTGCCCGCGATCCCGAGTGTCAGCACCTGACCTGGCACCTTGACGAGCGTCCCGGCGAAGCCTTGCTCAGCGGATTATTGACGGTCACGGAGCGTGCCGGTGAATACCGTTGCGAGCGCACGATGTTCTGGCAATTGCCGCAGCCCTGGCTGGGGGAGTCGTTCAGCGGCAGTTACCCGCAACAGATGGTCATCACCGATGGTCGCCGCCATCCACGCCGGCCCATGAAACCGCGTGGCGAAGTGTATCGGCGTTTCGATGCGCGACTGGGGGCCTGGGTGTCCTTGCGCACCCTGGAAATCGAGCAGGACCTGGAGCGTTTCAACCGCTGGCAGAACAGCCCGCGAGTGGCGAGCTTCTGGCAGGAGGAGGGCAGCCTGGAACAGCATCGCGAGTACCTGGGCAAGCTGCAGGCCGATCCCCGGGTCTTGACCCTGATCGGTTGCTTCGATGACCAGCCGTTCGCTTACTTCGAAGCCTATTGGGCCAAGGAGGATCGGATCGCGCCGTTCTATGAAGCCGACCACTATGATCGCGGTATCCACATGCTGGTGGGCGAAGAGCAGCACCGCGGGCCGCACAAGGTGGCGAGCTGGTTGTCGGCGCTGGTGCATTACCTGTTCCTGGACGATCCGCGCACCCAGCGCGTGGTCGCCGAACCCCGGGCCGACAATGCGCGGATGATCGGGCACTTGCACAACCAGTGCTTCCATTGTGAAAAGGAATTCGATTTCCCCCACAAGCGCGCGGCGCTGATGATCCTGGGGCGTGAGCGGTTTTTTGATCGGTGTGGGTTGATGTAAGGCCTTATGGCCTCATCGCGAGCAAGCTCGCTCCCACATTTTGGGGTCACTGAAGATCCACTGTGGGAGCGAGCTTGCTCGCGATAAGGCCGGCAAAACCACCACAAGTCAGCGCCGGGCGAAAGTATCCCCCCGAACCCCCGACACCTTGCGGCAATGCACCAGTGCGTCGCGGATCATGAAGTTCACCAGGGTCGGCGAGACCCCCAGTTCCTTGGCGATGTCCTTTTGTGGCACGCCGTGCAGGCGGTACATTTCGAAGGCATAGCGGGTGCGGCTGGGCAGTTCGGTCAGTGCGTCGGCGATGTGCTCCAGCGTGGAGAAGTTGATATGGGAGGTTTCTGGCGAAGCACCCTGGATCACCACGTTCAACCCTTCCTCCTCCGGCCCCGAGTATTTCTGTTCCAGCGCCTGCTTGCGGTAGTGGTCGATCGCCAGGTTGCGCACGATCTGGAACAGATAACTGAGCTGCGCCTTGAACGAGGAGGTGATCTGTGGTGCCGATTGCAGCCGGAAAAAGGCGTCCTGCACCACATCTTCCGCGCGGGACCGGCAACCGGTAATGCGCGCCGCGATCTTGACCAGGATCAGTCGGTTATCGACGAACGCCTGGAGTAACGGTGAGTCGCACCTGCTTGTGGATACTTGTTCCGTCATGGAATTCACCTTGCTGCAAAAAGTTAGCGGGACGTCCGGATGCCGGACCCGTCCTACACATCGAGCGCCAAATTAGGCTTAATGATAATGATTGTCAATTGAGAAGAAGAATTATTGATGTAATAAAGTCCAGCCTCGGCGCCGCGACCCATTGCCGCGGTGCCTGGCCGCCGGCTCCTTCGCTGCATGCCTCGGTGAGTCGGCTGCCCGACTAATTATTTGCCGCGGCTATCCGTTCCATGGGGGACAACTTGCAAGCCGAATTCAGGCAGGAAACCCCCATGACCGACGCGTTCGAACTCCCCAGCACCCTGGCTCATGCCCTCCAGCGCCGCGCCGCGTTGACGCCGGACCGGGTGGCCCTGCGCTTCCTTGCCGACACCCCTGGGCAGGGTGTGGTGTTGAGTTATCGCGACCTGGACCTGCGCGCCCGGACCATCGCCGGCGCCTTGCAGGCCGAAGCGGTGCTGGGTGATCGCGCCGTGCTGTTGTTCCCCAGTGGTCCGGATTACGTCGCGGCGTTTTTTGGCTGCCTCTACGCCGGGGTGATTGCGGTGCCGGCCTATCCGCCGGAGTCCGCCCGTCGCCACCATCAGGAGCGCCTGCTGTCGATCATCGCCGACGCCGAACCGCGCCTGCTGCTCACCAGCAGCGATCTGCGCGAACCGTTGCAAGCCATCGAGTCGGCGCCGCCGGTGTTGTGCGTCGATACCCTCGACCCGGCCCACGCCGGGCAATGGCGGATGCCGACGCTGCAGGACGATGACATTGCCTTCCTGCAATACACCTCCGGTTCCACCGCGCTGCCCAAGGGTGTGCAGGTCAGCCACGGCAACCTGGTGGCCAACGAACTGCTGATCCGCCATGGCTTCGGCATCGACCTGAACCCCGACGACGTCATCGTCAGCTGGCTGCCGCTGTACCACGACATGGGTCTGATCGGCGGTCTGTTGCAGCCGGTGTTCAGCGGCGTTCCCTGCGTATTGATGTCCCCGGCTTATTTCCTGGCCCGACCCCTGCGTTGGCTCGAAGCGATCAGCGAGTACGGCGGCACCATCAGCGGCGGTCCGGATTTCGCCTATCGGTTGTGCAGCGAGCGGGTCAGTGATTCGGCCCTTGAACGTCTCGACCTGAGCGGCTGGCGCGTGGCCTATTCCGGCTCCGAGCCGATCCGCCTCGACACCCTGGAGCGTTTTGCCGAGAAGTTCGCCCCGTGCGGCTTCACGCCGGACAATTTCATGGCCTCCTATGGCCTGGCCGAAGCGACCTTGTTCGTCGCCGGCACGCCGCGCCGCCACGGCATTCCTTCGTTGCGAGTGGATGACGCGGCGTTGGCGCAAAACCGGGCCGAGCCGGGGCAGGGCAGCGCGGTGATGAGTTGCGGTGTCAGCCAGCCCGGGCACGCGGTGCTGATCGTCGAGCCCACCACGTTGCAGCCGTTGGCCGACAATCAGGTCGGTGAAGTCTGGGCCGCCGGACCGAGCATCGCCCTGGGTTACTGGCGCAACCCTGAAGCCAGCGCCAAAACCTTTGTCCAGCACGACGGCCAGACCTGGCTGCGCACCGGCGACCTGGGTTTCCGGCGCGGCGGCGAACTGTTCATCACCGGTCGCCTCAAAGACCTGTTGATCGTGCGCGGGCACAATCTCTATCCCCAGGACATCGAGCAAACCATCGAGCGCGAAGTGGAGGTGGTGCGCAAGGGCCGGGTGGCGGCGTTCGCGGTCAACGACAACAGCGAGGAGGGCATCGGCATCGCCGCGGAAATCAGCCGCAGCGTGCAGAAAATCCTGCCACCGGAAGCCTTGATCAACGCCATTCGCCAGGCCGTGGCCGAGGCCTGCCAGCAAGCCCCGAGCGTGGTGGTGCTGCTCAATCCCGGCGCGCTGCCCAAGACCTCCAGCGGCAAATTGCAACGCTCGGCCTGCCGCATCCGGTTGGCCGACGGCAGTTTGGACAGTTACGCACAGTTCCCGTCAACGGCAGCAGACGTGGCTGATGAACCCGCCCCGTCCTCCGAGTTGCAAGCCCTCATCGGTCAGGTCTGGCGGGAGCAACTGCAGGTCGAGCAGGTCCGGGCCGACGATCATTTCTTCCTGCTGGGCGGCAACTCCATCGCCGCCACCCAGGTGATCGCACGCCTGAGCGAAACCCTCGGGCTGGCGCTCAACCTGCGCCTGCTGTTCGAAGCGCCGACCCTGGCTGCGTTCGCGGCCGCAGTGGCGAACCTGCAGCAGGACGGCGGCCAGGCCCAGGGCGCTATCAGCTCATTGCCGCGCCATGCACCACTGCCGCAATCCCTGGCGCAGAACCGTTTGTGGATCACCTGGCAGCTCGACCCGGCGAGCCGTGCCTACAACATTCCCGGCGCCTTGCACCTGCGTGGCGAGCTGGACGAAGACGCGCTGCGTGCCAGTTTCCAGCAACTGATCGAGCGTCACGAGTCCTTGCGCACGCGGTTCCTGGAGCGGGATGGGGTGGCCTTGCAGCAGGTCGATCCGGCCGGCGAATTCAAGCTGCAGGTGATCGATCTCAGTGACGAACCTGCCAACCGGCGCGAAGCCCGGGCGCGGCAGGTTCGAGAAGACGAAGCGGCCACGCTGTTCGATCTGGAGAAGGGGCCGCTGCTGCGGGTCACCCTGTTGCGCCTCGACGAGGATCACCATCAACTGCTGGTGACGCTGCACCACATCATCGCCGACGGCTGGTCGATGAATGTATTGATCGAAGAGTTCTCCCGGGTGTACGCCGCCGCGTCCCAAGGCCAGGTTGCTGAACTGGCGCCATTGCCTTTGCAATACGCCGACTACGGCAGTTGGCAACGCCAGTGGCTCGCCCAGGGCGAGGCCGAGCGCCAACTGAGCTACTGGAAGCAACAACTGGGCGCTGAACAATCGGCCCTGGTGCTGGGCACGGATCATCCACGCAGCGCTCAACGCCAGCGTAGCGCCGCGCGGCACAGCCTGCGTCTGGACAAGGACCTCGGCGAGGCCCTGCGCCACATGGCCCAGGCCCATGACGCGACGCCGTTCATGCTGTTGCTGGCAGCCTTCCAGGCGCTGTTGCAGCGTTACACCGGGCAATCCGACATCCGCGTCGGTGTGCCCAACGCCAATCGTCCGCGCCTGGACACCCAGGGGTTGATCGGCTTCTTCATCAACACCCAGGTGCTGCGCGGGCAGGTCGATTCCCGTCAACCGTTCGCCGCGTTGCTGGCCCAGGCCCGGGAAGCCACGCTCGGGGCCCAGGCCCACCAGGACCTGCCATTCGAGCAACTGCTCGAAGCGTTTCCCGAGGCGCGCGAGCAAGGTCTGTTCCAGGTGATGTTCAACCACCAGCAGCGTGACCTGAGTGCCTTGCGCCGTCTGCCGGGGCTGCTGGCCGAGGAGTTGCCGTGGCACAGCCGCGAAGCCAAGTTCGACCTGCAATTGCACAGCGAAGAAGATCGCAACGGTCGGTTGACCCTGTCGTTCGACTACGCCGACGAACTGTTCGAGGCGGCGACCATCGAGCGGTTGGCAACGCATTACTGCAATCTGTTACGGGCGGTCTGTGCCGATCCGCAGCTAGCCATCGGCGATGTACCGTTATTGACCGCCGATGAACACAGCCAACAGCAGCAGTGGAGCGCGGCCCCGTGTGCGTCGGCCAGCCAATGGCTGCCGGAGCTGTTGAACGAGCAGGCCCGCCGCACGCCGCAACGGATCGCCCTGCGCTGGGACGGTGGTCAACTCGATTATGCCGAGCTGCACGCCCAGGCCAACCGCCTGGCCCATTACCTGCGGGACAAGGGCGTGGGCCCGGACGTGTGCGTGGCGATTGCCGCCGAGCGTTCGCCACAGTTGCTCATCGGTGTGCTGGCCATCATCAAGGCCGGCGGTGCCTATGTGCCGCTGGATGCGGACTACCCGGCCGAACGCCTGGCCTACATGCTCGACGACAGCGGCGTCGACCTGCTGCTGACCCAGACCGCGTTGCTGGAGCGTTTGCCAGCCTGCGACGGCGTCAGTGTCATCGCCATGGACGCCTTGCACCTGGAGCAATGGCCGAGCAACCCGCCGGGCCTGCACCTGCACGGCGATCACCTGGCCTACGTGATCTACACATCCGGCTCCACCGGCCAGCCCAAAGGCGTCGGCAACACCCACGCGGCCCTGGCCGAGCGCCTGCAATGGATGCAAGCGACCTATGGGCTGGATGCCACCGATGTGCTGATGCAAAAGGCCCCCATCAGTTTCGACGTGTCGGTCTGGGAGTGCTTCTGGCCGCTGATCACCGGCAGTCAACTGGTCCTGGCCGGGCCCGGCGAGCACCGTGACCCGCACCGCATCGCCCAGTTGGTGCAGCAGTTTGGCGTCACCACGCTGCACTTCGTGCCGCCGCTGCTCAGCCTGTTTGTCGAAGAGCCGCTGAGCGCCCACTGCACCAGCCTGCGCCGGCTGTTCTGCGGCGGCGAAGCCTTGCCGGCCGAGTTGCGCAACCGGGTGTTGGCGCAACTGCCGTCGGCGCAATTGCACAACCGCTACGGCCCGACCGAAACCGCGATCAACGTCACCCATTGGCATTGCACCGAAGCTGATGGCGAGCGCTCGCCCATCGGCCGTCCCCTGGGCAACGTGCTGTGCCGGGTGCTCGACAGCGACCTCAATCCTGTGCCGGCTGGTGTGCCGGGCGAGCTGTGCATTGGCGGTCTGGGCCTGGCCCGGGGTTACCTCGGGCGTCCGGGCCTGAGCGCTGAGCGTTTCGTCGCCGACCCGATGGGGCCGGCCGGTGCGCGGTTGTACCGCACCGGCGACCGGGCGCGTTGGGGCGCCGACGGCGTGATCGAATACCTCGGTCGCCTCGACCAGCAGGTCAAGCTGCGCGGCTTCCGGGTCGAACCGCAGGAAATCGAAGCGCGCCTGCTGGCCCAGGACGGCGTCGCCCAAGTGGCGGTGCTGGTGCGCGACACCTCGGCCGGCCCGCAGTTGATCGGTTATTACACCGCGCCGGAGCTCGCCCACGGCCAGGACGAATTGAACACCCGGCTCAAGGCCGCCCTGGCCGCCGAACTGCCGGACTACATGGTGCCAGCCCAACTGCTGCGCCTGGACGCCATGCCCTTGAGCCCGAGCGGCAAGCTCGATCGCCGCGCCTTGCCTGAACCGCAATGGCAGGTGCGTGAGCATGTCGAGCCGGTCAGCGCCCTCCAACAGCAAATCGCCGGCATCTGGCGCGACGTGCTGGGACTGGCGCGCATCGGCCTGCGGGACGATTTTTTTGCCCTCGGCGGTCATTCGCTGCTGGCGACCCAGATCATTTCCCGCACTCGCCAGGCCTGTGACGTGGAACTGCCATTACGGGCGCTGTTCGAGGCGAGCGAACTGGGGGCTTTCACCGAACAAGTACGCTTGATCCAGGCCAGCGGCCAGACCAACCGCCAGCCGCCCATCGAGAAGGTCGACCGCAGCCAACCGGTGCCGCTGTCGTATTCCCAGCAGCGCATGTGGTTCCTCTGGCAGATGGAGCCGGACAGCCCGGCCTACAACGTCGGCGGCATGGCGCGGTTGTGCGGGGTGCTGGATGTCGGGCGCTTCGAGGCGGCCTTGCAGGCGTTGATCCTGCGCCACGAAACCCTGCGCACCACGTTCCCGAGCGTCGACGGCGTGGCCTGCCAACAGGTGCACAGCGAGACGGGCCTGCGCATGGATTGGAAGGACTTCTCGATGCTGGCCGCTGACATTCGTCGGCAGCGGGTGCAGCAACTGGCCGACAGCGAGGCGCACCAGCCCTTCGACCTGGAAACCGGGCCGTTGCTGCGGGCCTGCCTGGTCAAGACCGCCGAGCATGAGCATTACTTTGTGCTGACGCTGCACCACATCGTCACCGAAGGCTGGGCGATGGACATTTTCGCCCGTGAACTGAGCGCACTGTACGAAGCCTTTGTCGACGACCGTGAATCCCCGCTGGAGCCGTTGCCGGTGCAGTACCTGGACTACAGCGTCTGGCAGCGCCAGTGGCTGGAGTCCGGCGAACGCCAACGGCAGCTGGACTACTGGACCGCGCAACTGGGCCGCGAGCATCCGCTGCTGGAGCTGCCCGGCGACCGTCCGCGTCCGTCGGTGCAGAGCCATCGCGGTGAACTGTTCCGTTTCGATCTCAGTGATGAGCTGGCGGCGCGGGTTCGCGCCTTCAATGCGCAACAGGGCCTGACCTTGTTCATGACCATGACCGCCGCCCTGGCCGTGCTGCTCTACCGTTACAGCGGCCAGACCGACCTGCGCATCGGCGCGCCGGTGGCCAACCGCATCCGCCCGGAAAGCGAAGGGCTGATCGGGGCGTTCCTCAACACCCAAGTGCTGCGTTGCCAGCTCGACGGACAGATGTCGGTGGGCGAACTGTTCGAACAGGTGCGTCACACTGTGATCGAAGGGCAGTCCCATCAGGACTTGCCGTTCGATCATCTGGTGGAAGCCCTGCAACCACCGCGCAGCGCGGCCTACAACCCGTTGTTCCAGGTGATGTGCAACGTGCAGCGCTGGGAGTTCCAGCAGAGCCGCACACTGGCCGGCATGACCGTCGAATACCTGGTCAACGACGCCCGGGCCACCAAGTTCGACCTCAACCTGGAAGTCACCGACCTGGATCAGCGCCTGGGTTGCTGTCTGACCTACAGCACCGACCTGTTCGACGAACCGCGCATCGCGCGTATGGCCGGGCATTGGCGCAATCTGTTGCAAGCGCTGCTGGACGATCCGGGCCGACGGCTGAGCGAGTTGCCGTTGCTCGATGCGGGTGAGCAGCAACACCTGCTCGACAGCCTGGGCGTCGAGCCCGGTGAGCATCGCCTGGACCAATGCATTCACCCACTGTTCGCCGAACAGGCCCGGGCGCGTCCCGACGCGCCGGCGCTGACGTTCGCCGGGCAGACCCTGACGTATGCGCAACTGGATTGCCGCGCCAATCGCCTGGCCTGGCGCCTGCGCGAGGCAGGCGTCGGGCCGCAGGTGCGGGTGGGCCTGGCCCTGGAGCGCTCGCTGGAAATGGTCATTGGCCTGCTGGCGATTCTCAAGGCCGGCGGTGCCTACGTGCCGCTGGATCCGGAATACCCGCTGGATCGCCTGCACTACATGATCGAAGACAGTGGCATCAGCCTGCTGCTCAGCGACCGGGCGATGCTCCAGGCTCTCAGTGCATTGCCCGACGGCGTGGGCTGCTGGTGCCTGGAAGATGATTCGCCGGCCTTGGCGCAGTACCCGGGTCACGCGCTGCCGCTGATCAACCTGCCGCAACACCAGGCCTACCTGATCTACACATCCGGTTCCACCGGCAAGCCCAAGGGCGTTGTGGTGTCCCACGGTGAAATCGCCATGCATTGCCAGGCAGTGATCCAGCGCTTTGGCATGCGCCCGGACGACTGCGAGCTGCATTTCTATTCCATCAACTTCGACGCGGCCACCGAACGCCTGTTGGTGCCGTTGCTCAGTGGTGCCCACGTGGTGTTGCGGGCCCAGGGCCAGTGGGACGCCGAGGAAATCTGCGGGCTGATTCGCCAGCACCGCATCAACATCCTGGGGTTCACCCCCAGCTACGGCAGCCAGTTGGCGCAGTGGTTGGCGACCCAGGGCCAGACCTTGCCGGTGCGCATGTGCATCACCGGCGGCGAAGCCCTGACGGGCGAGCATTTGCAGCGCATTCGCGCGGCATTCAGCCCGAGCCTGTTTTTCAATGCCTATGGCCCGACTGAAACCGTGGTCATGCCCCTGGCGAGCCTGGCCCCCGAGCAATTGGAGGAGGGCGCGGCCAGTGTGCCGATTGGCAGCGTGATCGGTGCCCGGGTGGCCTACATCCTCGACGCCGACCTGGCGTTGGTGCCGCCGGGTGCCACGGGCGAGTTGTATGTGGGCGGCGCCGGTCTGGCCCAGGGGTATCACCAGCGTCCGGGGATGACCGCCGAGCGTTTTGTCGCCGACCCGTTCGCCACCGAGGGCGGACGCCTCTATCGCACCGGCGACCTGGTGCGCCAGCGCGCCGACGGGCTGGTGGAGTACCTGGGACGGATCGACCATCAGGTGAAGATCCGTGGTTTCCGCATCGAACTGGGGGAAATCGAAACCCGCCTGCTGGAACATGAGGCGGTGCGCGAGGCCGTGGTCCTGGCCCTCGACACGCCTGGCGGCAAGCAGCTGGCCGGCTACCTGGTGAGCGACATCGCCAGCCAGGACGACGAGCGACAAGCGGCCCTGCGCGACGCCTTGAAAAACCACCTCAAGGCCCAGTTGCCGGACTACATGGTGCCCACGCACCTGATCCTGCTGGCGAGCATGCCGCTGACCGCCAACGGCAAGCTCGACCGCCGCGCCTTGCCGCTGCCCGATCCTGAACTCAATCGCCAACATTACGTGGCGCCGAGCAATGCCCTGGAACAGACCTTGGCGGCGATCTGGTGCGACGTGCTGAACGTGGCGCAGGTGGGCCTCAACGATAATTTCTTCGAGCTGGGCGGTGATTCGATCCTGTCCATCCAGGTGGTCAGCCGTGCCCGGCAACAGGGCATTCATTTCACGCCCCGGGACTTGTTCCAGCACCAGACCGTACAGACCCTGGCCGCCGTTGCCACGCGCAGCCAGCAAGTGCATGCCGAGCAGGGCCTGTTGCAGGGCGAGTCCGAGTTGACGCCGATCCAGCACTGGTTTTTCGATCGCCCGATCCCCAACCGCCATCACTGGAACCAGGCGTTGCTGCTGGAGCCGACCACGACCCTGGACCCGCAACGGCTGGAGCAGGCGCTGCGTAGCGTCTTCCAGCACCACGATGCCTTGCGCCTGGGCTTCGACGAAAGCGCCGGACATTGGCGCGCCGAGCACCAGTCGCCGGCTGACGCTGTGCTGCTGCAGCAGGTCTGCGTGGACACTGCCCAGGCGTGCGAAGCGTTGTTTGCCGAGGCGCAGAGCCGTTTCAATCTAGCCACCGGGCCGTTGCTGCGTGCCGTACTGGCGCAGTTGCCAGATGGCCGGCAACGGTTGTTGATCGTCATTCATCACCTGGTGGTGGACGGTGTGTCGTGGCGGGTGCTGATGGACGATTTGCAAACCGTCTACCGCCAGCTCGTCGCCGGGCAGGCGGCGCAACTGCCGGCCAAGACCAGCCCGTTGCGCGATTGGGCCGGGCGTTTGCAGGCCTACGCCGGCAGCGAATCCCTGCGCGAGGAACTGGGTTGGTGGCAAGCGCAACTGAGCGGTGCGCCAGTGCAACTGCCGTGCGCGAATCCTGACGGCGGGCTGCAGGAGCGTCACGGGCAAACCGTCAGCGTGCGCCTGGACGCCGAGCGTACCCGGCAACTGCTGCAACAGGCGCCAAGCGCCTACCGCACCCAGGTCAATGACCTGCTGCTCACGGCGTTGGCCCGGGTGCTGTGCCGTTGGAGCGGCCATGATTCGGCCTTGGTCCAGCTCGAAGGCCACGGCCGCGAAGCGCTGTTCGACGACCTCGACCTGACCCGCACCGTCGGCTGGTTCACCAGCGTCTATCCCGTGCGCCTGAGTCCAGCGCTTGAAGATTTCAGCGTCTCGATCAAGGCCATCAAGGAGCAATTGCGCGCGGTGCCCCACAAGGGCCTCGGTTATGGTGTGCTGCGTTACCTGGCGGACGCGCCGACACGCGAGGCGATGGCCGGCCTGCCGCACGCGGCGATCACCTTCAACTACCTGGGCCAGCTCGACCAGACCCTGGGCCAGGAGGCGCTGTTCCAGTCGCTGGATGCGCCCCTGGGGGCCATCCACGATCCCGATGCGCCGCTACCCAATGCACTGAGCGTCGACAGCCAGGTCAGCGGTGGTGAGCTGGTGCTGCGCTGGACCTTCAGTGCCCAGCGCCATGAGCGCGAGGCCATCGCCGCCCTGGCCGAGGCTTACCTCGATGAGTTGCAACGCCTCATCGAACACTGCCTGACGGACGAGGCGGGCGGGCTGACGCCATCGGACTTCCCCCTGGCGAAGCTGACCCAGGGCCAGCTCGACAGCCTGCCCGTGCCGGCCACACAGATCGACGACGTCTACCCGTTGACGCCCATGCAGGAAGGCATGCTGTTACATACCCTGCTGGAGCCGGGCACCGGCCTGTACTACATGCAGGATCGCTACCGCATCAACAGCGAACTGGACCCGCAGCGTTTTGCCCAGGCCTGGCAGGCGGTCATCGCCCGTCACGAAGCCTTGCGCGCGTCGTTCTGCTGGAACGTCGGCGAAGACATGCTGCAAATCATCCACAAGCCCGGCCGCACGCCGGTGGATTACCTCGACTGGTCCGAGGTGCCTGAAGACGTCCAGGAAGCCCAGCTCCAGGCCCTGCTCAAGAATGAACGCGAGGCCGGTTTCGATCTATTGAACCAGGCGCCATTCCATCTGCGGCTGATTCGGGTCGGCGCGGCACGCTACTGGTTCATGATGAGCAACCACCACATCCTCATCGATGCCTGGTGCCGTTCGCTGCTGATGGACGACTTCTTCGAGATCTACACCGCCCTGGGCGAGCAGCGCGAGCCGCAGTTGGCTGTGCCGCCGCGCTATCGCGACTACATCGGTTGGCTGCAACACCAGAGCCTGGACGCAGCCCGGCAGTGGTGGAAGCACAACCTGCAAGGCTTCGAGCGGACCACGCCGATCCCTGGCGACCGGCCGTTCCTGCGCGAGCACGCCGGTGACAGCGGCGGCATGATCGTCGGCGACTGCTACACCCGTCTCGATGTCCGGGACGGCGCACGGCTGCGGGAACTGGCCCAGGCCCATCAACTGACGGTCAACACCTTCGCCCAGGCGGCGTGGGCCCTGGTCCTGCGCCGGGTCAGCGGCGACCGCGACGTGCTGTTCGGCGTCACCGTGGCCGGGCGCCCGGTGGAACTGCCGCAGATGCAACGCACCGTCGGGCTGTTCATCAACAGTATCGCTTTGCGCGTGCAGATGCCCGAGGACCATCAGCGCTGTAGCGTACGGCAATGGCTCAGCGATTTGCTGGACAGCAACATGCAACTGCGCGAGTACGAATACCTGCCGCTGGTGAGCATCCAGGAAGTCAGCGAACTGCCCAAGGGCCAACCGCTGTTCGACAGTCTGTTCGTGTTCGAGAACGCGCCGGTGGAAGTCTCGGTGCTGGACCGTGCCCAAAGCCTCAATGCCACCTCCGACTCGGGCCGCACCCACACCAACTTCCCGCTGACGGCGGTCTGCTACCCGGGGGATGACCTGGGGCTGCACCTTTCCTACGACCAGCGTTACTTCGATGAAGCCACCGTCCAGGGTTTGCTGAGTGAGTTCAAGCGGCTGCTGCTGGCGCTGATGGAAGGCTTGCACGGTGACATGAGCGAGTTGCCGCTGATCGGTGCCCAAGAGCAGGACTTCCTGATCGAAGGCTGCAACCAGAGCGAGCATGGCTATCCGCTGGAGCAGAGCTACGTCGAGCTGTTCGAGGCGCGGGTCGCGGTTCATCCGCAACGTCTTGCGGTCAGTTGCCTGGACACGACCTACAGCTACGCCGAGTTGAATGCGCGCAGCAACCGCCTCGGCCACGCGCTGATCGCGGCCGGGGTCGGTCTGGATCAGCCGGTGGCGTTGCTGGCTGAACGGGATGCGCAACTGCTGGGCATGATCATCGGCAGCTTCAAGGCCGGTGCCGGCTACTTGCCGCTGGATCCCGGCCTGCCGAGCCAGCGCCTGAGTCGCATCATCGAATTGAGCCGCACGCCTTTGCTGGTCTGCACCCAGGCCTGCCAGGCCCAGGCCCAGGCGTTGCTGGACGAGTTCGCCTGCTCCGCACGGCCGAAGTTGCTGGTATGGGAAACCGTCCAGGCCGGCGACTTTTCGCCGCAAAACCCGGGCGTCTACAGCGGGCCGGACAACCTCGCCTACGTGATCTACACCTCCGGCTCCACCGGCCTGCCCAAAGGCGTGATGGTGGAACAGCGGGGTATGCTCAACAACCAACTGAGCAAAGTGCCGTACCTGGCGCTGAGCGAGGCGGATGTCATCGCCCAGACGGCCTCCCAAAGCTTCGATATTTCGGTCTGGCAGTTCCTGGCCGCACCGTTGTTCGGCGCCCGGGTCGACATCGTGCCCAACGCCATCGCCCACGACCCGCAAGGGCTGCTGGAGCATGTGCAGCAGCAGGGCATCACCGTGCTGGAAAGTGTGCCGTCGCTGATCCAGGGCATGCTCGCCCAGGAGCGTATCGGTCTGGACGGCCTGCGCTGGATGCTGCCCACTGGCGAGGCGATGCCGCCGGAGCTGGCCCATCAATGGTTGCTGCGCTATCCGGACATTGGCCTGGTGAATGCCTACGGGCCGGCGGAATGCTCCGATGACGTGGCGTTCTTCCGCGTCGACCAGGCGTCGACCCGTGGCACTTACCTGCCGATTGGTACGCCCACCGACAACAACCTTTTGTACCTGCTCGACGGCGCGCTGGACCTGGTGCCGCTGGGGGCGGTGGGTGAGTTGTGCGTGGCGGGCACCGGGGTCGGACGCGGGTATGTCAGCGATCCGTTGCGCACCGCCCCGGTTTTTGTGCCGAACCCGTTCGGGGCACCGGGAGAGCGGCTGTACCGCACCGGCGACCTGGCGCGGCGGCGCAGCGACGGGGTGTTGGAATACGTCGGACGCATCGACCATCAGGTGAAGATTCGTGGCTACCGCATCGAACTGGGGGAAATCGAAGCGCGCTTGCATGAACAGCCGGAAGTGCGCGATGGGGCGGTGGGCGTGCAGGAGGGCGCCAATGGCAAGCATCTGGTGGGCTACCTCGTGGCCACCGACTCGGCACTCAAACCCGCCGAACGCCTGGAGCGCATCAAGCAGCGCCTGCGGGCCGAACTGCCGGAATACATGGTGCCGCTGCACTGGCTGTGGCTCGATCGCCTGCCCCTCAACGCCAATGGCAAGCTCGACCGCAAGGCCTTGCCGGCCTTGGAGATTGGCCAGCTGCAAAGGCAGGACTATCAGGCGCCCGGTAATGAACTGGAGCAGACCCTGGCAGACATCTGGGCCCAGGTGCTGAAAGTCGAGCGGGTGGGGGTACGGGACAACTTCTTCGAACTGGGCGGTCATTCCTTGCTGGCGACGCAAATCGCCTCGCGGGTGCAAAAGGCCCTGCAACGCAACGTGCCGCTGCGGGCGATGTTCGAGTGCAGCACGGTGCTGGAACTGGCCGACTACATCGAGGGGCTGGCGGCCAGTGAAATCACCGAGGAGAAGGTGGATCGGTTGAATGATTTGATGGCGGAGTTGGAAGGGCTGTAGTTTTGCGGCGTCTATGAAGACCTCTTCGCGAGCAAGCTCGCTCCCACAGGGTTTTGTGAACGACGCAAATCCCATGTGGGAGCGAGCTTGCTCGCGATAGCGGCTGCACAAACAGCGCAAAACCCAAGGTTGACGCCTCGCGCTTCGCGGCTCAGTCTTCCCAAGTTTTTTTCCAGACTCAAACAAGGAGGTCACCCATGCCCTTTGCAACGATCGACGGACAACCGCTTCACTACCTGGACCAAGGCCAGGGCCCGGTAGTACTGCTGGGCGGCAGCTACCTGTGGGACCACAGCATGTGGGCGCCGCAGATCGAGGTGTTGTCCAGGCATTACCGGGTGATCGCTCCGGACCTTTGGGGCCATGGCCAGTCGGGGCAGATGCCGGAAGGTATGAGTTCGCTGAACGATCTGGCCCGCCAGATGATGGAGCTGCTGGATTATTTGAGCATCGACTGCTTCCACCTGGTGGGGCTTTCGGTGGGCGGGATGTGGGGGACGCGGCTGGCGCTGGCGGCACCCACGCGGATCCAGTCGCTGGTGCTGATGGACACTTACGTGGGCGTCGAGCCGGAACAGACCCGTCAGTACTACTTCTCACTGTTCGACAAGATCGAAGCCAGCGGCAGCGTCCCCGAGCCGTTGCTGGACATCATCGTGCCGATCTTCTTCCGGCCGGGTATCGACCCGCAATCGGCGCTCTACCAGCAGTTTCGCGCCACATTGGCCGCGCTGCCAAGCGATCGCCTGCGCGCCAGCATCGTGCCGCTGGGGCGGATCATTTTCGGTCGGGACGACATCCTGCCGCGCCTGCATGCGCTGGATGCCAAGGGCACAGTGGTGATGTGCGGCGACCAGGACAAACCGCGTCCGCCGTCCGAGTCGCTGGAAATGGCCGAACTGATCGGTTGCCCCCATGTGTCGATTCCGGAGGCGGGGCATATTTCCAATCTGGAGAATCCGGAATTCGTGACCGGGGCGTTGCTGGAGTTCCTGACGCGCAAGCACTGAAATTGTGGCGAGGGGATTTATCCCCGTTGGGCTGCGAAGCAGCCCTGAAACCTGACACCTCGGTGAACCTGACAAACCAAGTCGACAGCATTGGGGCCGCTTCGCGCCCCAGCGGGGATAAATCCCCTCGCCACAGGTGTTTGTCCAGGGCTTTACTTCGGCCCGAGAATTTTCACCAGCTTGTCCGGCGACGGCGCGCCTTGCTGCTGTTGCAGCTCGCCTTTTTCATCCAGATAGAAAATCGCCGGGGTGGCGGACAGTTCCAGTTCGTCCATCAACTGCTGGTTGGCGTCCAGTTTGGCCTGGATGGCGGGCGGTATATCCTTGAGCGGTTTGAGCGGGCTGCCCTTGCCGGCCTTTTCATGCTCGGCCAGGGCTTTTTCCGGGTCCTTGGCGGCCAGCAAGGCGGCGGATTTACCTGGGCTGTCTTCGCGGATGATGCCCACCATGATGTGGCGCAACTGCACCTTGCCGGCCTTGACCCAAGGCCGGGCCTGTTCCCAGAACATGTTGCAGTACGGGCAGTTCGGGTCGCTGAACAGGTACACCGTGCGCGGTGCGTCCTTGTTGCCGTCGGCGATCCAGTTGCTCGCTTCCATCTTCGCCCAGATGGCCTTGGCCATCGGTGCATAGACCAGTTTTTGCAGCGGCTCGGCGCTAAGGTCCTTGCCCTCGGCGTCGTACAGGTTGCCCAGCAGGACGTGCTGCCCATCCGGGGTCAGGTACAGCGCCATGCCGCGGTTCTGGTATTGCGCCGCGTAACCGCGCAGCCCGTCCGGGGCCTCGAAAGTGCCGATAATTTTCGCGCCCTTGGCTTCGATCTTCTTGATGGCCGCAGGCAATTCTTCGGCCTGCAGCAGCGGAGCCTGCGACAGGGCGGCGGCGACGGCCAGGGTCAGCAGGTGGCGGAGGCGGGGCATGGCGGTTTCCTTGTGGCGGAGTGGGGCGTCGTGGACGAATCCGGCGTTTCGAAGTTTTCCAGGGCGCGGGCCAGGCTCGCCTCTGACAATTCACCCAGGTGGCTGCCCAGCAGGCGACCGTCAGCACTGTAGAACAGGGTGGTCGGCAGGGCCATGGAGCCCACGGCCTGGCCGAGGCGGCCGCTGCCATCGAACAAAACGTTGGTCAGGCTCAGGCCCTGGGTGGCCAGGTAGGTGCTGACGCTTTGCATGCTTTCGGCCTGGTTGACGAACAGGAAGGTCAGGTCCGGACGCTGTTGCTGGGCTTCTTCGAGCACCGGCATTTCACGTCGGCAGGGCGGGCACCAGGTGGCCCAGAGGTTGATCACCAAGGGCCCGCCCTGGTAGTCGGTGAGTTTCACGGTCTGACCGTCGGCGGTGCGCAGGCTGATGTCCGGCAGCCGGGTGCCCTGTTCATAAATCGTCAGCGACAGGCTCGCCACCAGCCAGAACAGCAAGCCGCTGCCGACGCCGAAGCCCAACGGACGGCGCAGGGCGGGGCGGCGCCGGGCCCACAACAAGGCGCCCATCAGCAGCGCCAGGATCCCCGGCCAGGCGAGGAAACCGCCGTCCCGCAGGTCGACGATCTGCCACGGGTCGTCCCGGTAATGTTGCCAGTAGGCGACGACGAAGCCGATCCGTGCGGCCAAAAGCCCCAGTAGAAACAGCACGAACAGCACCGACTCAGGGTTCTCGCCACCGCGCCTGGCCACCCGCCAGCCGACGAAGGTCGCCAGGGCCAGGGCGCTGATCAGCAACAGATGGTTAAGGGCGATGGCGAAGGTGCCCAGGGTGAACGTCAGCATCAGCGCGCGTCCCGGGTGAGGTTCCAGCGCTCCAGGAACGCCTTGGCGTCGACTTCCCCGGTGATCCGCTGGCTGCGGCGCTCTTCACCGTCGGTGCCGATCCACAGCAGGCTCGGCGGCCCCGGTACCTGGTAACGGCTCAGCAACGCGCGGCTGGCGGGGCTGTCGGCGGTGACGTCGAGGCGCAGCAGGCGCACGCCTTGCAGGGCGTCCAGCACCTCGGCGCGGCCGAATACCTGTTTTTCCATGATCTTGCAGGACACGCACCAGTCGGCGTAATAGTCCAGCAGCACCCACTGGCCCTGGGCCTTGGCGGCGTCCAGTTCCCGTTGCAGGGCGGCGGGCTCGCTGACGGTGACGAATGTGTCGTGGGCTTTGACAGTCACGCTGCCCTCGCTGCCGGCGTAGACCTTCAGGGGTTGGAAGAGATCATCGCCACCGCCCGCTGCGCCAATCACCAGCAGGCTGCCCCACAGGCCGAACAGCACCGAAGCGCTGCCGCAGAGGTAGGCCATGCGGCCGAAGCCTTCGGTCTGGCGCCAGGCGCTGTAGGCGGCGATCAACAGCAGCACGCCCCACAGTCCGATCCACAGCGAGCTGTCGATGATCGGGCGAATCATCAGCAGCGCGGTGCCCAGGAACAGGAAGCCGAACACGCCCTTGAGCAGGTTCATCCAGGCCCCGGGCTTGGGCAGGAAGCGGTTGCCCACGGTCACCAGGAGCAGCAGTGGCAGGCCCATGCCGATGCCCATGGTGAACAGGATCAACCCGCCGTGCAGCGCATTGCCGCTCTGGGCGATATACAGCAGGGCGCCGGCCAGCGGGGCGGTCATGCACGGGCCTACCAACAGGCCGGACAGGGCGCCGAGCACGCCGGCGCCCACCAGGCTGCCACCGCGTCGCTGGCGTCCGGCGTTTTCCAGGCGGTCACGCAGCGCCGCCGGCAATTGCAATTCGAAGAAGCCGAACATCGGCAGCGCCAGCAACACGAATACGGCCGCGAAGCTGCCCAGCAGCCAGGGTTGTTGCAGCAGTGCCTGGAGGTTGGCCCCCAGCAGCGCGGCGAGCACGCCCATGGCGGCGTACACCAGGGCCATGCTGATCACGTAGCTGCCGGCCAAGGCCAGGCCGCGTCTCGGCCCGGCGCCGCTGCCCACCACCAGCCCGGCCAGGATCGGCAGCATCGGCAGCGAACAAGGGGTGAACGCCAGCAGCAGGCCCAGGCCGAAGAACACCAACAGGCTCCAGCCCAAGGCCCGTTGCTGCAGGCCGCTGGCCAGGGTCTGGTCCGGCGCCTCGCCGGTAACCGCTGCCGGTGCGCTGCCGCCCAGGTCAATCACCTGGGTCTGGGGTGGATAGCACAGGCCGGCGTCGGCACAGCCCTGGAAACCCACCTTGATCTTGCCCGTGGCACCGGCGGGGATCTTCAGTTCCAACGCCTGGCGATAGACTTGCTGGTCGCCGAAAAACTCGTCGCTGTGGGCCTCGCCCTCCGGCAACTTGGGTTTCTGCGCCTCGGCCAGGCCATCGAACTTGAGCCGCTGCTTATACAGGTAGTACCCATCGGCGATCTGCCAGAACAGCTGCGTTTCACCGGAGTCCAGGCGTTCGGAGGTCAACACGAACGCCTTTTCCACCGGCAGGAAATCGGGTTTGGTTTCGAAGGGATTGGCGGCCTGGGCCAGGCCCGAGATCAGAAACAGCCACAGCAAAAACAATCGACGCATGGATAAAGCCTTAGAACGAAGCGAGTGGAAAACACAATGGCGACTGGCGATTAACCGTCGATTAACCCGGCGGCGACCGGCAGGCCGTAATGATCGCCCATGTTTGCCGTACTCGTCGCATAATATCGGCTTAATCGGCCGGCGGCCTAATGTACCTTTTTCCACGGGGCTTACCATGCGCGTACTGGTCTGCGAAGACGATGAGTTGATTGCCAGCGGGATCGTTGCCGGCCTCACGGCGCAGGGCCTGACGGTCGAGCACGTGGCCACCGCATCGGCAGCGCGGGCGATGGTCGGCGTGGCGGAGTTCGATGTCATGGTGCTGGACCTGGGATTGCCCGATGAGGACGGTCTCAAGCTGCTGCGGCAACTGCGCCAGCAGGGGCTGGAGACGCCGGTTTTGATCCTCACCGCCCGTGACTCGGTGACCGACCGGGTCGATGGCTTGCAGGCCGGGGCTGACGACTATCTGCTCAAACCCTTCGATCTGCGCGAGCTTGCGGCGCGCCTGCACACGTTGCTGCGGCGCGTGGCGGGGCGCAGCGTCAACCTGATCGAGCACGGTCGCCTGACCTACGACCCCAGCAGCCGGGAAACCACCCTGGACGGCCAGCCGGTGGATCTGTCCCGGCGCGAACAATCGCTGTTGCAGGCGCTCTTGCACAGTCGCGGCCGGGTGCTGTCCACCGAGCAACTCAAGGACAGCGTCTACGGGTTCAACGACGAGCTGGAAAGCAATGCCCTCAACGTCCATATCCACCACCTGCGGCGCAAGCTGGGCAATGGCATTGTCGAGACCGTGCGCGGCCTGGGCTATCGCCTGGGGCCGGCCGACGGCGGGGAATCTTCCAAGTGATGAGCCTGCGACTGCGCCTGAGCCTGACCCTTGGCGCGGCCTTCGCCCTGATCTGGGCCCTGGCCGCGGCGTGGATGCTCAGCGACCTGCGCAACCAGATGATGTTCTCCCTCGACCAGCGTCTGGTGGCCTCGGCGCGCATGGTCGCCGGGCTGCTGGAACAGTTGCCAGCACTGCCCAGCAAGGGCGAGGGCACGCATTTCAGCGCTGAGCAATTGAGTATTCCCGGCGGCATGGCCTGTCAGGTCAGCTCCTTGCGCGGCGAGATTCTGGCCCGCAGCCACGGCACCCCGGAACAGGCCCTGGAAGCCGAGAAAATGGGCTTCCATGACCAGATGATCGACGGTGCGCCCTGGCGCAGCTTCACCCTGGCCCGGGGGGATCTGCGCATCACCACCGCCGACCGTCAGATTGAACGTGAAGCCTTGAACATGTCGATCCTGCTGGCCGCCTCGGTGCCGGTGGGCGTGGCGTTGCTCGGCTGCCTGTGCTTGCTTTGGCTGGGCATCGGCCAGGGCCTGGCGCCGCTCAATCGCATGCGCGATGCGCTGATGCGGCGCAATGCCGATTCCCTGGAGCCCTTGCAGATCCATCCACTGCCCAGCGAGTTGCGACCATTGCTGGAGACCCAGAACCAGCTGTTCCTGCGCATCGGCAAGACCATCGAGCGCGAGCGACGGCTGACCGGCGACGCCGCCCACGAGCTGCGCAGCCCGCTGACCGCCATCAAGACGCACCTGCAAGTGGCGCGCATGACCGAGGGCGCCGCCCGCGACCAATCCCTGGCCCGGGCCGAGGAGGGCGCCGACCGCATGCATCGCACACTCGAACAGTTGCTGCTGCTGGCTCGGGTCGAAGGCAGCCTGTCGTTCGACGATGGCGTGCACTGCAACGCCGAGCAGGTTGCGCGACTGGCGATCCAGGACGCGGCCAGCAGTGAGTCCCGGCGAATCAAATTGCACTTGGCCCCAGGGCTGTCCGACGCGCCGGTGCAAATGCCGGCGGTGCTCTCCATCGCCGCCTTGCGCAACTTGCTGGACAACGCCCTGCGCCATACCCCGGACGACACCGACGTGGAATTGAGCCTGGAAATGATCGGCCAGCGCGTGCGCTTCCAGGTCCGCGACCATGGCCCCGGCATCGCCGCCGACGACATCCAGCACTTGACCCAACGCTTCTGGCGCAACGGCCAGAGCACCGGCTGCGGGCTGGGGCTGGCGATCGTCCAGGCCATCGTCCAGCGTTGCGGTTGCGGCCTGCATTTCGACAGCCGCCCGGATGGATTGCGGGTCGAATTGACCATGCCGGTGCAGGTAGTGGTCGGCTAAGTGGATGAACCTGTGGTGAGGGGATTTATCCCCGCTGGACTGCGCAGCAGTCCCAAAAGCTGCGAACCCGTTGTGTCAGGTTGATTGAGTTGTCTTATCGAGGGGCTGCTGCGCAGCCCAGCGGGGATAAATCCCCTCGCCACACAGGTTCAGGCAAGTTCTAAGGACAGCGTTGTGCTCCCATACCAGGGATCTGTGTACATCTGCTGTAACGACCTGCCATTGGCGCCCCGGCCTTATCCGGGTCTATGTTTTTTTCAGCTCGACTCAAGGACTGAGGAAAACCGCGCCATGGACACCTTCATCGAAATTTGCACGGCCACGCCCAGCGATGCCGGCATCATCAGCCGGATCGCCGAACGCTCCATCCGGGTCGGGTGTGCCGCCGAACACCGCAACGACCCCACTGTCGTCGACGCCTGGGTACGCAACAACACCCTCGCGCATATCCGCCCCTGGCTGGTCGACCCTCGCTTGCGCCTGACCCTGGCTCGTTTGCAGGGGCGGCCGGCGGGTGTCGCCATGGCCTCTGCCAGTGGCCGGATCGCCTTCTGCTACGTACAGCCGGAGTCCTTCCGCCGCGGTGTCGGCCAGGCGCTGGTGCGGGACATCGAGGCCTGGCTGCGCGGGCGCGGGGTGGCCCGGGTGCGCCTCACCAGTACCCGTAGCAGCCAGGCGTTCTATCGACACCTGGGGTTCGAGCAAAGTGCTGATGCCTTTGCCATCGGCGAGGTCAAGGCCATAGCGATGCACAAGCCACTGATCGCGCCACAGGAGAAAGTGTTGCCCGCGAGTAAATCCCTCCGTGGCTGATGCGTTTCCACAACAGGAAACCTGCATGTGCGCCCCGACCGGATGCGCACCTGCCCGGTGTGTCGTTTTGGGTCACTACGTACTGCGGGGTCGAGAGATGTCAGTCGCCAACAGCCTTATCGAAGCACAGCCGGCCCGGGTCAGCCCCGTGCCGGCCGAGACGCTCTACCAGTTCAATGAGTCGCCGCTGCTGGCTCGCCAGAGTCGGCAGGAGTCCAATGCCCGCAGCTATCCACGGCGCATCCCCCTGGCGCTCAAGCGCGCCAAGGGGTTGTATGTCGAGGACGTCGAGGGCCGCACCTTCATCGATTGCCTGGCCGGTGCCGGCACGCTGGCGCTGGGGCATAACCACCCGGTGGTGATCGACGCGATCCAGCAGGTGCTGGCCGACGAGCTGCCGTTGCACACCCTGGACCTGACCACGCCGGTCAAGGACCGCTTCGTCCAGGACCTGTTCGGCCTGTTGCCGGTGGAGCTGGCCGCCGAGGCGAAGATCCAGTTCTGCGGCCCCACCGGCACCGACGCGGTGGAAGCCGCCCTCAAGCTGGTGCGTACCGCGACCGGACGCAGCACCGTGCTGTCGTTCCAGGGCGGTTATCACGGCATGAGCCAGGGGGCATTGAGCCTGATGGGCAGCCTGGGGCCGAAGAAACCCTTGGGCGCCTTGCTCAGCAGCGGCGTGCAGTTCATGCCATACCCCTACGATTATCGCTGCCCGTTCGGGCTGGGCGGTGTCGAGGGCGTGAAGGCCAACCTGCATTACCTGGAAAACCTGCTGAACGACCCGGAGGCCGGCGTGCAATTGCCGGCGGCGGTCATCGTCGAAGTGGTGCAGGGCGAGGGCGGAGTCATTCCCGCCGACCTGGACTGGCTGCGCGGCTTGCGGCGGATCACCGAGCAGGCAGGGGTGGCGTTGATCGTCGACGAAATCCAGAGCGGCTTCGGCCGTACCGGCAAAATGTTTGCCTTCGAGCATGCCGGAATCATCCCGGACGTGGTGGTGTTGTCCAAGGCCATTGGCGGCAGCCTGCCGCTGGCGGTGGTGGTTTACCGAGACTGGCTCGACACCTGGTTGCCGGGCGCTCACGCCGGGACCTTCCGTGGCAATCAGATGGCCATGGCCGCCGGCTCCGCGGTCATGCGCTACCTGCGTGAACACGACCTGCCGGCCCACGCCGCCGCCATGGGCGAACGCCTGAGCGAGCACCTGCGCATCCTGCAGCGGGACTACCCGCAACTGGGCGATATCCGCGGTCGCGGGCTGATGCTCGGTGTCGAGTTGGTGGATCCGGCGGGCAAGCCGGACGCCCAAGGCCATCCGCCGGTGCATGCCCAGCTGGCGCCACGGCTGCAACGCGAATGCCTCAAGCGCGGGCTGATCCTGGAACTGGGCGGTCGCCAGGGCGGCGTGGTGCGGTTCCTGCCACCGTTGATCATCACCCGCGCCGAAATCGACCGGGTCGCCGAGATTTTTGGGCGAGCCCTGCATGCGGCGGTCACCGAGAGCTAATTTTCAGCCGGCCCCGTACGTTCCTTTCATATCCTGGCTGCGCATGTGACGCAGCGAACCTCGAGCAAAGATGGAGAGACACCCATGACTTCAGTATTCGACCGCGAGGACATCGTCTTTCAGGTCGTGGTCAACCACGAAGAACAGTATTCGATCTGGCCAGACTACAAGGCCGTCCCCGAGGGCTGGCGTACCGTCGGTAAAAGCGGCTTCAAGAAGGAGTGCCTGGCCTACATCGAAGAAGTCTGGACCGACATGCGCCCGCTGAGCCTGCGCAAGAAAATGGACGAGCAGGCGGCTGCGGCCCACTGAGTGTAGAGCCTGTGGCAGCAAGAAAGCTTTCCACAGGAAGGCTGCGGGAAAATGCAAATCCTGCAGTCACATCAGAACCCCTGTGGGAGCGAGCTTGCTCGCGATAGCGGTGGATCGGCAACATTAATGCCGGCTGACACTCCGCAATCGCGAGCAAGCTCGCTCCCACAGAGGCCGGCCGGCGTTACCAACTATTGCTCGATCAAAAAATCAATCAACGCCCGCGCCGCCGCCGGCAATTGCCGATGGGGCGGGTAGATGATTGAAAAGGGTCGGCTGCGCCCGTCAAAGTCCTCCAGCAAAGCCACCAGTTCCCCACGCTCGATTCGCTCCCGGACAATGAATTCATAGGTCTGGCAGATCCCCATCCCGGCCTGTGCCAGGGACACGATGCCCAATACATCATCGGACACTTGCACATTGCCCACCGGCAGCCATTCCCGGTCTTCATGATTGTCGCGAAACAGCCAGGGTGCGATGCGTCCGCTGCTGGGCATTACGAAGGGCAGGCAGGCGTGGGCAGCCAGTTCATCGACGTGCCGGGGCGTTCCGGCGCGCTTCAGGTAATGCGGCGCGGCCACCAGGCAAAGGCGGGCGTCTTCGAGCTTGCGTCCGACCAGGCCGCTGTCCGGCAGCGGCCCAAGGCGGATCGCCAGGTCATACCCCTCGGCCACCAGATCGACATTGCGGTTGGTGATACTCAGCTCGACCCGAACTTGCGGGTAAGCCTCGGCGAAACGCGACAGCAGCGATGGCAGGCGGTAATGGCCGTAGGTGGTCGGCACGCTCAAGCGCACACGACCGGTCAAGACACCGTCCTGGCCCTGGATTCGCCGCTCGGCGTCGTCAATCAGGGCAAAGGCCGAGCGCGACTGCTCCAGGTACAAGGTGCCGGCGTCGGTCAGGTTCAGCCGCCGGGTCGTGCGTCGCAACAGTTGCACGCCGAGCCGGGCTTCGAGGCGGGAAATGGCGCGGCTCAGGACCGAAGGCGTAGTGCCCAGCGCCACGGCACCGGCGCTGAGCGTGCCTTTTTCCACGACCGTGACGAAGGCTTCCACGTCGGCCAGGTAATCGAATCGACGGGCCATTGTTGCCTCCAGGGGCCAAGTGATGTTCCGGTGCGCCAGTTTATCGCCGGTGAACGCATCAATACAGTGAGCGCATCTTTTATCGAAACAGCCTGGAGTCATCATGAAAAAGCTCACGACCTTGGCAACGTCTGTTGTTCTGGCGGGTATTGGCGTCGCGGCCCATGCCGATAACGTGCTGGTGGTCCTGTCGGATTCCGATCATCTGGATCTGAACAACGGCAAGGTTTTCTCCACCGGGTTTTACCTCAACGAATTGCTGCAACCGGTGAAGCTGTTGCTGGATGCCGGTCACCACGTGACGTTCGCCACCCCGCAGGGCAAGGCGCCGACGCTGGACCGGTCCTCGGTGGACAAGATGTACTTCAATAATGATCCGGCGCAGCTGCAGCGCTACCAGGCGTTGCTGGCGCAACTGAACATCACTTCGGCCACGGACTCACCGGTGATCAGCCTGGCCCGTGTCGAGCAGATCGGTCTGGAGAAGTACGATGCCCTGTACATTCCCGGCGGGCATGCGCCCATGCAGGATTTGCTCACGAGCGCACCGCTGGGGCGGGTGTTGACCCACTTTCATGACAAGGGCAAGACCACCGCGCTGGTTTGCCACGGGCCGATCGCGTTGCTGTCGACATTGCCTGATGCCCAAGGATTCGTTGGCCAGTTGGCTACCAAAGGCCAGGCCTCGGCGCCGTCGAATTGGATCTACGCCGGGTACAAAATGACAGTGATCAGCAATCAGGAAGAAGAACTGGCCAAGGGGCTGTTGGGTGGTGGGAGCATGAAATTCTACCCACAGACCGCGTTGCAGCAGGCTGGTGGGCAGTACAGCAGCAACACCTCGCCGTGGACGTCCCATGTAGTGACGGATCGGGAGCTGATTACCGGCCAGAACCCGGCGTCGGCGCTGGCGGTGGGGCAGGCGTTGGTTGAGCGGTTGAAACCATAGGCCGGAAGACTTCCTATCCCTGTGGGAGCGAGCTTGCTCGCGATTGCGGCGGGTCAGCAAGATCAATGTTGGCTGACACTCCGTCATCGCGAGCAAGCTCGCTCCCACAGGTTTTCCGGCACACCGTCCGGTTATTTGAACCGCCGCTCCACCCCTTTCTCCACCAGGATCTTCGCCGAAATCTCTTCCACGGAAAAATGCGTGGAGTTGATATGGGGAATGTTCTCCCGCCGGAACAGGTTTTCCACCTCGCGCACTTCGAACTCGCACTGGGCGTAGCTTGAGTAACGGCTGTTGGGCTTGCGCTCGTTGCGGATCGCCGTGAGGCGGTCCGGGTCGATGGTCAGGCCGAACAGCTTGTGCTGGTGGGCGCGCAGGGCGCTGGGCAGTTGCAGGCGCTCCATGTCGTCTTCGGTCAGCGGATAGTTGGCCGCGCGGATGCCGAATTGCATCGCCATGTACAGGCACGTCGGTGTCTTACCACAACGCGACACGCCCACTAGGATCAGGTCGGCCTTGTCGTAATAATGCGTGCGGGCGCCGTCATCGTTGTCCAGCGCGAAGTTCACCGCCTCGATCCGCTCCATGTAGTTGGAGTTGTGGCCAATGGAATGGGACTTGCCGACCGAGTAGGAGGAATGCTCGCTCAGTTCCTGTTCCAGGGGCGCCAGGAAGGTGGAAAAAATGTCGATCATGAAACCATTGGACGTTGCGAGAATCTCACGGATGTCCTGATTGACGATGGTATCGAAGATGATCGGGCGAAAACCGTCGGTTTCGGCGGCTTTATTGATTTGCTGTACCATGGCCCGCGCCTTGTCGACGCTGTCTATGTACGGACGTGTCATCTTGGCGAAGGTAATGTTTTCGAACTGTGCCAACAGGCTCTGGCCTAGCGTTTCGGCCGTGATGCCGGTGCCGTCGGAGATAAAGAAAGCAGATCGTTTCATTTGCGCCTTGGGCCTTAAGCTAGTGAGCTAGTGACGATTCTTGGATATGATAGGCGCGATTTGCCGGCCGCCAGTGGCCCGCATTCTCACTTATTTTCCAGGTCCAGGCCATATCGCTGGCAAGCGCTCCCCTGGAGCCGCCGGTGCCTTGAGCTTTTCCAACACAGTTAGTGGAGAGATCACCTTGGTAGAGTACGTAGTTTCCCTCGATAAGCTCGGCGTCCATGATGTGGAGCATGTGGGGGGCAAGAACGCATCCCTGGGCGAGATGATCAGCAACCTCGCCGGTGCCGGCGTATCGGTGCCAGGTGGCTTCGCCACGACCGCCCAGGCTTATCGTGATTTCCTGGAACTGAGCGGCCTGAACAAGCAGATCCACGATGCGCTCGATGCCCTGGACGTCGATGACGTCAACGCCTTGGCCAAGACCGGTGCCCAGATCCGTCAATGGATCATGGAAGCCGAGTTCCCCGAGAAACTGAACGCCGAGATCCGCACCGCTTTCGCCAAGCTGTCCGAAGGCAATCCCGATATCGCCGTCGCCGTGCGTTCCTCGGCCACCGCCGAAGACCTGCCGGATGCCTCCTTCGCGGGCCAGCAGGAAACCTTCCTGAACATCCGTGGCGTGGAAAACGTCATCCGTGCCGCCAAGGAAGTCTTCGCCTCCCTTTTCAACGACCGTGCCATTTCCTACCGCGTGCACCAGGGCTTCGACCACAAGCTGGTCGCCCTGTCCGCCGGTGTGCAGCGCATGGTCCGCTCCGAAACCGGCACCGCCGGCGTGATGTTCACCCTCGACACCGAGTCCGGCTTCCGTGACGTGGTGTTCATCACCGGCGCCTACGGCTTGGGTGAAACCGTCGTGCAGGGCGCGGTGAACCCGGATGAGTTCTACGTTCACAAGGGCACGCTGCAAGCCGGTCGTCCGGCCATCCTGCGCCGCAACCTGGGCAGCAAGGCCATCAAGATGATCTACGGCGACGAAGCCAAGGCCGGTCGCTCGGTGAAGACCGTCGACGTGGACAAGGCCGAGCGCGCGCGTTTCTGCCTGAGCGACGCCGAGGTCAGCGAGCTGGCCAAGCAGGCAATGATCATCGAGCAGCACTACAAGTGCCCGATGGACATCGAGTGGGCCAAGGACGGTGACGACGGCAAGCTGTATATCGTGCAGGCCCGTCCGGAAACCGTGAAAAGCCGCACCCAGGCCAACGTCATGGAGCGCTACCTGCTCAAGGAAACCGGCACCGTGCTGGTGGAAGGCCGGGCCATTGGCCAGCGCATCGGCGCGGGCAAGGTGCGGATCATCAAGGACGTCTCGGAGATGGACAAGGTCCAGGCCGGCGACGTACTGGTCTCCGACATGACCGACCCGGACTGGGAACCGGTGATGAAGCGCGCCAGCGCCATCGTCACCAACCGCGGCGGGCGTACCTGCCACGCGGCGATCATCGCCCGTGAACTGGGGATCCCGGCAGTGGTCGGTTGCGGCAACGCGACCCAACTGCTCAAGGACGGCCAGGGCGTGACCGTTTCCTGCGCCGAAGGCGACACCGGCTATATCTTCGAGGGCGAACTGGGCTTCGACATCAAGAAGAACTCCGTGGACGCCATGCCGGAGCTGCCGTTCAAGATCATGATGAACGTCGGCAACCCGGACCGTGCCTTCGACTTCGCACAGTTGCCGAACGCCGGTGTGGGCCTGGCCCGCCTGGAGTTCATCATCAACCGCATGATCGGCGTGCACCCCAAGGCCCTGCTGAACTACGACGGCCTGCCCCAGGACATCAAGGACAGCGTCGACAAGCGCATTGCCGGCTACAACGATCCGGTCGGTTTCTACGTCGAGAAGCTGGTGGAAGGCATCAGCACCCTGGCGGCGGCGTTCTGGCCGAAAAAGGTCATCGTGCGCCTGTCGGACTTCAAGTCCAACGAATACGCCAACCTGATCGGCGGCAAGCTCTACGAGCCGGAAGAAGAGAACCCGATGCTGGGCTTCCGTGGCGCGTCGCGCTACATCAGCGAATCGTTCCGCGACTGCTTCGAACTCGAGTGCCGCGCCCTCAAGCGCGTGCGCAACGAGATGGGCCTGACCAACGTCGAGATCATGGTGCCGTTCGTGCGGACCCTGGGCGAAGCGAGCCAGGTCGTCGACCTGCTGGCGGAAAACGGCCTGGCCCGTGGCGACAATGGCCTGCGCGTGATCATGATGTGCGAACTGCCGTCCAATGCCATCCTGGCTGAAGAGTTCCTCGAGTTCTTCGACGGTTTCTCCATCGGTTCCAACGACCTGACCCAGCTGACCCTGGGCCTGGACCGCGATTCCGGGATCATCGCCCACCTGTTCGACGAGCGGAACCCGGCGGTCAAGAAGCTGCTGGCCAATGCCATCGCCGCCTGCAACAAGGCTGGCAAGTACATCGGCATCTGCGGCCAGGGTCCTTCGGACCACCCGGACCTGGCCAAGTGGCTGATGGAACAGGGCATCGAAAGCGTTTCGTTGAACCCCGACTCGGTGCTGGAAACCTGGTTCTTCCTGGCTGAGGGGCAGGCTGCGGTCTGATCGAGTGAAGAGGCCTCACCGGTAATGTAAGCCGGGTAACCTTTGTGGGAGCGAGCTTGCTCGCGATAGCTGAGTGTCAGCCAAGATTTTTTTTGCTGATCCAACGCAATCGCGAGCAAGCTCGCTCCCACAGTCGTCTTTTTTTGTGCAAGAGCATTATGCAAAGCAGCAGCAATCTATTTCCTGTCGCCCTGATCAGCGCCGAGCGGCGCGGTGATCTGAGCGAAGATGTCTATCGCTTGAAACCCGGCAACAGCCCGGACTACAGCGTCGAACTGGCCGTGACCCGGCTGGGCATGGCCGATGCCGGCCAGACCCGCGGCGTCCCGGTGATCCTGTTGCACGGCAGTTTTTCCAACCGGCGCTTCTGGTATTCACCCAAGGGCCTGGGCCTGGGGGCGTACCTGGCACGCCAGGGGTTCGATGTCTGGATCCCCGAGATGCGCGGCCATGGGCTCTCCCAGCGCAACCAGGGCTATCGCCACAATCGAGTGGCCGACTACGCCCGCTACGACTTGCCGGCCATTGGCGCCTTCGTGCGTGAGCAGAGCGGGCAGGTTCCTCACTGGATCGGTCATTCCCTGGGGGGAATTACCCTGGCAGCAGCCTTGGGCGGCCACTACCTGGGCGAGCCTGCCGTGGCGTCGGCGGCATTTTTCGGCACCCAGGTCAGCCGCACCTACTGGCCGCTGAAAATTCCGCCGGTGGAATGGAGCGGTCGCTTCATTCTCAAGCGCTTTGCCCAATTGTCCGGCTCGAGGCTCAAGCGTGGCCCAGAGGACGAGCCCATCGGCCTGGCCCTGGAAAGCATGCGTTGGTACGGTTTGTTCGGGCGTTTCGGCGATGCCGAGAAGAACTGGTGGGCCGGGTTGGCCGATGTCCAGTTACCTGTACTGGCGGTGAGTGCCGCGGGTGATCACCAGGACCCGACCTGGGCTTGCCGCAAACTTTTCGATCAGATCGGCTCCGCGCGCAAGCAGTTTGTCTGCCTGGGCCGGGGACAGGGGTTCACTGACGATTTCGGCCATGTCGAGATGCTGGTCAGCAAGGCCGCTCACCTTGAGGTCTGGCCGTTGGTGGCGCGTTGGCTCGAGGATCAACAGGCCCCCTTGCTGGCAGAACAGCCCCAATTGGCCGAGGCGGTTTGAGGCGAAGGCTCTGACAAGGGCATTTCGCTCTGTTCGGCTTGCGGCTAAGATATGACGCTTCAAGCAGTTCCAGTCACAAACGGTTGCTCATTCAGTCTGACGTTCCAACCTTTCAGGAGTTGTTCGATGAACCATTACCTTACGCCCGACCTGTGCGACGCCTACCCGGAACTGGTGCAGGTGTTGGAACCGATGTTCAGCAATTTCGGTGGCCGCGATTCCTTCGGCGGCGAAATCGTGACCATCAAGTGCTTCGAGGACAACTCGCGGGTCAAGGAGCAGGTTGAACTCAAGGGCAACGGCAAGGTGCTGGTGGTCGACGGCGGCGGTTCCCTGCGCCGGGCACTGCTGGGGGACATGCTGGCGGAAAAAGCCGCGAAAAATGGCTGGGAAGGGCTGGTGATCTACGGTTGCATCCGCGACGTCGACGTTATCGCCCAGACCGACCTCGGGGTCCAGGCCCTGGCCAGCCATCCGATGAAGACCGACAAGCGCGGCATCGGCGATCTCAATGTGGCGGTGACCTTTGCCGGCGTGACGTTCCGCCCGGGCGAGTATGTCTATGCCGACAACAATGGCGTGATCGTTTCGCCAAGCCCGCTGAAAATGCCTGAATGAAGCGCCACAGCCATAAGGGATGAGGATGTTCGAGGAAGAAAACGCGCAATGGGGGCTGGTGCATGCCCTGGTGCTGGACGGTAAAGGCGGCGCGCGTTCCATAGCCCGGACCGAACTCGACGATTTGCAGCTGCAGGCCCACGAAAGCCTGTGGCTGCACTGGGATCGCAGTCATCCGCAAACCCACACCTGGCTGCGCAAATCCAGCGGTCTGAGCGAATTCAACTGCGACCTGCTGCTCGAAGAGAACACCCGGCCGCGCTTGTTGCCGTTGCCCAACGCCGAACTGCTGCTGTTCCTGCGGGGGATCAACCTCAACCCGGGTGCCGAGCCGGAAGACATGGTGTCGGTCCGGATCTTCGCGTCCGCCCAGCGGGTGATCTCCCTGCGCCTGCGTCCGTTGCGCGCCACCGATGAACTGTTGGCGCAACTGGCCGAGGGCAAGGGGCCGAAAACGGCCTCTGAACTCATCCTTTATATGGCGCAATACCTCACCAACAAGGTGCAGGACCTGGTCACTTGCCTGTCCGAAATCGTCGATGGCGAGGAAGAAAAGCTTGATACCGACGAACGGTACACCCCCGAGCACGACGCCATTTTGCACATCCGTCGCAGGGCCGCCGGACTCAAGCGATTCCTGGCGCCGCAGCGGGACATTTTCGGCCAGATGACGCGGCTCAAGCTGCCCTGGTTTTTCGATGACGACGGCGACTATTGGAACGAATTGAACAACAGCCTGACCCGTTACCTCGAGGAGCTGGAATTGACTCGAGAGCGCGTAGGGCTTGTGCTGGAGGCCGAGGACCGGCGCCTTTCGGTACGCATGAACCGCACCATGTACCGCTTCGGCATCGTCACCGGGATTTTCCTGCCAATGAGTTTTCTCACCGGCCTTTTGGGTATCAACGTCGGCGGCATTCCGTTTTCCGAAAGCCCCTACGGTTTTATGTTCGCGTGCCTGCTGATGATCTGCGTGGCACTGGGGCAGTGGTGGTTGTTCCGCCGTTTGCGCTGGGTATGACAGGGGTTTCATGTGACCCGACGAAATTTGATCGCGTCTTCCACAGACATCACGAGAGGTGCGTATGCACGATCCGTTTGAACAGTCTTTGCGCGACATGCTCAAGGCTTCGCCGTCCAGCCGGGACGACGATGCATGCCTGGGACGTGTACTGAAAACCGCCAACCGCCAGGTCGGCGCGGGCGATCTGTTCAGCCTGCTGGGCCGCTGGTTGCCCGCGCTGATGATCGCCTTGAATAACGGATCGGCCCATGTCTCGCCGGTTTCCCGCCGTAAACCTGTTACTCGCACCGCTGATAAGGCTGATTGAATATGGAACTTGATCTCTGGACCCAGAGCCTCGTCACGGCAATGACTGCGTTGTGGACCAAGGTAGCCAACTTCATCCCGAACCTCTTCGGGGCGCTGGTGGTGCTGTTGCTGGGTTTTGTCGTGGCCAAGCTGCTGGACACGCTGCTGTCCAAGCTGCTCGCCAAGCTGGGCCTCGATCGCCTGATGGGCGGCACCGGCCTGACCAAATTGCTGTCCCGTGGCGGCATCCAGGTGCCGATCTCGACCCTGGTCGGCAAGATCGTCTATTGGTTCGTATTGCTGATTTTTTTGGTTTCCGCAGCAGAATCCCTTGGCCTTGAGCGAGTTTCAGCTACGCTCGATATGCTTGCATTGTATTTGCCGAAGGTTTTTGGTGCCGCGCTGGTGTTGCTGGTGGGTGTCCTGCTGGCACAACTGGCCAATGGGCTGGTACGCGGTGCGGCCGAAGGCGTCGGGCTGGACTATGCCGCTGGCGTGGGGCGTATCGCCCAGGGCCTGGTGATTATCATCAGTATTTCGGTGGCGATCAGTCAGTTGGAGGTCAAGACCGACCTGCTCAACCACGTGATCGTGATCGTATTGATTACCGTTGGTCTGGCGGTTGCGCTGGCAATGGGATTGGGAAGCCGGGAAATCGCCGGTCAGATTCTTGCGGGAATCTATGTGCGTGAATTGTATGAGGTTGGGCAACAAGTGCGTGTTGGCGAGGTCGAAGGCCAGATCGAGGAGATCGGCACGGTGAAAACCACATTGCTGACCGAGGAGGGCGAGTTGGTGTCGCTTTCCAATCGGATCCTGCTGGAACAGCATGTGAGTAGCCGCTAACCCGGCAAATCCTGCTAATGTATGCCGCCGCGAAATGCCTGCTAGCACAGGCTGCGGCGCACATTGACCTAGACTGTCGGCCCGACTTGTTTTGAACAAACCCCAATCGCTATCCACGCGCTACGACCCCCGTGATCTCTCCGATGAGGAGTTGGTCGCGCGCGCGCATACGGAGCTGTTCCACGTAACACGCGCCTATGAAGAGTTGATGCGTCGCTACCAGAGAACTTTATTTAACGTTTGTGCGCGTTATCTCGGGAACGATCGTGATGCTGACGATGTCTGTCAGGAGGTGATGTTGAAGGTGCTGTATGGCCTGAAGAACTTCGAGGGGAAATCGAAGTTCAAGACCTGGCTCTACAGCATCACGTACAACGAATGCATCACGCAGTATCGCAAGGAACGGCGAAAGCGTCGCTTGATGGACGCGTTGAGCCTGGACCCTCTCGAGGAAGCGTCGGAAGATAAGGCGCCCAAGCCCGAGGAAAAGGGTGGGCTCGATCGCTGGCTGGTCTATGTAAACCCGATCGACCGGGAGATTCTGGTGCTACGATTTGTCGCAGAGCTGGAATTCCAGGAGATCGCAGACATCATGCACATGGGTTTGAGCGCGACAAAAATGCGTTACAAGCGCGCTCTCGACAAATTGCGTGAGAAATTTGCGGGCATTGCTGAAACTTAGTTCGGCGCAAATATCTCTTACGCGTAGGCAAGTTCTGATAGACTTGCCGCCGAGTTGTCCCCCGGTTTGCGGGACTGCTTCACAATCACCAGATGGGGATTTAACGGATGAAACTGAAAAACACCTTGGGCTTTGCCATTGGTTCTTTGATTGCTGCCACTTCGTTCGGCGCTCTGGCACAAGGCCAAGGCGCAGTTGAAATCGAAGGCTTCGCCAAGAAAGAACAATTCGACAGCGCTCGTAACTTCAAGAACAACGGCAACCTGTTCGGCGGTTCGGTTGGTTACTTTCTGACCGACGACGTTGAACTGCGTCTGGCCTACGACGAAGTGCACAACGCACGTACCGACGACGGCACTAACGTCAAGGGCGCCAACACCGCTCTGGACGCCCTGTACCACTTCAACAACCCAGGCGACATGCTGCGTCCTTATGTTTCGGCCGGTTTCTCCGACCAGAGCATCGACCAGAATGGCAGCAACGGTCGTAACCGTTCTACCTTCGCCAACGTTGGTGGCGGCGCCAAGCTGTATTTCACCGAGAACTTCTACGCCCGTGCCGGCGTTGAAGCTCAGTACAACATCGACCAGGGCGACACCGAGTGGGCGCCAAGCGTCGGTATCGGTGTGAACTTCGGTGGCGGCTCCAAGCCTGCTGCTGCTCCAGTTCCAGCTCCGGCTGAAGTCTGCTCCGACAGCGACAACGACGGCGTGTGCGACAACGTCGACAAGTGCCCTGACACCCCAGCCAACGTAACCGTTGACGCTGATGGCTGCCCAGCAGTTGCCGAAGTCGTTCGTGTTGAGCTGGACGTCAAGTTCGACTTCGACAAGTCGGTCGTCAAGCCTAACAGCTACGGCGACATCAAGAACCTGGCTGACTTCATGAAGCAGTACCCATCCACCACCACCACTGTTGAAGGTCACACTGACTCCGTCGGTCCTGACGCTTACAACCAGAAACTGTCCGAGCGTCGTGCAAACGCCGTTAAGCAAGTTCTGACCAACCAGTACGGTGTTGAATCGTCCCGCGTTCAGTCTGTTGGCTACGGCGAAACCCGCCCAGTTGCCGACAACGCCACTGAAGCTGGTCGTGCAGTTAACCGTCGCGTAGAAGCGCAGGTTGAAGCTCAAGCTAAGTAATTAGCCCACAGCTTTGGAAAAGCCCGGCCTAGGCCGGGCTTTTCTTTGCCTGGGATTTATGAAAATGAGGGGGGCGTTGCCGCAAGACAGTTGGTTAAACACAAAACCTGTGGGAGCGAGCTTGCTCGCGATAGCGGTGTGTCAGCCAGTATTGATGCTGCTGACCCGACGCTATCGCGAGCAAGCTCGCTCCCACATTAGGTTGGGTGTTGTTTGTTACAGCGCCGAAGCCTGAACCCACGCAGGCTGTGACGCGGTGAGTTCGACAGCACCGGCCACCGCGCCAATCACCAGGATCGCCGGGCTCTTGAGCTGGAAGGCGCAGGCATCGGCTTCCATCGAGGCCAGGTCGCTGCGGCAATCACGCTGGTGGGGCAGGGAGGCGTTTTCGATCATGACCACGGGCGTGTTCGCCGCCAGGCCACCGGCCAGCAACTGCTCGCGGATCTCGCTCAGCTTCGCCACGCCCATGTACACCACCAGCGTCGTGCCGCTTTGGGCCAGGGCTTGCCAGTTCAGGTGGCTGCCGTCCTGGGTGTGGGCCGTGACGAGGGTCACGCCCCGGGCAATCCCGCGCAGGGTCAGTGGAATATCGCACTGGGTCGCCCCCGCGAGGCCGGCGGTGATGCCGTTGACCAGCTCCACCTCGACGCCATGTTCGCGCAACCACTGCGCCTCTTCGCCGCCGCGGCCGAAGATGCACGGGTCGCCGCCCTTGAGGCGCACCACGCATTTGCCCTGGCGGGCATAGCGCAGCATCAGCCGATGAATGAAGGCCTGGGGGGTGGAACGGCAGCCGCCGCGCTTGCCCACGGCAATGATGCGCGCAGCGGGGCAGTGTTCCAGCACCGCGGCATTGACCAGGTCGTCGATCAACACCACGTCGGCCTCGCCCAAGGCGCGTACGGCTTTGAGGGTCAGCAATTCAGGGTCACCGGGACCTGCACCCACCAGCCAGACTTTTGCGTTCATAGTGTTTTCCTCACGAGATAGCCGCCAGCGGTTGCGCAGTGGCAACCAGCAGGCGTTTGATTTCCGGTACGCAGGAACCGCATTGCGTGCCACAGCCCAATTCCTGTTTAAGCCCCTGCAAGTCCAAGCCCCGTTCAATGCCTGCGCAGATCGCACGCTGGCTGACGTTCATGCAGTTGCACAGCGTTTTGCTGCCACCCGTTGCGGCGCCGACATTGCCCGGCGGCGCGCTCAAAGGCGCCAGCAGCCAGCGCCGCAGTTGTTCATCGGCACGGCCTTCGAGCCACAGGTTCTGCAGCCAGTGCCGAGCCAGGGTTTCGCCGGCCAGGCGAATGGCGGTGATGCGGCCGCTTTCGATGCGCACTCGTTTGCCGATGGCGCGACGCGGGTCGTCATAGGCCAGCACGGGCCCGTCGATCAGGCCCAATTGCTCGTCGATGGCCTGGAGCAGTTGCGGCTCGGGCGCGACGGCGCTGGCAGCGCGAATCAGCAACGCGGGACGCTCACGGCCGGTCAGGCTCAGGCTGACGTAGGAAAACGCCTCACACAGGGGACGCAGCGCCTCCAGATGCTGTTGAACATCGCCTTCGATCAAGGCAAAAAGCTGCCAAGGCAGGTTCACCGGTTCCAGGCGCACGCCGCTGTGCTTGAGTTCCGGTTGTTTCGACAAGGGGTCGAAAGCCGGTTGAGTCAGGGTATTCACACCGCCCTTGAGGAATCGATCACCCCAGTGCATGGGCAGGAACGCTTGGCCGGGGCGCACACTGTCGTCGCTGTCCACCGCCACGATCACGCTGCCGCGACGGCTCTTGAGGTTGACCAGATCGCCCGTTTGCAGGCGATGCCGCTGCAGTTCATCGGGATGCAGGCTGAGTACGGCTTCGTTCACATGACCAAACAGCTGCGCGGCGGTACCGGTACGGCTCATGCCGTGCCACTGGTCACGCAAGCGGCCCGTGTTGAGGGTCAATGGGTAGCGGGCGTCACGCAGTTCCTGGGCGGCGCGATAGGGATCGGCTACGAAACGCGCTCGGCCACTGTCGGTCGGGAAAATCCCGTCCACGTACAGACGCGTCGTCCCGACCGTGGCGCCATCCGGGAAGGGCCATTGCTGAGGGCCGAGCCGGTCGATCAGGGCATGGCTGATGCCGGACAAGTCCAGGTCGCGGCCACGGGTCAGCTGCTTGTATTCATCGAACAGTTGGGCCGGGGTATCGAAGGCGAACAGGCTGGGTTGGCCTGGGCGCAGACGTTTTTCCAGGCGTTGTGCGAAATCCACTGTGATTGCCCAGTCCGGCCGTGCTTCACCCGGTGCGCCGATGGCCCGACGGACGTGGGAAATACGCCGTTCGGAGTTGGTCACCGAGCCTTCTTTCTCGCCCCAGCTGGCTGCCGGCAGCAGCAGGTCGGCAAAGGCGGCGGTCTCGGTGGTCCGGAAGGCTTCCTGCAATACCACGAACGGACAGGCTTGCAGGGCCTCGCGTACCGCTGTCTGGTCCGGCATCGACTGGGCCGGGTTGGTGCAGGCGATCCACAAGGCCTTGATCTTGCCGCTGCGCACCTGCTCGAACAGCTCGATGGCGCTCAAGCCAGTGGTGGCGGGCAATTGCTCGACGCCCCAGTAACGGGCGACGTCGGCGCGGTGCTCCGGGTTGGCCGCTTCGCGGTGGCCCGGCAACAGGTTCGACAGGCTGCCGGTTTCCCGTCCGCCCATGGCATTGGGTTGGCCGGTCAGCGAGAAGGGCCCAGCACCCGGCCGGCCGATTTGCCCGGTGGCCAGGTGCAGGTTGATCAGTGCGCTGTTCTTGGCGCTGCCAGCGGTGGACTGGTTCAGGCCCATGCACCACAACGACAGGAAGCTTGGCGAGGTGCCGACCCATTCGGCGCACTGGTGCAGTTGTTCGACGCTGATGCCGCACAACTGGGCGACCATCGCCGGGGTGTAGTCGCGTACCAGGTTCTTCAAGTCCGCCAAACCTTCGGTATGGGCCTTGATGAAGTCGCGGTCGACCCAGTCTTCCCACAGCAGCAGGTGCAAAATCCCATGGAACAAGGCGACATCGGTGCCCGGCAGGATCGCCAGGTGCAGGTCCGCCAGGTCGCAGGTGTCGGTGCGCCGGGGATCGATGACGATGATTTTCATCTGCGGCCGGCGGGATTTGGCCTCTTCGAGGCGGCGAAAGAGGATGGGATGGGCGTAGGCCATGTTACTGCCGACGATCATCACGCAGTCGCTCAGTTCCAGGTCTTCGTAGCTGCAGGGCGGGGCGTCGGCGCCGAGGCTGCGCTTGTAGCCCACCACGGCAGAGGACATGCACAGCCGGGAATTGCTGTCGATGTTATTGGTGCCCACCAGCGCCCGGGCGAGTTTGTTGAAAGCGTAGTAATCCTCGGTCAGCAGTTGTCCGGAGATGTAGAACGCCACGCTGTCGGGACCGTGCTCGGCGATGGTCTCGGCGAAGACACTGGCGGCGTGATCCAGGGCGCTGTCCCAATCGGTGCGGGCCCGAGCCAGGCCTTTGCCCAGGCGCAGCTCCGGGTACAGGGCGCGGGCGGCGAGGTCGCCGGTCAGGTGCAGGGTGGAACCCTTGCTGCACAGTTTGCCGAAGTTGGCCGGGTGGGCAGGATCGCCGCTGACGCCGAGGATGCGCTCGCCGTCATGCTCGATCAGCACGCCGCAACCGACCCCGCAGTAACAGCAGGTCGAGGCAGTGATCTGGCGGTTCATCAGCTTGCGTCCCGCAGGGCCAACTGCACCCGGCCGTTTTCCACCCGGGCCGAATGATAATGGGCGCAGCCCACGTCGGGGGCCTGGGCCTGGCCGCTTTCCAGGTCGATCTGCCAGTTGTGCAGCGGGCAGGCCACGCGCTTGCCATACACCAAGCCTTGTGACAGCGGGCCGCCCTTGTGCGGGCAACGGTCATCCAGGGCGAATACTTCATCGTCGCTGGTGCGGAAAATCGCGATATCGCCTTTGGGGCCATTGATGATGCGCGAACCGAGGATATTGATCTCTTCCAGTGCGCAGATATCCAACCAGTTCATGCCGGCACCTCCAGGTTTTTCACAGGGATGACCTCGAACTCTTTCTTCAACTGAGGCTGTTCCAGGCGTTGCTTCCAAGGGTCCTGCTCCAGCGACAGGGAAAACTTCAGGCGTTCGTGGAGGGCCTTGCGCCGATCGGGGTCTTCCAGCACGGCTTTCTTGATGTGCTCCATGCCAACCCGCTGCATGTAGTGCACAGTGCGTTCGAGATAGAAGGCTTCCTCGCGGTACAACTGCAGGAAGGCGCCGTTGTATTCACGCACTTCCTCAGCGGTCTTGAGCTTGACGAAAAACTCGGCGACTTCGGTCTTAATCCCGCCGTTGCCCCCGATGTACATCTCCCAGCCGGAGTCGACGCCGATAATGCCGACGTCCTTGATGCCGGCTTCCGAACAGTTGCGTGGGCAACCGGAGACGGCCAGCTTCACCTTGTGGGGCGACCACATGTTGAACAGGTCGTGTTCCAGCTCGATGCCCAGTTGAGTGGAGTTCTGCGTGCCGAAGCGGCAGAACTCGCTGCCCACGCAAGTCTTCACGGTGCGGATGGATTTGCCGTAGGCGTGGCCGGACGGCATGTCGAGGTCTTTCCAGACGCCGGGCAGGTCCTGCTTCTTGATCCCCAGCAAATCGATACGCTGCCCGCCAGTGACCTTGACCATGGGCACGTTGTACTTGTCGGCCACGTCGGCGATACGCCGCAGTTCCGAAGGATTGGTCACGCCGCCCCACATCCGCGGGACGACCGAGTAGGTGCCGTCTTTCTGGATGTTGGCGTGGGCGCGTTCGTTGATCAGGCGCGACTGCGGGTCGTCCTGGGCTTCGCCGGGCCAGGTGGAGATCAGGTAGTAGTTCAGCGCCGGGCGGCAGGTGGCGCAGCCGTTCGGGGTGCGCCAGTTCAGGTAGCTCATGGCCCCGGCGATGGTCAGCAGGTGCTGGTCGCGGATCGCCTGGCGGATCTGGCCGTGGTTAAGGTCGCTGCAACCGCAGATGGCTTTTTCGCTTTTCGGTTTGACGTCCGCCGCGCCACCCACGGTGTTGATCAGGATCTGCTCCACCAGGCCGGCGCAGGAACCGCAGGAGCTGGCGGCTTTGGTGTGTTTTTTCACGTCATCGACGCTGAACAGCCCGTGTTCCTGGATCGCCTTGACAATGGTGCCCTTGCACACGCCGTTGCAGCCGCAGACTTCAGCGCTGTCGGCCATGCTCATGGCTTTATCCTGGCCTTGGTGGCCGACGTCGCCCAAAGCGTTCTCGCCAAACATCAGGTGATCGCGGATCTCGCTGATGCCGTGGTTTTCACGGATCTGGCGGAAGTACCAGCCGCCGTCCGCGGTATCGCCGTACAGGCAGGCACCGACCAGCACGTCGTCCTTGATCACCAGCTTTTTGTAGACGCCGCCGATGGGGTCGGAAAGGGTGATGGTCTCGGTGCCTTCACCGCCCATGAAGTCCCCGGCGGAGAACAGGTCGATGCCGGTGACTTTCAGCTTGGTCGACGTGACCGAGCCCTTGTAGGTGGCGAAACCCAGTTGCGCGAGGTGGTTGGCGCAGACCTTGGCCTGTTCGAACAGCGGTGCGACCAAACCGTAGGCGGTGCCGCGATGGTTGGCGCATTCACCGATGGCGTAGATGCGCGGGTCGTAGGTTTGCATGGTGTCGTTGACCAGGATCCCGCGGTTGCATGGGATGCCGGATTTTTCCGCCAGCTCGGTGTTGGGGCGGATGCCGGCGGCCATCACCACCAGGTCGGCGGGGATGATGTCGCCGTTCTTGAACTGCACCGAGCCGACCCGACCGTTGCCGGCGTCATGCAGGGCCTGGGTCTGCTCGCTGAGGCGGAATTTCAGGCCACGGTTTTCCAGGGCGGTCTGCAGCAATTGGCCGCTGGTCTTGTCCAGTTGCCGTTCCAGCAGCCATTCGCCCAGGTGCACCACGGTCACGTCCATGCCCCGCAGCTTCAAGCCGTTGGCGGCTTCCAGGCCCAGCAGGCCACCGCCGATGACCACGGCATGCTTGTGGGTCTTGGCGGTGTCGATCATCGCCTGGGTGTCGGCGATGTCGCGGTAGCCGATCACGCCCTCCAGGGTGTTGCCGGGAATCGGCAGGATGAACGGGGTGGAGCCGGTGGCGATGAGCAGGCGGTCGTATTCGGCTTCGCTGCCGTCTTCGGCGATGACCCGGCGCTTGACCCGGTCGATTTCCACCACTTTGCGGTTGAGCAGCAGCTTGATGTTGTTGTCCAGGTACCAGCTCAGGTCGTTGAGCACGATCTCTTCGAACGTCTGCTCACCGGCCAGCACCGGCGAGAGCAGGATGCGGTTGTAGTTGGTGTGGGGCTCGGCACCGAACACCGTGATGTCGTACAGCTCGTTGCTCAGCTTGAGCAGTTCCTCGAGGGTTCGAACCCCGGCCATGCCGTTGCCGATCATTACCAGTTTGAGTTTTTTCATCAGGGTTCTCCGCAAGCCAGGTCCGTTTCGTCACGGCGATCGGACTGGCTCGGCAATTTTTACGAAAACAAAAAAAGGCGTCCCGCTAGCAAGCTAGCGAGGACGCCTTTGTCCTGGTCCCGTTCTCTCGGGAAGCACCGCCTTCATCGTTGGAGGCGTTGCTTTATGTATGGTGAGAGAGGTTATGCAGTGGTTGTGCCAAGTGGCTGGAAGGCGCGGGTTTATTGAGGGGGCAGGTGGATGAATGGAGTTGAAGAGGGATTTATTGCACCGAATCAAAGCGGGTTGCCCGGTAATGGAGCGTCTTGCAGGAGCAGTTGTATGGACGATCAGGCCGCCATCGCGAGCAAGCTCGCTCCCACACTGGATCTGCGGTGGATGCAAAACCTGTGGGAGCGAGCTTGCTCGCGATAGGCGCGACCGGATCTCAGCTGTGAAACACCAAAAACAGCAGCACAACATTCACCACCGACGACACCAGCGCCAACGTCCGCCAGACCTTCAGCGGTTCGCGCTCCAGCAATGGCCTGGGCCTTACGCTCAAGCTACGGCGCTCGCCCTGTTCCAGCAGCAACAGCCATTCCTCGGCGGTTTCAAAGCGCTGGCCCGGGTCCGCCGCGACGGCGCGTTCCAGGCTTTGCCCAAGCCATTCGGGCAGGTCCGGCCGATAGCGGCTGGCACTGACCGGCACACCGAAACGCGGGCGCTGGAAGGCTTCGATCTCGCCGTAGGGATAATGCCCGGTCAGCAGGAAATACACGGTCACGCCGACGGCATACAGATCCTGTTGCGCCGTGGGCGCGGTGCCGCCGAAGGCTTCCGGGGCGATGTAGCTGGGGGTGCCGGGCAACACGTTGGCCTGGTCTTCGGACAGGCCCGGGCAGTACGCCAACCCAAAGTCCAGTAAGCGCAATTCCCCGTCGTCGCCCAGGTGCAGGTTTTCCGGCTTGATGTCGCGGTGGTAGATCTGCCTTCGATGCAACAGGCCCACGGCCCGCACCAGCCGTTGCGCCAGGTCCAGCCATTGGGCCAGGGGCAGCGGCCCGCCCTGGTTGAACAGCTCGGCCAGGGTCATGCCCGGATATTCGCGCATCACGTAGTACAAATGCTGCCGCTGGGGAACGCCATGGACCTCGGGAAACTGCCGCCCGGCGACCCGCTTGAGAAACCATTCTTCCGAGAGCAAGGCCTGTCCGGCCCGGCTGTCGTCCCGTAGCTGCACGGGCAGGGTTTTCAGTAGCCAGGGTTGGCCTTGGCCGTCGTGTACCCGGTAGAGCAACGATTGCTGGCTGTGGCCGAGCAGGCTTTCGATCTGCCAACCCTCGAAGACCTGGCCCGGTTTCAGCGCAGGCGGCAGGGGCCACTGCTGCAACTGGATCAGGGCATCGCCGATGCTGGCTTCGCCCAGTGCATCGACCCGTACCAGCAAGGCGCTGGCGTTGTCCTGGCTACCGGCCAGGTGCGCGGCATTGACCAGCGTCTGTGCGGCCAGGTCCAGGTCCGGCTGGTCGCGCAGGATGCCGGCGATGGCCGTGTCCCCGAGGACCGCCCAGACGCCGTCGCTGAGCAATACGAAAGTTTCGTCGGTGCGCAGTTCGCCGTCGAGAAAGTCGAGGATCAGGTGTTGATCCAGGCCCAGGGCCCGCTTGAGCACATGTTGCATGCCCTGCTGTTCCCAGACGTGATCCTCGCTGACCCGTTGCAGGTGGTCGGCGTGCCAGCGGTAGACCCGGCAATCGCCGACATGCGCGAGGGTGAAGCGCCGGCCTCGCAGGACCAGCGCACTGACGGTGGTGAGCAGCGGTTGCCCGCCACCGTTGGCCTGCAGCCAGCGATTCTGTGCCAGCAACAGTCGGTCCAGGGCCTGGGCCACGCCCCAGGTTTGCGGCGTGGAGTAGTAGTCCAGGGCCAGGGCCTGCAAGGTCGAACGGGCGGCCAGCCCGCCATCGGCGCATTGGCTCACGCCGTCGGCGATGGCGAACAGGTAACCCTTGCTGGCAGCCAGGGCTGGGGCGGGGGTGACCAGGCGCAGGGCGTCCTGGTTTTCTTCCCGCGGGCCGATGGCGCTGGCTTCGGCGAAGCTCAATTGCAGACTCATGGTTGCAGGTTATACCCGAGCAGCGGTGACGGCGGCCGAACCCCAAGTGGTCCTCCAGCGACGCTTGACGCCGTGCAGGCCGAACCAGGCCAGGACACCGAGGCTGGCGAACATCCACAGGGCCAGTTGATAGCTGCCGGTGCTCTGCTTGATCGCGCCCATGCCCGCCGCCAGGGCGAAGCCACCGATGCCGCCGGCCATGCCGATCAGCCCGGTCATCACGCCGATTTCGCGACGGAAGCGTTGGGGCACCAGTTGGAACACCGCGCCGTTGCCCGCACCCAAACCGAGCATGGTGCAGACGAACAGGGCCAGGGCCGCATAGGAACTTGGCAGGTTGAAGCCCACCGCCGCGATGCAGACTGCCGCTACGGTGTACATGCCCAGCAAGGTGCGGATGCCGCCGAAACGGTCCGCCAGGGCACCGCCCAAGGGCCGCATCAGGCTGCCACCGAAGACGCAGGCGGCGGTGTAATAGCCGGCGGTGACCGGGCTCAGGCCGTATTGGTCGTTGAAATAGCCGGGCAGGGCGCTGGCCAGGCCGATGAAACCACCGAAGGTCACGCTGTAGAAGAACATGAACCACCAGCTGTCACGATCGCCCAGGGCCTTGAGGTAGTCGGCCATGGATTTGGCTTTCGGTCGCTCGGGGGCGTTCTTGGCCAGCCAGGCGAAGAGCACCAGGGTCAGCACCAGGGGGATCAGCGCGAAGCCGAACACGTTGGTCCAGCCGAAGGCCACCGCCATCACCGGAGCGATCAACGCCGCGAGCACGGTGCCCGAGTTACCGGCGCCAGCGATGCCCATGGCCTTGCCCTGGTGTTGTGGGGGATACCACTGGGAGGCCAGCGGCAGGGCCACGGCGAACGACGCGCCGGCCACGCCCAAGAACAAGCCGAGCAGCAGGGCTTGTTCGTAGCTGTGGATACCCAGTTTCCAGGCGCAGAACAGCGCACCGATCACAATCACCTGGCCGACCATGCCGGCGGTCTTCGGCGAAATCCGATCGGCCAGCAGGCCCATGAACAGCCGCAGTACGGCACCGGCCAGGATCGGCGTCGCCACCATCAGGCCGCGTTGTTGGGTGGTCAGGTGCAGGTCGGCGGAGATCTGCACCGCCAGTGGGCCGAGCAGGTACCAGACCATGAAACTCAGGTCGAAATAAAGGAAGGCCGCGAACAGTGTCGGGGTGTGGCCGGATTTCCAGAAGCTTGAATTCATCGCGCACCTCAGCTGTAAAAGTCTCGAGAAATGAGTCAGTGCTTAGAGCAGTGCGCCGTCTGTGGTCGCACCACCGGCTCCGAAGAGCCAAAACAAAAAAACGCCGCAACCCGGATCGCCAGAGAGGCAAGGAGGGTGTGCGACGTCTTTGTCGTAGGTGGGGCAACCGCCGTTGGTTACCTGTGGGTTTGCTTAAGCGAGATCTGTGCCAACCCGCAAGATTGGAGGAGGTCTATCGCGAGTAGGCTCGCTCCCACAATAGTTTTTCAGAGGCCATGAAACCTGTGGGAGCGGGCTTGCTCGCGAAGACGGTGGGTCAGTTGACATTAATGCTGGATGGTAAACCGCTTTCGCGAGCAAGCCCGCTCCCACAATGGAACTTCAGTGGCTACAGAACCTTGTGGGAGCGAGCTTGCTCGCGATGGCGCCAAGCCAGGCGCTACAAGGCTTTCAGCCGAGCAGCTCGTTCATGGCAATGATCTGCTCCGCCACCTGGATCAGCTTCTGCTGGCGGCTCATGGCCTGGCGGCGCATCAAGGTGTAGGCCTGTTCTTCGTTGCAGTCCTTCATCTTCATCAGCATGCCCTTGGCCAGTTCGATGCGCTTGCGTTCGGCCAGTTGCTGGTCCCGGGCCAGGAGTTGGGCGCGCAGGGCCTGGTCGCTTTCGAAGCGGGCCATGGCCACGTCGAGGATCGGTTGCAGGCGCGCGGCGTGGATGCCTTCGACGATGTAGGCACTGACGCCCGACTTGATCGCCTGGCGCATCACATTGGGGTCGTGCTCGTCGGTAAACATGACGATCGGTCGTGGTTGGTCGCGACTGACCAGCACCACTTGCTCCATAACATCGCGTCCGGGTGACTCGGTATCGATCAGGATCACATCCGGACGCACCGTTTCGACGCGCGCCGGCAGGTCGATGGTCAGGCCGGATTCGTCGATCACTTCGAAGCCGGCTTCAATCAGGGCGGCCTTGAGGCGGCCGACTTTTTTCGCGGTGTCGTTGATCAGCAGGATACGCAGCATGGTCGTGGCTCCTGTCAGCGGCTGGCGAGAAGGGGAGCCGCATCGCTCAAGGCGTGCAGTTTGAAGCTGCGGGCGTACCCGGCCGGGTCCGAGCCGTCCCAGGTGATGCCGTCGATCAGTTGGCTGCTGCGCATGTCCTGGCCCGGGGACGCGATGCCCAGTGCGCCAGCGGCTTCACGGTACAGCTTGAGCTGCTGGACATCTTTGGCCACGGCCAGGTAATCCGGGTCTTCGCGCAGCAGGCCCCAGCGACGGAACTGGGTCATGAACCACATGCCGTCGGACAGGTATGGCAGGTTCACCTCGCCATTGCCGTGGAAGCGCATGGCGTGGGGATCCTGCCAACTGTTGCCCAAGCCATCGGCGTAGATCCCCAGCAAGCGGGGCTCGATGCAGTCCAGCGGGGCGTCGAGGTATTCGGGTGCACTCAACAGTTGCGCGGTGCTGCGACGGTTTTCGCTGTTTTGTTCGATGAAGCGGCTGGCTTCGAGGATCGCCATCACCAAGGCCCGGGCGGTATTGGGGTATTGCTCGACGAACGCCCGGGTGCAGCCCAGGACTTTTTCCGGATGGTCGGGCCAGATGGTCTGGGTGGTTGCCAGGGTAAAACCGAGGTTCTGTTTCACCGCGCTGGCGCACCAGGGTTCGCCGACACAAAAGCCGTCGATGCGCCCGGCTTGCAGGTGCGCAATCATTTGCGGCGGCGGCACCACCACGCTGTCGACGTCCGACAAGGGGTGGATGCCCTGGGCGGCGAGCCAGTAATAGAGCCACATGGCGTGGGTGCCGGTGGGGAAGGTCTGGGCGAAGGTCAGTTTCGGGCGAGTTTGGTGCACGTGCCGTTCCAGTGCCTCAGGACTGGTCACGCCCTGGGCCTGCAAGCCATGGGACAGGTTGATGCTCTGGCCGTTCTGGTTAAGCCCCATCAGCACCGCCATGTCGGTCGGTGCGACCCCGCCGATGCCCAGGTGCACGGCGTAGACCAGGCCATACAGGCTGTGGGCGGCATCGATTTCACCGCTGACCAGTTTGTCCCGCAGGTTGGCCCAGGATGCCTGGCGCTTGAGGTTCAGGGTCAGGCCGTAGGGTTGGGCGAAGCCCTGGGTGGCGGCGACCACCACCGGGGCGCAGTCGCTCAGGGCCATGAAACCGAGGTTGACCGCGCTCTTTTCCGGGGCATCGCTGCCATTGACCCAGGCCAGGGGGTTGGCTGGAACTTCATTCATCGCGCTTCACCTTTACACATAAAAAAAGCGCCGTGTCCGAGCCAAATGCCAGAGCCGGGCCGAAGACGCCGCCGTTGTCCCTTCAATCAGTCTGGCACTCATTTGGCCGTCGGCATGGGCGCCGATGAACAGTAATGGTGCAAGGCATATGCCAGCCCGGCCCTCATCACCTTTCCATCAAGATTCCCGGCGTCGGGTCTTTCATCCTGTCGTTCCTTCCAACGCCACGTCGCAAAGGAGACGGTATGCAGGACCCATCAATTCGCGCCACGGCCTTGCCTGATCTGGGGGAACGCGTGCTGCACCTGCGCGTGGCCCAGGCCCCGGTTCAGTTGAGCGCTGCGCGGTTGGGCCGCAGCCACTGCCTGCCCGTCGGTTGGGAGGGGGTGTTGGTACAGAGCGATTCCCTGCGCTTCAGTGGCGGCAAGCTGCAGGTCACGCCGGTTTGCGAAGCGACGCTGGTCAAGCTGCAGGCGTTCCTGGATATGAGCGATGCCCTGGTGGATGTCGGGCAACGGCTGGACGCGCTGCCATGGGCCTTGTTGCCGGTGGCCGGCGAAACCGTCCGCTCGCCCCAACGGCTCGAACGCTGGTACATAGGGCAAGCGATGGATGGCACCGAGGCCTATCACGCTGTCGCTCGCCTGTTGCGTCATCACGAGAGCTACGGGCTCGTGCGGTTTTTGCTGGAGCAAGGCACCCGTAGTGAAAAACTGACCACCCTGGCGCAGCGTTATGGCGTCTCGGTCTCGCATTTTCGCCGGCTCTGCCACCAGGCCCTGGGCAGCGCGGCCAAGCCGGCCTTGCGCGGTTGGCGCACGGCCCAGGCGTTGCTGAACATGAGCCTTGGAGACGGCTCGCTGACCGATGTCGCGCTGGAGTTCGGCTTTGCCTCTTCGTCACATTTCTCCAAGGAGATTCGCGAGCTGGTGGGTTTTACCCCCAGCAGCCTGGCCGATATCACCTACCTGCCAGGCAAGTGAATCGATGATCCCTCGTTCGTTATCCCGGGTTCTGTTATCCCTCTGCTTGAATGGCGCGTGGCTGTTCGCCCCCGTTGCCGCGGCCGCCAATGTCTATACCTTCGAGGCCCGGGAACAGAGCGCACGCACGTTTTTCAGCGAGTTGTCCGGGTCCTTGGGCAAACCGGTCATCGTCAGCAAGGCCGCAGCGGCCAAGCGCATTGGCGGGACGTTCGATCTGCGCACGCCGCAACGGACGTTCGAGCGGGTCAGCGCGCAGATGGGGTTGATCTGGTACAGCGATGGCCAGGCGATCTATCTGTATGACGCCTCGGAAATCAAGAGCGCGATGATGTCGCTGCAGACCTTGACCGTCGCCAAGCTCCAGGCGTTCCTCGGGCGTTCGGGCTTGCACGATGGGCGTTATCCGTTGCGCCACGACGGGCTGCGGACGTTCCATGTGTCGGGTCCGCCGATGTATGTCGACCTGGTGGTGCAGGCGGCCGGGTTGATGGACAACCAGCGCTCGGAACTGCTGCTGGGCAAGCAACAGATTGGCGTCATCCATGTGCGCAACACTTTCGTCAGCGACCGCCAATATGAGCTGCGCGACGACAAGGTGACCATCCCCGGGCTGGCCACCGTGATCGAAGCGTTGTTGCGCGGTGAGCAGCAACAGGTCGAGCCGTCGGTGGCGCAATCCCCCGAACCGCGACCGCGAGGGATGATGCCGGTGTTTCCCCTCGAAGGCCTGGCGAACACCTCTTCGGACCAGGACCCGACGGCCCCACGCATCATTGCGCGCGAGGTGGCCGCCGGCAACATTCGGGTGGTGGCCTACCCGGATACCAACAGCCTGCTGGTCAAGGGGCTGCCGGAGCAGGTGCGCTTCATCGAGAACCTGGTCAACGCCCTCGACACGCCGAAACGTCACGTCGAGTTGTCGCTGTGGATCATCGACCTGCACAAGGATGAGCTCAACCAGTTGGGCATCAACTGGCAGGGCGCGGTGAAGTCTGGCGGGCAGTTCAGCGCCTCGCTCAACGCCGGCTCGGCCACCACCCTCGACGGCGCCTCGTTCGTGACCCAGGTCATGGCGCTGGAACGTACCCACCGGGCGAACGTGGTCTCGCGACCGGTGATCCTGACGCAGGAAAACGTGCCGGCGATCTTCGACAACAACCGCACGTTCTACGCCCCACTGGTGGGGGAGCGCAGCGTCGATCTGCAGCACATCACCTACGGCACCCTGGTCAACGTGCTGCCGCGTTTCGCCCAGGCCGACGAGATCGAGATGTCGCTCAATATCGAGGATGGCAACGAAGTCGAGAATCCTGGCCGGGGTGAGCAGCCCAGTGCGTTGCCGACGGTCGGGCGCACCCGCATCAGTACCGTGGCGCGGGTGCCCCAGGGCAAGAGCCTGCTGGTGGGTGGCTTCACCCGTGACGATCACGGCGAGCAGATCGGCCGCGTGCCGGTGCTGGGGTCGATTCCGTGGATCGGCCGTTTGTTCAGCTATCGCCAGGGCCGCTCGGCCAACACGGTGCGGGTGTTTCTGATCCAGCCCAAGGAGATCCGCGACGCCCTTGAATCCGCCACGGTGGAGTTGGGCATGCCGTTGCTGACCCCTGAGCAGCACGAGCGCGTGCGGCGAATGTACTTCCGGATGTCCGAGCAATGATCCTGCCACCGGTTTCCATGGGCGGCCGGGCGGCCCAGGCCCGGTTGAATGCCGAGAAGGCCGCCGAGCATCCACAACCGCAAGTCGACGCCGAGGCGGTGCTGGACGACAGCGCAACGGCGGCCGTGGCGCAGCGCATCGTGCAGATCAGCGACGAGTTGTCGGCGGCGCTGACGCAGTTCCGTGCCCGACGGTTGTTCGAACTCAAGTCCGAAACCCTGACCGACACCTTCGAACGCGTGCTGGAGGACGACACCGTGCCCAAGGCCCGGCAGGTGCTGAGCCTGGCGCGGCTGGCGGACAAGCCCGTGGCCTGGTTGCTGCAGATGGCGCGCCGCCTGTTCCCCGATGACAGCGACCTGGCGCTGGTGCTGCGGGCGTTGCTGCGCCGCCGCAATCTGGAAACCCACACCCGCCAGCGCCTCGAAACGCTCTTGCAGACGGTGGTTGCCCAAGGCTCCCCCAAACGCATGAACGCCGGGATCAACGCCGCGCTCAAGGCCAGGATGTTCGGCAAGAGCATGGCGGTCAGGGCCGGGCTGTTGCGCGAGACCTACCGGGATTTCCTCGAGTCCGACGAAGGCCCGCTCGGTTGCTACCAGGACTGGATCGCCCTGTATGGCCCGGCACAGCGCATGAATGTGCTGGCCTTCATCGAAGCCGCGTTGCTCACCGACATCAGCGCCCAGGACCCCAGTTGCTCGCGCCTCGAGTTCGGCCAACTGTTGACCCGGGTGACCGACCTGAAGCGCTTGCGTTCGGCCGATGGGCTGTTTATCGGCGCCGTGCTCGGCGATGCACTGATCTGTCGGCACAACCCCCATGAGGCCGAATGGCTGGTGTTCCTGCTCGGCGTGTTGACCTACCCCGACGACCTCGACCAGCTGCTGCTCGGGGCGTTGGGCGAGCCGGTGCTGCTCAGTGCCCACCGCGAGCGTTCGACGTTGCTGCAAACCCTGCGGCGGCTCAGCCTGCAATTGCCGCCGCCACTGTTTGCCGATGAAGAGGCGCCACAACGCCTGGCCATTCAGTTCACCCGCCTGGCCGACGTCGCCTATGCCCACGAATGCATCGAACAGCGCCAGTGCGGCGGTCAACCATGATCTTGTCGCGGAGCCAGGCCTGAAATGCTCAATGTATTCCTGCGAAGTGTCGGCGCGCGTCCGGAGCTGCTGATCCTGACCTTGATGGTGATGATCATCGCCATGCTGATCATCCCCCTGCCGACGGTGCTGGTGGATTTTCTCATCGGCCTGAACATCGTCATCTCGTTGTTGGTGTTCATGGGCTCGTTCTACATCGAGCGCATCCTCAGTTATTCGACGTTCCCGGCGCTGCTGCTGTTGACGACCTTGTTTCGCCTGGCCCTGTCGATCAGCACCAGCCGGCTGATTCTCAGCCAGGCCGACGCCGGCGAGATCATCGCTTCCTTCGGTGACTTCGTGATCGGCGAAAGCCTGGTGGTGGGTTTCGTGATTTTTTCCATCGTCACCATTGTCCAGTTCATCGTGATTACCAAAGGCTCGGAGCGGGTGGCCGAAGTGGCGGCGCGCTTCTCCCTGGACGGTATGCCCGGCAAGCAAATGAGCATCGACGGCGACCTCAAGGCCGGCGCCATCGATGCGGCCCAGGCGCGGGAAAAACGCAGCGTGCTGGAGCGTGAAAGCCAGTTGTACGGTTCTTTCGACGGCGCGATGAAATTCATCAAGGGCGATGCCATCGCCGGCATCATCATTATCTTCGTCAACTTCATCGGCGGCATGGCCATCGGCGTCGGGCAACTGGGCATGGACCTGTCCACGGCCCTGTCGACCTACACCCTGTTGACCATCGGCGATGGCCTGGTCGCCCAGATTCCCGCGCTGCTGATCGCCATCGGCGCCGGTTTCATCGTCACCCGCGTCAACGGCGATGACAGCAACCTGGGGCGCAACATGCTCACCCAGATGCTCGGCAACCCATTCGTCCTGGGCGTCACCGCGTTGCTGGCGGTGGGCGTGGGCTTGCTGCCCGGTTTTCCACTGCTGACGTTTCTCTCGATCGCCGCGGTGCTGGGGCTGGTGGTGTTCGTGCGCCATCGCCGCGCCTCGCGCCCGGCTGGATCGGGGGAAAGCCGCAGCGAACCTGCCGAGGCCGGCGCGGGACCGGGAGAGTCGGGATTGATCGATGACGTCGACAACGTTGCGACCGAAACCATTGCCCTGATGCTGCTGGTGCCCCCGGCACGCCTGCAAGCGTTGGAGAAGGAGCGTTGGGCGGCGCGCTTTCGCAGCCAGTTTTTCGTCGATTACGGGCTGCGCATTCCCGAACCGCGGCTGCGGGCCAGCGAGGAGCTGCCGGTCCATCAAGTGGCGGTGCTGATCAATGAAGTGCGCGCCGAGCAGTTCGATATTCATTTCGAGCACTGGCGCCTGCTGGATTATTCCCCCGAGTTGGAACCGTTGGGCTTTGCCCTGGTGCGCGGCACCGACAGCAATCGCCTGGGCGGCGTCTGGGTTACGGCCGCCGACCGCGAGCGGGTGCAGCAGTTGGGTTATCACCTGCGGCCCGCCGACGAAGAATGTTATCGCTGCCTGGTCACGTTGCTGGCGCGCAACATCCAGGAGTTTTTCGGCGTGCAGGAAACCAAGCAGTTGCTCGACGAAATGGAAGCGCGGTACCCCGACCTGCTCAAGGAAGTCTATCGCCACGTCACGGTGCAGAAGATCGCCGAGGTGCTGCAACGCTTGATCGGTGAGCGCATCTCCGTGCGCAACATGAAGCTCATCCTCGAGTCCCTCGCCCATTGGGCCTCCCGGGAAAAAGATGTGCTGGCGCTGGTGGAGCACGTTCGCGGCGCGATGGCCCGCTACATCAGCAACAAGTTCGCCCAGGGCAACGACCTGCGGGTCTTGCTGTTGTCGGCGGAGTTCGAGGATGTGGTCCGCCGGGGTATCCGGCAAACCTCGGGCGGCAATTTCCTCAACCTGGAGCCGGCCGACTCGGAAGAGCTGATGGACCGTCTCAGTGTCGGCCTGGACAGCGTGCACATCGCCCACAAGGACATGGTGCTGCTGTGTTCGGTCGACGTGCGGCGCTACATCAAAAAACTGATCGAGGGACGTTTCCGGGAGCTGGACGTCATGTCGTTCGGCGAGGTTTCCGAGAATGTCTCGGTCAATGTCATCAAGACGCTTTGAGGAGATCTGCCCCATGTCGAACGCCTTTTTGCAGGCTGTTGAAACGCTGGATGAGCAGCCGTGACGATGCATGTCCACCTGGAAAGACGGGCGGCCCACCCCTTGCGTTTGAGCGGGCCATTGATCGAAGCGGCGCTGAGTGAGGTGGTGGTCGGCGAAATCTGTGAAGTGCGCCGGCATTGGCGTTCGCCCCAGGTCGCAGCCAGGGCGCAGGTCATCGGCTTCAAGCCCGGCGCGGTGCTGCTCAGTTTGCTGGGCGAGGCGAAAGGCTTGTCCCGGGAGTCGATGATCGTGCCCACCGGCTCGACTTTGCAGTTGACGTGCAGTGACGCCTTGCTCGGCAGCGTGGTTGATCCCCAGGGCGTTATCGTCGAGCGCCTGGCGCCGTCGACAGCGGTCGCCCAGCGCGATTGTGCGGTGGATGCCGACCCTCCGTCGTACCAGCAGCGGCGCCCGGTGGTGGAGCCGCTGCGCACCGGTATTCGTGTCATCGACGGCTTGCTGACCTGCGGCGTCGGCCAGCGTATCGGTATTTTCGCCGCCGCCGGTTCCGGCAAGACCACCTTGATCAACATGCTGATCGAACACTCGGACGCGGAGGTTTTTGTCATTGGCCTGATTGGCGAACGTGGGCGTGAAGTCACCGAGTTCATCGAGCATCTGCGCCAGTCGCCCAAGCATGCCCGTTGCGTGGTGGTGTTCGCCACGTCGGATTTTTCCTCGGTGGATCGCTGCAACTCGGCGCTGCAGGCCACCACCATCGCCGAGTATTTTCGCGACCAGGGCCGGCGCGTGGTGCTGTTGCTGGATTCGTTGACCCGCTACGCCCGTGCGCGCCGCGACCTGGCCTTGGCCGCCGGTGAAGCACCGGCGCGGCGGGGTTATCCGGCCTCGGTGTTCGATGCCTTGCCGCGCCTGCTGGAACGTCCGGGCGTGACCGCGTCGGGCAGTATCACGGCCTGGTACACGGTGCTGCTGGAAAGCGACGACGAGCCGGATCCGATCGCCGAGGAGATTCGCTCCATTCTCGACGGCCACGTCTACCTGAGCCGGGCCTTGGCCGCCAAGGGGCATTACCCGGCCATCGATGTCTTGCGCAGCGTCAGTCGGGTGGCGACGCAGGTCACCACGCCAGAGGTCCGGCAATTGGCGGCCGCGACTCGCGACACCCTGGCGCGCCTTGAACAGCTGCAGGTGTTTCTCGACATGGGCGAGTACAGCCCGGGCGCGGACGCGGCCAATGACCACGCACTGCAACGTCGCGAAGCCCTCGACCAATGGTTGCGCCAGCCGACGGATCAATCCAGTGAGCCAGATGAAACCCTGCGGAGCCTGCATGAAATCATTGCTTGATCGACGACGCCTGCTGGCCTTCAGTCTGTTCCGTCGGCAACGCGGCGAGCAGGCCGTGTTGCGTGTCCAGCGTCAATTGCAGCCGCTGCGCCAGGAACAGTCCGCTTTCGAGGAACAAGAGGCGGCGCTGCAACGTTTGTTGAGCAGCCATCAAGCCAATGATTGTGTGCTGGATCACGGCCAGTTGTTGGCGCTGTTGCGCACCCAGGCGGTCATCCGCCGACGCATCGATCTGCTGCGTGTCGAGCGTGATCGCGTGGATCAGCAGTACCGGCAGGTCGAGCACCAGTTGCAGGCGAAGCGCGAGCAATTGCGTGGGCTGCAACGCAAGCACGACAAGTATGCGCGCGGCGTCCAACAGCTGTTGCGTGAGCAACGGCTCGAGGCGGTGCGCCGCGAAGAACGGGAGCTGGAAGAGCTGATCGGAGTGCGGCGATGAACGAGGTCTTTGCAGCGCCCACGGGGCCGGTCCAGGCCCTGGAACCCGTCGACGAAGGTCCGCTGGATGAGCTGCTGGACCAGCTCGTCCCGGTGCAAGAGGATCAACTGCCACAAGGTGTGCTGGACCTGATGACGGCGCTGATTCTGCCTCGGCGCCCCCTGATGGAAGCCGCTCGGACGTTGGCCTGGCAGACGATGAAGGTGGGGCAGGAGGCGCTGGCGGTTGAGCGCGATGAAGCCCGGCCGTTTGGCCGTGATACGGAGGGAGCTGAGCCTGCTGGCAAACGGTGGGTCGCCCGGGAAACCCTGGCCTTTTCACCGACAGGCGCGCCGTTCGGCAAGTTGACCCCATACGCGTTGCCGCAACGCCTGGAGCTTGTGGCCTCTGGCGTCGATAAAGCTGCGGTGTCGGCATCGATTGAGCCGCTGGTGGTGGAGCCGTTCACGGCACCCCGTCTCGACGAACAACCGTTGCCCCAGGTGCCGATGAGCGCTCAAGGCCCGCGCCAGACGCCGGCCGTTGCCCCACCGCCCCTCCCTTCACCGGCGCTACCGCCGGCACCGCCAATGCTTGAGGTCATGGTCGAGGCGCTGCCGGACACGGGCCGGGGCGTGCTGCAAGTACCGTTCAATAAAGGCGCTGCCAGCGGACAGATAACGATTACCCGGGTGCCCGAAGAACCCACTCGGAACCTGACGCTCAACCCCAGTAATACCCTGGTGTTCGAGCAACTCAAGGCGCCTTTCGAGCTGGCCCGGGAACCGGCCTGGCGGCTGGCCGACAGTGGCGGCGAGCAGTCGCGCCAGGGCTCGCATCAGGCGCCGGATGAGGAGCAGGACGAGCAGGCCGGGGGGCCGGCATGAGCGCGTTGCCGCTACGACGGGTCGAGCCGTTGGCCCATGCCCAGGCCCAGGCGCTTCAACGTTGGCGACGGGCCGGTCGTGGTACGGGGTTGAGCCAGGTGCCAGGGCATGACGGCTATTTGCGATTTTGCGCCCACGGCGACGGCGGCCACTGGCAAGGGTTGGTCGCGGCCCATGACTGGCTGTATCGCGCGCTTCCACAGTTGCAATCCTGGCTGAGGGTAGAAACGTCGTTGATGAATATCGTCGAGCTGTTTCGGGCGTTGCCACGCCCCTTGCTGCTGGAGATGGAGGAGCTGCAGTACCGGGCGCTGTCCGACATCGAAGGCGTCGCCCCGGCGCAATTGCCCAGCCGCGAGCTGCCCTGGCTCGAAACCCCGCGGGGGCGCCTGTGGTTGCTGCAACTGCCGCCGACAGCCGTTGCCAGCGAGGGCTTGGGCGTCGATTCATGGCTGGACGATTTGCCGTTGCGCCTGGAGTTGATGCTCGGCATCAGCCACCTGAGCCGTGCCAGCCGGATGCGCCTGGAAGAGGGCGATGTCGTGCGCATCGTCCAGCATTCTCAGCGCTGTTGTCTGGCCGAGTACTGCCTTGGCACTTTCACATTTACCCAGGAGGGTCTACACATGCAACCGAGCGTGACCGATGCCAACGCGGATAACCCGCCAGAAACCGACGCGACGATCGACCTGGCAGCGCTCCCGGTGCGCCTGGAGTTCCTGCTCCCCAGTCATGAAACCGACCTGGCCACCTTGTCGCGCATCATCGACGGGCAACTGATTCCGTTGACCGAGGACGCGGCGCGGCACATCGAGGTGCGGGCCAACGGCAAGCCGGTGGCCCGCGGGGAGCTGGTGCGGTTGGACGGTCAGTTGGGTGTCGAATTGCTCCAGGTCTATCGGGCCAGCGCCGATGAATGATGTCTCGCTTATCGCGCTGCTGGCGTTCGCGTCGCTGCTGCCGTTCCTGGTGGCGGCGGGCACGTGCTACCTCAAGTTCTCCATCGTGTTCGTCATCGTGCGCAACGCGTTGGGCCTGCAGCAGGTGCCATCGAACATGGCGCTCAATGCGATTGCCCTGATGCTGGCAATTTTCGTCATGACACCGGTCATGAAGCAGGGCCATGACTACTACAAGCGCGAGGCGGTGGCCTTTACCGATGTCGAGTCGGTGGTGAACTTCGCCGAGAACGGCCTGGGCAGTTACAAGGATTACCTGCGCAGGTACACCGACCCGGAGCTGGCGCAGTTTTTCGAGCGGGCCCAGGCGCTCCAGGATGAAACCGACACGGGCCTGCCTGCCGATGAAGAACTTGTGCCCTCGCTGTTTGCGCTGCTGCCGGCCTATGCCCTGAGTGAAATCAAGAGTGCCTTCAAGATTGGCTTCTACCTGTATTTACCCTTCGTGATCGTCGACCTGGTGATCTCCAGCATCCTGCTGGCGCTGGGCATGATGATGATGAGCCCGGTGATCATTTCCGTGCCGATCAAACTGGTGCTGTTCGTCGCGCTGGACGGTTGGGCGCTGCTGTCGACCGGGCTGGTCAAGCAATACCTGACCTTGCTGGCCTAGGTGCACCGATGAACGATCTGGTCTATGCCGGCAACAAAACCCTGTACCTGATCCTGCTGATGGTGGCCTGGCCGATCATCGTCGCCACCGTGGTCGGCCTGGTGGTCGGGTTGATCCAGACCGTGACCCAGTTGCAGGAGCAGACGCTGCCGTTTGGTTTCAAACTGTTGGCAGTTGCCGCTTGCCTGTTTTTGCTCTCGGGCTGGTACGGCGAAACGCTGCTGGATTTCAGTCGTGAAGTCATCCGCCTGGCGTTGAGTTAGGTCTATGTCGGTGACGCTGTTCTTCGAGCTGTACGCTTGGTTCGCCGCCGCGTTGTTGGGCGTGGCGCGCCTGGCGCCGATTTTCTTCATGTTGCCGTTTCTCAACAGCGGCGTGCTCACCGGTGCCCCGCGTCAGGCGGTGATTGTGTTGGTGGCGCTGGGGTTCTGGCGTTATATCGGTGTGCCTACACCCGGCCTCGACAGCCTGGCGTTCCTCGGCCTGGTGCTGCGCGAGGCGAGTATCGGCGTGCTGTTGGGGATGCTGTTGGGCTGGCCGTTTTGGGTGTTGCACGCCATGGGCAACCTGATCGACAACCAGCGTGGGGCCATGCTCAGCAGCACCATGGATCCGGCCAACGGTGTCGACACCTCGGAGCTGGCGAATTTTCTCCAGTTGTTTGCGGCGGCGGTGTATCTCGCCGGTGGCGGGATGCTGTTGATGCTCGAAACCGTTGGCCACAGTTATCGCCTGTGTGCGCCGGCGGGTGGCTGCCAATTGCATTTGCCGGCGGTGCTGGGGTTGCTGGATGCGCTGGTGAGCAAGACGCTGGTGATCAGTGCGCCGGTGGTGGCGACCTTGCTGGTCAGCGAGGCGCTGCTGGGTTTGCTCTCGCGCTATGCGCCGCAAATGAATGCCTTCTCCGTGTCGCTGACGGTCAAGAGCCTGGTGGCGTTGGTGGTGCTGATGCTGTACTTCGGCGTGCATCTGCCGGACGAAGTCTTGCGCATGGGCACGATGGCCGATGGGCTGGCGCAGTCTCTGGGCGGCGGGGAGGGCGGCCATGTCATCCAGCGCCTCGAAGACTGAAAAACCCACCGCCAAGCGCTTGCGCGATGCCGCGCGCAAAGGGCAGACGTTCAAGGCCAAGGACCTGGTCATCACCTGCCTGACCCTGTGTGGCATCACCTACATGGTGTTCAACAGCTCGTTGATCGAGATTATGGAGGTCTACCGGCGGATCATTGCCAGCGATTTTGACGCTGACCTGCAAGCCTACTCGGTGATGCTGGTGCTGGTCGGGCTCAAGGCGTTGTTGCCGTTGCTGCTGGTGTGCGTGCTGACCAGTGCGCTGCCGGCGCTGTTGCAAAGCGGTTTTGCGTTGGCCAGCGAAGCGTTGAAACTGAATTTCGGTGCATTGAACCCGATCAATGGCTTCAAAAAACTGTTCAGCCTGCGCACGGTCAAGGACACGTTCAAGGCGCTGTTGTACCTGGGCTGCTTCGTCATGGCGCTGTGGATCGTCTGGGCCACGCAACGGCAATTGCTGTTCGCCCAGCTCTTCGCCCAGGCACCGGATCTGCTCGCGATCTGGGGGCATCTGTTGCTGGTGCTGGTGCTGGCGTTCCTGGCCTGCATCCTGTTGGTCGTGGTACTCGATGCCCTCAGCGAGTACTGGTTGTTCATGAAAGACCAGATGATGGACAAGGACTCGGTCAAGCGTGAACACAAGGAGCAGGACGGCAACCCGCAGATCAAGGGACGCCGTCGCGACCTGCACATGGAGCTGCTATCGGAGCAGGTCAAATCCGACGTGCGCAGCTCGCGCATGATCATCGCCAACCCGACCCACATTGCCATCGGCGTGTATTTCCGCCCGGAAATCACGGTGCTGCCGTTCATCTCTGTGATGGAAACCAACCAACGTGCCCTGGCCGTCCGGGCGTACGCCAAGGAGGTCGGTGTGCCGGTGATCAACGACATCGCCCTGGCCCGACGGATCTTCCAGACCCACCAGCGCTACAGCTTCCTCCAGGTTCAGGAGATCGAGGAGGTGCTGCGCCTGTTGATCTGGCTGGAGCAGGTCGAACAGGCCTGAGGCCGACGCTTCTTCGAGACAATTTCTATCAACTATGCCGCAGGGCAGCCTTGCCAGTCCAGGGGCGAACCCCACGCGGATGAGCGCAATTTGGCAGCGTGACCTATCGGTGTTTTGGCCCAATGCACCGGTCAGCGACGCTGACGTTTTTTCAGGAGTGTGGCTGATGAGTCGCAACAACAAACAAGACGAGCAGGTGGCCCTGGACGTCGTCGACGCGGTGCTCGGTGGCGCGGCGTTGAAAGACGTGCAAGGCCTCAGTGACGAGCACATGGACAGTCTCTATGCCTTCGCCTTCCAGTTCTATGAACAGGGGCGGCTGGACGATGCCGAGAAGTTCTTTCACTTCCTGTGCATCTACGACTTCTACAACAGCCATTACTGGATGGGACTGGCGGCGGTGCACCAGCTCAAGCAAAACCACCAAAAGGCAATCGACCTGTATGCCATCGCGTTCGCCCAAGGCAAGGAGGACTACCGGCCAATGCTGTACGCCGGCCAGTGTCATCTGGCCCTGGGCAAGGTTGGCAAGGCCCGATTGTGTTTCGAGTACGTGCTCGAGCAGGCCGCGCAAGAAGATCTGCGCGAGCAGGCCAAGGTCTACCTCGACACCCTGGCCAACATGGAACTGCATGGTTCGGAGGACTGAACATGACTGACATTGCAAGCACCCGTAGCGCTCTATTCCCAGGGGGGATGAGCCGCACCGAAGCCTTTGAAAAATATGGCCCGGCTGCCAGCAAGGCCGCCAGGACCACGGATTATCAGGAAGCCGGTCGCAAAGCACTGGCGGACCTGATGTCAGTGAAGTACGAGGGGCACGATGGCCCGTTCGCCGCCGGAACTGGCCGCCCCGTGTTGCACGCGCCGCCGCCGCGAGCCGATGGCAACAAACAGGAAACCAATGGCGACCTGTTCACGCTGTTGATGGCGATGATCAGCGAGCTGATCGGTGAGGTCGACGTCAACAAACTGAAAAACCGTCTGGCGATGCTGCAGAGCATGGCCAGCGCCAGGCAGCAGGGCCAGGCCAACCTCTCGGCGGAATACGCCGCCGCTGTCCAAGCGCTGGCCGATGCCGAAGGCCAGGTCGGGAGCAGTCAGGAACAGCTCGACCAATTGCACGAGCGCGTCCTGCATTTCCAGGGGCTGCTGGCCGACAGTGAGGCGCGACTGGCGCAGCTTGATCTCGAGTCGCCTGAGTACGCCCAGGAGCTGGCCCGCCGTGAGCAACTCCAGGGCGAGGTGGCGAGCCACACCCAGGCTTTCGACACGGCCGTGGATGCGCACTTGAAGCTGATCGAGGTCGCCAATGCCTTCGCCAGGACGTTGAGCGGGGTCGTCGCCAGAGTGGTGGTTTCCAGCGTCAGTGATCCGGCCAACAAGGAAACTGACGAGAAAGCCCTTAGCAGCAGTGCCCTGGCATTGCTCAATCGCTTGAAGATCATCGAGTTGCTCGGTGAGGCGGCGCAGAACAAGGAGGAGCTCAGCCAGGAGCTGTTCCAGGAGATGCAGTCCAGACTTCAGGAGCACATGAAGCGTGAATCGGATAAATACCTGGAACAGGTCCGCAAGGCCGAGGCCCTACAGAAAACCATGGGCTGCATCGGCAAGATCGTAGGCGCAGTATTGTCCGTCGTCGCCATCGTTGCCGGGGTCCTGACCGGCTGCGTGCCGCTGATCGTGGCAGGGGTGGTTGGCATTGCGATCATGTCTGCCGATGCGATAGTCGAGAAGGAAACCGGCAAGTCGTTCACGGCCGAAGCCATGAAACCGGTGACGATCGTCATGCAAGAAGCCATCAAGCGGTTCTCCGAGATCTACACCCAGCTGCTGATAGACGTGGGGGTCGACGAGGAAAAGGCCAAGGAAATCGGGCAGATCGGCGGCATGATCCAGGGCGTTGTCTCGACGCTGGCGGCAGTCGCCCTGGTGGCCGTCGCCGGGGCGCAGGTGGCCGGGCCGGCGGCCAGCGCCGTCGCCTCGAAACTGGCCTCGGTGGCCTCCCAGGCCACTCCTGCCGCGATGCAAGCCATGAGGCAGGTGGCGACGTCGGTCGGCAAGACCCTGACGCAAATGCTCACGCAACTGCGCGGGTTCATCACCAACGGCGCCGATGCAGCCAAGCTGGCCGGTTACGCCGCGAAGCTGGAAATCGCCCAGGCCGTCACCGAATTCGGTCATGTCGCCGCGCAAGGCGTAATGCAAATCAAAAGCGGCCACCACCAGGCCCAGGCGGCCGTGCACCTGGCGGATGTGCGCGTGCGCATGGCGATCAGCGAGGAAATCAGCGCCTACCTCACTCAGGTGGTCGAGAACTACGGCCAGGCGATGCAGGAACGAACCCGCCAGATCGAACAGGTATTCGCCGATCTGCAACGCAGCCATTCCGCCAGCCTGCAAATGGCTCGGCGTATTTGAAACCCACTGGTAACAGGTATCTATGATGATCTCTATTCATGCTCCAACCCTCAGCGGTGTGCTTAAACAAGATTCAGTCGACGACGCGAGGCTGAGCGAGCGGACCGCCCAGCAACAGCTCTCCAGCGATCTTGAAGGCAGTTTCTTTTCGAACCCGGTGGTGCTCAACCGGATCGTCGCAACGCAGATACTGCGTAGCGACCCTTTCACGGCACCCTCGGCGGCTCAGCTCAAGGATGCAATCGATGCCTACCAGCCCACTCAATCGGATTGGGAGGACTTGGGCGTTGCTTTGACGCTGCTCAACGATGAAGTACGCAACGACCTGATATTCGACCCGGGTGCCTGGGAAAAACACGCCAACGTACTGGTGGCCGCGATCATTGCGCTGAACGTAGCCCGCGTGACCAACGCGCAACTGCGCGGCCATTTCACGGTCATGGCTTCCGAGGCGGCCAAGGCCCAGGGCGCGGCGATTATCGAGTCAGGCCAGGCAGCGTTGTACAGCGCCATCACTGGGGCAGTCGTCTCCGGTGCCGTTGCCGGATTCGCCATGGTCAATACCTTGCACGGTCATAGCCTCAAGCATGCGGATATCAATCTGCACAAACGCAACGCGATGGAGGCCGGCAACCTTGAGCGCGATCTCAAGCGTGATCGCTATCGTGACGACTGGGATCCGCAAACCCAGTACAAGATCAACACGTTCGATGATTTCGGCCGCATCAAGACGGTCGATTTCCAACCCAAGGGCTCGTCACTGCCGACGGAGCAACAGGCTTGGTTCGACGCTGAAATCCTCAAGGCCCAGAAAGTCGGCCAGACCTCCGACTGGCTGAGCCAGATGGGCAGCAAAGGCATCGAAAAGAAGCTGGAAATAGGCCGCGCCCTCAGCGCCATGTCGATGAACCTGGGCCAAGTGCTGTCGAAGCTCGTTGGCTTGAGCGAGCACACCGCCCGTGAGAAGGACGCTCTGCAACAAAGCGCACAGAGCAGCCAGAAAGCCCTGAGCGACGAAGTCAGCCAGAAGGACGCAGCCGAAGCGGCGTTGCTGCAAAAACTGATGGACATTGTGATGCAGTTGTTCCAGTCCCGTGCCGACGTCATTCGTAGCCTGACGGCTTGAGAGGACCTGACCTGATGATCATTCACGGTTCCACATCCACCCACCCGCAACCCGTCGTCCTGGGCACTGCGAGCCCTGCACCGACACCGCCTGAAATGCCGGCTGCCAATCCAGTCGTCGCAAACCCTGCGGCGTCTTTGGAGCGCTCGCTCAAGACCCTCGATCGTCATCTGGAGCGTGCGCTGATCTGCTCGCAGGAAATCACCCGGGCCGCCGACCGCCTGGCAGCCGAGGGGCCGGAGAAAGGCGCCCTGGCGAGTTTCGTCGAACAGACCCACGCCAAGCGTATCCGCGCCGAAATGTGGACCCTGCAATTGCGCCAATGCTGCGCCGTGATAGCCCACACCCTGGAAACGGCGCCGCTGAATGAAACACAGCGCCAGCAACTCGATGACCAACAAAGCGAAATATTGCGCAGCCTCAAGCAGTCCATCGAGCAGAGCGCACCACCGGAAATCGCCGAGGCCCTGGATGCCACGATCAATTCCTCGAATGACTTCTTTGAAAAGCTCCTGGAACTGATCGACCTGATCAAGAACGGCTACCTGGCCGGCTACGAACACATCATCTCGGCCTATTCGGACTTCTTCTCCGACTTCAACACCGAAATCACCGCGATGATGAAGGATTGGGTCGAAGGGGTTAACGACGGTAAAGAGGTCGAGTTAAGTGCAGGCCCGTTGCGCGAGGCACTGGAAAAACTGATTGCGAAATATTCCCTGCCCAACCCTGCCGCCATGCTCTTTCCGGCACCCCCCGATACCGGCGCGAGCAAGGAAGAGGCGGAAAAATGGCTCAAGGCGCTGGGCCTGCCTGACAGTTGCCTTCAGCAGAATCCCAAGCCGAACGGTCCCTGGTGTGTGGTCATCGATCTCGGGCCTTTGAATGTGATGCACAACGGGCTGAAGGATTATGGCGACAAGGTAAAGCTCGATACGGCCGCATTCAACGCCTGGCAAACCGGCTTCAACGCCCAGGAGGAACTTCTGAAAAACAGATTGCAGTCCTTCACGCAGAAGTATTCGAACGCCAACGCTTATCACGATAACTTCAATAAGACTTTGTCGGCGCATTTGAATCAGTTTGGGGATATGTTGCGGGCGATGTTGAATTTTTAAAAGTATATAGAGTAATGGTCGATGTATTAATGGTTGAGGTTTGTGTTGAGTTTGAGGTAATCAAAGTACTGTCCGATTACTTTTTGATGGATCGAAAAAAGATAGGTTGTCAATCACGACTGGTCGAAGATTTGAATGTTGATTCGGTGGATATTGTGGAGATTATTATTCTTATGGATGAGGTGTTTGATGTAGAGCTAATTTCAGGTCGTATAGAGCGATGGAGTACAGTGGGAGATATTGTTGATTCAGTTCTAGAGGTGTATATGTGATAGTGCGTTAAAGAGTGGCGGTTGCGGTTGATATTTACTTGGGTCGAGGGAGTTGATGACCTACAAGAGCACTGATTTCTTCGTGCGCGGTTCCGTAATCAGGCGTATGGAGGGATGATATAAGGATGTGGGTGTATGATTGCTTTGATGGTTATTATTTATGCTAGTGCAACAAAGTTATTCTACAAGCTCCAAATCTTTGATTGATGATGTAGCGGCTTTAAATAAGGCTGAAAACCATGTTGGCAGCTTGAATGATAGTGAAATCCAAGAAATGCTTCAGGCGCGGATGAATAATGATCTGCTGAGGGAGCGAACCGGAAATAAGTTGATGTTGATAGCTCATAGAGGGCTAGGGCCTACAAGTGTATTTGGTCCTATTTTCCCTGAGAAGTTCTTGCCAGAGAATAGTCTTGAGAGCATAAAGGCTGCTATTTTGCAAGGGGCTGATGCTATTGAAGTTGATATATTCAAAACGGGGGACGGTGTAGTCGTTGTATCTCATGATTCTGAGATTTGGCGTAATGAATTCAATATGGATCGCAATGGGGATAAACTACCTCCAGGTGAGACGAAAGAAACTTATCTTATTGGAAGGAAAAATTTTGATGAACTAAAGCAACTATCTATAGGGCATAACGGCGAAACGATTCCGGCCCTGTCAGAGGTGATATCGCTAGTTAATTGTGCTAATCGCACGTTAGCGCAGTATGATAGGAGTCCAGTTGTTCTTAATATTGAGTTAAAAGATGCGAGTGCTGTCTCCGAGATGCTTGATTTGATCGATTTTGGGGCGGAAGGGGATAATAAAATATTGCTTGAGAATGTGATTTTTTGTTCTTTTAATCATGATGCTTTAAAAGAGCTTAAGGCTGAAGCTGAACGTCGTGGAATGTTGGGGATAAATATTGCTGCTGGAATTAAGACTGCGGATTTGTTTGGTAAGGAAAATATTAATAAAGATTTTTCCTTGAAGGAGGTTGGTCTTAAGTATCAGGCCGTAGCAATGGATAATCTTCGGGCCATTGTGGAGGGGAACGGGTTTCAAGGTTATGACGGGGTGTTGTGGGATTTGCGCGAGCCCATCGTGGACTTGGCTGTATCTGGCGGTAAGGCGATTCATGCATCCACTTCGGATTTTAGGCAGTACAATTCTAGTCGTGATTTTGCATTGATCCTATTGGAGTTGAGTAAGCGTGTGGATACATTTTTTAAATGTGATAATGTGGAGGATGCTAGGAAAGTATTGCTTGAGTCGAGTATTTTGTTGGATGGTATAGGGGTCCAGATGATGTATAAGCAAACCTCTGAAGGTGAAGATTGCTTTTACTTTTATAAGTCTTATGGTCAGCAGGATAATAGTGATGCTTTGATTGATGGGGTCGGTAAACCGCAACCCTACTCGCAGTTACAATATTACTAATGGTGGTATTTGTGTTTTTTTTGTTTGTTGGAAGTGAGTATCAATTGAAATTGATGCTTTGTGTGTAAGGTTAGACTTTGTTGGCTGCTGTATTAACCGTCGTAAGAAATCTTGCGACGGTTTTTTATGGTTTTGATTTTTTTGGTTTTTTGAAGGGGGTATTCAGTTTGTTTTGATGCTCAAATAACATGTCCATTCTGAGGTGTGCTTGCTAATTTATCGGTGCGAAGTGGCCTACGATTAGTGTCCGGATTTCCTACATTAAAAGATGGAAAATTCCTACGGAATCCCCCCGCACATCTTCCTATAGTCACGCAGCTCGTCATCCCGAGCCTGTCTACCCGACAGGCTCGATCGCGCTTCAGTAACTTTCTATAGAGAAGTTTCAAAGTATGGACAGTGCAACTGATCAACCGCTGGTCGAGTCATTCATTTTTGACCACTGGCTATTGCAAAGCGATGGAACGCTGATGCGAGATGGACAAGGAGTTCATGTTCCCCCCAAAGAGCTGCACGTACTGCGCCTGTTGTTGAAGTCGGCGGGTACGGTCGTCAGCAAGGATTATCTGCTGGACCATGTCTGGCCTCGGATGGATGCCGCAGAGGAGTCGCTGACGCGCTGTATCTACGCCTTGCGCAAGTTGCTCAAGGACAACAAGGACTACATTGCGACCGTCTACGGCCAGGGCTATCGGTTCACCGGGCCGGTGGTCGAGCTCGACGGGGCGAGCCAGGGGCAGGCGGTGGGGCCTTCGCTGGCGGTGTTGCCCTTTCGCCACTTGGACGAGACGGCGGCGCTGGATCTGCAGGATGTGCTCATCCGTCAGTTGAGCACAGCGTTCGGCGAGGCCTTGCATGTGATGCCCTCTGGGGTGATGGCGGCCTGTGGGGCTTCGCACGATGTGCGTTCGCTGGCCGGGCGGTTGTCGGCGGATTATTGCTTGAGCGGGCGGTTCATCGGTGTCGGCGGGCAGCGCCATTGGTCGGTCGAGTTGATCCGTGGCAGCGATCAGGCCCTGCTGCATGGGCAGACGCTGGATGCCAGCGACACCGGGGAGGCGCTTGGCGTCTTGACCTGTATGGTCGCCCAGCGCGTACCCGGCTTGCGTCCGGTGGGGGAGCGCTGTGGGTCTTATGCGGCGGCGGTGGCGTATCTCAATGGCTTGTGCAGCGTGCAGCAGCACACCGCGCAAAGCCTGCGCGATGCCGCTGTGCTGTTCAGGCAATGCCTGAAACTCGATGCTGGCTACGCGCCGCCCTGGTGCGGCCTGGCGGATGTGTGGTTAGGGCAGTTGCTGATGGGTCAAGGGGATCAGGGGCACGTCATCGAAGAGGCTCACTCGGCGGTTTCCAATGCCTTGGCGCTGGACCCGGGCAGCATCCCGGCATTGACGCGCCTGGCATTGCTCACCAGTTTGCGCGGCTGCGAGCAGGCGGCCGAGGTGCTGTTCCGTCGCTGCCTGTGGTCGGCCGATCAGGTTGACGTGCTGTATTTTCAGGCCTGGCATCACTGGTTCTGGCGGCGCAACGAGCAGGCGGCGCAGTTGATCGACCAGTGTCTGCGGCATGACCCCGGTTGTGTCCGGGCGCAGATCCTGCGGGTGCGCATTCATGAACAGCTGACGTGGATCAGCGAGCGGCGCCTGGCATGAAGCGGCGCGGGAACAAATGGCTATGCTTGCCGATGTGCCTTGGCCTGGGGCTGGGCATGACCCAGGCGCACGCCTGGTGCTGGAGCGAGGCAGGGCGGTTGCACGCCATCGAACCCGAGTTGCTGCAAGCGATTGCGGCAGTCGAGTCGGGCATGCTGCCGGATGCCGTTCACCACAACAGCAATGGCACCCGCGATATCGGCCTGATGCAGATCAACAGTATCCACCTGCCTCGATTGAAGGCCCAGGGCATTACCGAGCAGCGCCTGTTGCAGGAGCCTTGCCTGTCGGTGGAAGTCGGTGCGCAGGTACTGGCCGGATTCATCGCACGCTACGGCTATAACTGGACGGCGGTCGGCGCCTACAACGCCGGCAACTCACCCCATCGCCAGGTCGCGCGATTGCGCTATGCGCGCAAGGTCTGGCGGCGCTATCGAGTGCTGACCCAGGGCCAGCCAGAGCGATCATTGGTCGATGTGTCGGATCGATGAGCTGAACCGCAGCCCTCTCAAAATCACTTAACAGGTGGCCCTATTGTGTCGCCAGGTGCTGGGGCCGTTTCGCGCCCCGGCGGGAGCAAGCTCCCCCGCCACAATGTGCATGCCGCAGGGGCGTGATACTTCGTGAAACGATCGGTACGGGAATCTGATCCCCTGCAAGGCGCAACCGGCAGATTTCGATCAGGAAGCCTGTTTTCGGGGTGCCTACCATGGCGGCTCATTCCATTGCCCTGGAGCTTGGACGGTGACAGTCCCGACGGCCACCACGCTACAGCCTTGCGTTCTGCGGATACTCAATGGTCCGTTGCAAGGCTGTGAATTCCCGCTTGGCGAAGGCCCGACCCTGTTCGTGGTCGGGCCTGTGGATTGGCTCGGGAACGGCGCGCCTGGGGCCAGCGTTCCCGAGGAAGCCATCTTCGTTCCTCTGGAGGCGGGCGGCTGCAATTTCGAGGTGCTGGCCGACCAGGCCACGGCGGACGGCTTGCCGGTGCGGTTGCTCGGCGATTCAGTCGCGGTACGCCACTGCGGGTTTCAGACTCGGGTGCAGATCGGTGCCTTGCACATCGCCTTGCGCCCCGAGGATCAAGCTTGGCGTGCCGAGTGTCTCGACCCATCCCCTTTGTCGCCAACCGTTGCCACTGCGTTCATCGATGGCCGTGGTCACTGGTTGCGCTGGGCTGGCTGCGGGCTGGCGTTGGCGGCGTTGGTCGTAGTGGTCGGTTTCTGGACCATGCCGGGGACCGCGCCTGAAACCGATGTCCGTGCGTTGATTGGCGGCGCCAGTGCGCAGGTCCAGGTGCTGCCGGGGCGTGATCGTTCGGTCTACGTGTTCGTGGCTTCCGAGCGTGATGCCGGTTGGAGCCGACAGGTGCTGGCGCGCCACGGCACCCTGGACGGCAGGGTGTTGGTGAAGGATCAGGAACGCCGCCGACTGGAGCAGGTGTTGATCGACCACGATCCGCAATTGGCCTGGCATTTCCTCGACCTCAGGGATCCAGCGTTGCCGCGCCTGCTACTCAGCGGGCAGCGCAACCTGCTGACGCCCGACCGGCAGGCAAGCCTGATTGATACGTTGCTCGCGGCGGCGCCTTATGCCCGCGACGTCCTGCTGCAAGAACAGGATGACCAACTGCTGGCCGGTCTTGCACAGGCCGGTTTGCAGCGTCTTGCACTGGCCTTCAGTCGGGTGGAGCACGAGGACGGCGTCACGTTCGCCGTCGAGGGCAACCTGCAGGATTCCGAACTGGCCGCCGCTCGCCAGTATGTCGACAGTTTTTACCGGCAATGGGGTGATCGCTACGTGCATTTCACTGTCGCGCTCAAGGACGACTCGCTCAAGGGCAATTCGTTTCAAACCGGCCCCCAGGGCTACGTCAAGACGGGGTCCTCGTCCTGGCATTTTCTAAATCAGACAGAGTAGGTGACGCATGGCTGGTATCGGACTCCCCATCACATTTCCCGATGATTTTCTCGGCGAGCAGGCGCAGGCATTTGAAGTCGGCGCGCAGAAGCTCAAGGAGGCCCTGGACATTGCACTGGATAAGCTCAAAACCGATGCTTCGGACCCGGGGCTACTGGCGGCTTATCAGACGGCGTTTTCGTCGTACACGGTTTTCCGCAACGCCCAGACCAACACGATCAAGGGTTTCAAGGATATCGACATGGCGATCATCCAGGCGGCTCGTTGACGCGGGTTCCTTTTGACCGGCCATCGCCCGAGGCGATGGCCCTTTTCATGAGTGCATCGTATGTCTACCAATTTTTCTCCTGCCCTCGTCCACGGTGCGAGCCTCGTTGAACTGGACGGTCCCCAGGAAGGCCCAGTCGTTTCCCTTGAAGCGCGGTTGATCGGGGCGTTTGCCGCTTCGGCCGTGGACAGCGGGCGCGAGGTTGCGGCCATCAACCAGTTGCTGCAGCGTCCGGACATCGGCAACCCCGAGGTATTGGCGCAACTGCAGGAGCTGACGGGGCAATACAACGTGGATATCAATTTGCTCAACGTGCTGGTGCGCAAGGCGGTCGGCACGGCAGAAACCCTGTTGCGTGCGTCATGAGGCCGGTTGTCTTGCTGCTGTTGTCGTGTCTGCTGCTGTCGGGCTGTCGCCAGCCGACTCTGCTGGAAGGGCTGGACCAGCACCAGGCCAATGAAGTGCTGTCGGTCCTGCAACGCAACAACATCACGGCGGTGAAAATCGACACCGGCAAAGCCGGCTACGCGGTGAAGATCGACCCGTTGGATTTTTCCGCCGCCGTCGACCTGCTCAATCTCTATTCGCTACCGTCCCGGCCCCGCCTGCAGGTGGCCGAGATGTTCCCCAGCGACGCCCTGGTGGCCTCGCCCCGTGCGGAAAAAGCCCGGTTGTACTCGGCGTTGGAGCAGCGTATCGAACAGTCGCTGGCGATGCTCGAAGGTGTGGTTTCAGCCCGGGTTCATGTCAGTTACGACCTGGATGCGGGCGAAGGCGGGCGCAAGTCACCGCCTGTTCATCTCGCGGCGATGGTGGTGCATGAGCGGGATGTCGAACCGCAGTTGCTCATCACCGACATCAAGCGCTTTCTCAAGAACAGTTTTGCCGCCGTGGAATACGAGAACGTTTCGGTGGTGCTGTCCAGGCGCTCCCAGACCCAGCATGTGGCACCAACCGCGGTCGTCCCCCGGGGGCCATCGAGTTGGCCGTGGCTGCTGGCTGCGGCAAGTGGATTGTTGTTGGCTGGCGGCGGCGCCTGGGCTTATCGACAGGCCATGGGCAGGGCGGCGTGATGTCGGACATTGACCGCTTGCAAGGGATTCTCGCCGAGCCCCTGGGGTATCTGCACCCTCAGCGCCTGGTGCTGCCGGCGGGATTCGACGGGCCCCAGGCGCGCAGCGTGCTCAACCGGATCGTGCTCGAGGGGCTGCAACTGCAAGGGCCGTGGCCGTCGATTAGGTTAAGTGGCGTGGCGAAACAATGGGTTCGTCATTGGTGGCAATTGCCCTACATCGCTTTGCTGCTGGGCGCTTATCGCCTGCGGCACGGTTTGGCCCGGGGCGCGGCGTTGGCGTGCCTGCCGATGCCGGTCCGGCGATTCGCCAGTTACAGCCTGGGCCTTCGAGGCGACCTCGCCCTCCAGTGCCCCGCCGTTTCAATGGAGCAGGTCGAAGCGGCCGGTCTCAATGCCCTGTGGAGCTGGCACGAACAGGTCCCCGTCCCGTTGCTCGAACGCCTGGCCTTGCAATTCTCCGTGCCCGTCGTGCAATTGCAGCGGCACTGGCCGCTCATGCAACCCGATCCAACCCTTTTCTTTCTGGCGGTGCAGCATGCTCGACTCCATCCGCTCCCTGACTGACCTGCCTGTGGGCGAAGACGTGCGCCTGGCTCGCGAAGATATCGTCGCCGCCCGTCGTCGCCATGCCTTGCAACTCGAAGCCCGGCGTCGGGCGCGTGAGTGCATCGAGCAGGCCCAGCGCGATGCGCAAGCGCTGCATGCCGAGGCATTCCAACGGGGCTATGCCGAAGGCATTCTGCGCGCCACCGGGCATCTGGCCGAAGGCTTGCGGAACGGGCAATCGCTGGGCCTGCAATTGCGCAACGCGCTGGCCCAGGCCGCTCGGGACCTGCTCGCCCAAGCCCTGGAGCAACCCCAGTGGCTGGATGAAATGCTCCAGCGTTGGCTTACCGCGCAACCGGGCGAGACTGGCGCGGTACTGCATCTGCTATTGCCGCAGCATTGCCGGGAACGCGGCTATGAATGGCGCGAACGCCTGCGCCCGTTGTGGACCGGCGACCTGCTCGTGCACTACCACCCGCACAACCGCTACGTGCTGCGGCTTGGCGATCAACTGCTGGAGTTCGACGTCGAAGCCACCCGGCAACGCCTGGAGCCCCGCTTGATGGCGCGCATTGCGCAGTTGCCGGAGACGGTTCGCGTCCTGGACCAAAGGGCGACCCAGGCGCTTGAAGCGTTGTGCTCAAGCTTCACCGGGCAGGCAGCCGAGGCGATGCACGACCATGAAGATTGAATCGTCGATTGCTCCAATCGTCTTTGAGCGCGGCGCGGATGCTGCGGTGCAGAGCCTGGAGTCGCGCCTGTTGGCGGCCCATCAGGGGACGAGCCAAGGCAAACGCCCGGACCCTGAGTTCGAGCATCTGTATCAGGTGCTGCTGGCGATGGAAGGGCAGGGTGAGAAGGCCATCCATGAATTCCTCCGTGCACTGCGGGGAGCGGACGGAGAAACGGCGGCCTATCCCACCGCCCAGGCGCTGATGGCGGTCACGCTGCAGGTGCTGGTTCGGTTGAAGGAACAGGGGTTGGAAAAGTCGCAGCTTTACCGGGAGGTCAGCGGTGCCAATGGCCTGGCGTTTGCGGTGGACCTGTTTGTTAAAGGGTTTATGCGGGATGTGTTTGAGCCTATGGGGGATGAGGCTTGGGAGATGAGTGAGTGGTAGGTGGGATGCACTTGAGGAATATCGCCCGTGGCGAGGGAGCTTGCTCCCGCTGGGCTGCGTAGCAGCCCCAAAATAGGGCCGCTACGCGCTGGTGCGCCAGCCCGGCCCAGCGGGAGCAAGCTCCCTTGCCACGGTTGGCATCGGCTTGATTGACCAGCGTCAATTGAGATGCAAGCCTTTGGCAGCAGGCAACTTATCCAGCTTTAGGATCAGTGCGTGCGTTGACGTAGGCCGTGCCGGGGCGTACGGCGAACACAACGGCGGCGACACAGACATTGGCGATATGGTTAACCGTTTCTTTGGAAATCGGCAGCTTCGAAAGGTGACGGGACGTTCCGATGACCACAGCCATGATCATTTGGCCCACGGAGGTTCTTATCGCATCGGTGGACAGGAGTTGATTCGCTGCCTGCTCGGCGGTGGGAATTCGGAAGGAGGTGGGAGCGACCCGAAAACCATTTTCCGAGGGTTCTGCTTGTAACGCGTGCACCGCTTCGCCCATGAATACTTGGCCGAAGACGTCAGCCAGGCCGTTGAGGACGGCCCGCCATAGGTCATGTCCCAGCATTGGGGCCAGGGAGTCGACCATTTGGTTGACACGGTCTTCGACTGAAAGATCTGCAGATAGGGTACTGGCCTGTTGTTCCACCCAGGCCGAAAGTTGCGAGGCCAGGCCCTGTTCTTCAGGTGGTGATGACTGGTTACCCTGGGCCATGACATACCCGGGGCCGGAGTTTGGCGCGAGGTAGTTCATGCCGGTGAAGGACAGGAACTGGAGAATGCCATTGATCAGGCCAGCGGCTGCCGTACCGCCAGGGCTGGCTTTTGCATTGTCACCGGTAGGGCAGAATAGGGCCACCAGATCCTGGGCAACCGTGTAGAACGCCATTGGCGAGCCAAAGGAAGCCAAGGCAGAGAGCGCGGCGGGCGCGGTGGCGGCGACGGCGAAGGTCATGACCCATAATGCGAGCGTAAGGAGACGCGCCAGGCGCGTGTCCTGATTTGCGGTGCCGTTGTACTCGTCCCTGATCGCACCGAGGACATTTAGCAGTGGTCCGAACATCTGGACGACTGTGCCGATCACGCTGCGTGCCAGTGGGGAGGTGCCGTTGGATTGGAGCAGTTTTTCCAGGGCGAACCCGACCAGTTGTCTGATCACCGTGAGAGTGCCGGTGACTAGGCCGGAGCGCAGGCCGGAAATGGTCAGGTTGCTGGCCCAGCGTCCAAGATTGCCTTCGAATTCGTTGCGGCTCAGCTTGCCCAGCTGTTCGCCGAGGTATTCGAGAACCAGCTGGCCTCGGTGTAGGAACGAGTCGGGAGAGTCTTTGAGGTCTGGCAGGCCGGGAATGGTCACAGCGATTGTTGACGTATCGGCGCCGTCAGTCTCACCCTCCACCAATAGTAGGAATTCCCTGGCAAATCTCTCAATTTGAGTATCCTCGTTACGCTGCCGCTCATTAATGATTTCATGGAGTGCTTTGTCGACGCTCATCAGGGCGAACTTCAAGTCTGGCGCTGAAAGCTCGGTTCGCTGCTCGGCCGGAATATCTTCATTGAGCATTTCAATGATGATGTGGGACGAGCCATCAGTAGTGATGGAGGTGTCCGTTTCATCGCTGCGGATGGATTCATTTGAAAGGGGCCGAGGTATTGCTGATCCAAGGGACAAAACAGTCATTGAGTGATCCTCCGTAGAAAGGGCTAGCGGGTTGCTGCCGTGCAACTACGTGATCTTTTGAATGTTTTCTGCGGCCTCGACTATCAAATAACGCTCCTGGCTACGCGGCGCATCAAAGCTCAGGCGCAGGGTCGATGCCAGGTCCCTCGCCGCTGGCCCTCCTGCCCGGTATAATCCCCGCCACTTTTTATTGCCCAGAGTCAAACCCACCCATGTACACCCTGGCCCGTCAGCTGTTGTTCAAACTTTCCCCGGAAACCTCCCACGATCTGTCCCTGGACCTGATCGGCGCGGGCGGACGTTTGGGCCTCAACGGTTTGCTGTGCAAGGCACCGGCGAAATTGCCGGTGACGGTCATGGGCCTGGCGTTTCCCAACCCGGTCGGGTTGGCGGCGGGCCTGGACAAGAATGGCGCGGCCATCGACGGCTTCGCCCAGTTGGGTTTCGGTTTCGTCGAAATCGGCACCGTTACCCCACGACCACAGCCGGGCAACCCCAAGCCACGGATCTTCCGCCTGCCGCAAGCCGAGGCGATCATCAACCGCATGGGTTTCAATAACCTGGGTGTGGACAACCTGTTAGCCCGCGTCGCTGCGGCCAAATACCAGGGCGTGCTGGGGATCAATATCGGCAAGAACTTCGACACGCCAGTGGAGCGCGCCGTCGACGATTACCTGATCTGCCTGGACAAGGTCTACGCCCACGCCAGCTATGTCACCGTCAACGTCAGCTCGCCGAACACCCCTGGGCTGCGCAGCCTGCAATTCGGCGATTCCCTCAAGCAATTGCTGGCCGACCTGGCCCGGCGTCGCGCGGAACTGGCGTTGACCCATGGCCGGCATGTGCCACTGGCGATCAAGATCGCCCCGGACATGACCGACGAGGAGACCACCCAGGTGGCCCAGGCCCTGATCGAGACGGGCATGGACGCGGTGATCGCCACCAACACGACCCTGGGGCGCGAAGGTGTCGAAGGGCTGGAACACGGTGACGAGGCGGGTGGTTTGTCTGGCGCGCCGGTGCGTGACAAGAGCACCCACACCGTGAAGGTGCTGGCCGCTGAATTGGCGGGGCGCTTGCCGATCATCGCGGCGGGCGGGATCACCGAAGGCAAGCATGCCGCCGAGAAGATCACCGCTGGGGCGAGCCTGGTGCAGATCTATTCGGGGTTCATCTATAAAGGGCCGGCGCTGATCCGTGAGTCGGTGGATGCGATTGCGGCGTTGGGTGATCAGTCGCGCCTGTAAGGGGAGTGCAGTATCCCTGTGGCGAGGGGATTTATCCCCGCTGGCTGCGTAGCAGCCCCTAGGAACTGCCTCGGTATATCAGGTTATTGGGTGAGCATTTTTGGGGCTGCTTCGCAGCCCAGCGGGGATAAATCCCCTCGCCACAAGAATGTTTGCAGCTTGAGTCCTGCACTAATCACCCCCCGATTTTCACGAAACCCCAAGCATTAAAAAGGGCTCCTCGAAGGAGCCCCCTGGGCCGTAGCCCGCCGTCCGGATGGGACGTGCGTGGTTAAATCGATATGGGTGTCAAATTGTCGAGTTCTTGAGTATTAAGCCCTGTGTCAGCCGACGGCGTGAAGTTCGTTGAGTCTGTGGATACCCGCAGTGCCGGTCATACCGTCCCAGTTGTCGCCGCGTCCTTCTCGCCAGCCATTGATCCAGGCTTGACGTACCGACGGTAGAGTAAAGGGGCAAAGCTCACGGGATTTACCACCAACGCCATATTGGTAACCACGTAAAAATGCTCTTTCCAACGGATCACGCTTAAGTCTTCTCATAGGGTGTTGCCCTCACTTGTTGACTGTTACTTAGCGTCGACCTCTATCGAGGCCGGGGCAGAATCATTCTGCCGTTGGTGGCTCGTTGCCGGCGTGACGAGCCGAGGTGTTGACGCCGTTGCGACGTCAACCTGTGTTGAGTTCTAACCAAAGCGTCACAGGGATGGAATGATCGTTTTGTCATAAGCACGTAACAATAAAGATGTTAGGGCGATAAGTAACTTCATGTTCGTAGACCGCTTTTGAGCAAGACCCCTGTATGATCGGCCCTGCGCCAAAGGGGACTGGCTTTGCTTGAATGAGAATGTCCCCCTGTTGCACTCGGGTACTATTCGACGAAAGGGTCGAGTTTTCACAATTTGTTGCACAGAATTTTTTACCTGCCTTCGCATCAAAGCTCTTTTAACCTGAGCGGCGAGGGCGGCACGGCACACTTTCGTGCCACGCGGGTGCTCTTGAGAAAAGCACCTGACTGAACCCGGCCCGGCAATGCGTTGCCCGGCCCACTTAGCCAAAGGCTCTGGAAATCCCATGTCCGATCGTTTCGAACTCTTCCTCACCTGCCCCAAGGGCCTCGAAGGCCTGTTGATCGAGGAAGCCGTCGGGCTTGGCCTTGAAGAGGCGCGCGAGCACACCTCGGCCGTGCGCGGCATGGCCGACATGGAAACGGCCTATCGCCTGTGCCTGTGGTCGCGCCTGGCCAACCGCGTGTTGCTGGTGCTCAAGCGCTTCCCGATGAAGGACGCCGAAGACCTGTACCACGGTGTGCTGGATGTCGACTGGCAAGACCATATGCTGGCCGATGGCACCCTGGCGGTGGAGTTCAGCGGCCATGGCTCGGGCATCGACAACACCCACTTCGGCGCCTTGAAGGTCAAGGACGCCATCGTCGACAAGCTGCGCACCCCGACGGGCGAGCGGCCGTCCATCGACAAGCTCAACCCGGACCTGCGCATCCACCTGCGCCTGGACCGCGGCGAAGCGATCCTTTCCCTCGACCTTTCCGGCCACAGCCTGCACCAACGCGGTTATCGCCTGCAGCAAGGCGCCGCGCCGCTGAAGGAAAACCTCGCCGCCGCGATCCTGATCCGCGCCGGTTGGCCGCGCATTGCCGCTGAAGGCGGCGCGTTGGCCGACCCGATGTGCGGTGTCGGCACGTTCCTGGTGGAAGCAGGCATGATCGCCGCCGATATGGCGCCGAACCTGCGTCGCCAGCAGTGGGGCTTCACCGCCTGGCTCGGCCATGTGCCGGCGTTGTGGAAAAAGCTCCATGAAGAGGCCACCGCTCGTGCTGAGGCCGGGTTGGCCAAGCCACCGTTGTGGATCCGTGGCTACGAAGCCGACCCACGGCTGATCCAGCCGGGCCGCAACAACGTCGAGCGTGCGGGCCTGAGCGAGTGGATCAAGATCTATCAGGGCGAAGTCGCCACCTTCGAACCGCGTCCGGACCAGAACCAGAAAGGCCTGGTGATCTGCAACCCGCCGTACGGTGAGCGTCTGGGCGACGAAGCCAGCCTGCTTTACCTCTACCAGAACCTTGGCGAGCGTCTGCGCCAGGCCTGCCTGAACTGGGAGGCGGCGGTGTTCACCGGCGCCCCGGACCTGGGTAAGCGCATGGGCATTCGCAGCCACAAGCAGTATTCGTTCTGGAACGGCGCCTTGCCGTGCAAGCTGCTGCTGATCAAGGTCCTGCCGGATCAGTTCGTCACCGGCGAGCGTCGCACCCCGGAGCAACGCCAGGCCGAGCGCGAACAGGCCGCCTACGATCAGGCCCCTGAAGTACCGCAAGAGCGCCAGTACAACAAGAACGGCAACCCGATCAAACCGGCTCCGGCCCCGGCCCCTGTGGTCGAGCAGGCGCGGTTGAGCGAAGGCGGGCAGATGTTCGCCAATCGCCTGCAAAAGAACCTCAAGTTGCTGAGTAAATGGGCCAAGCGTGAAGGTGTGGACTGCTACCGGGTCTACGATGCCGACATGCCGGAATATTCCATGGCCATCGACCTGTACCATGACTGGGTTCACGTCCAGGAGTACGTCGCGCCGAAGTCCATCGACCCGGAAAAGGCCTCGGCCCGCTTGTTCGACGCCCTGGCGGCCATTCCCCAGGCACTGAACGTCGACAAGAGCCGTGTGGTGATCAAGCGCCGCGAGCGTCAGAGCGGCACCAAGCAGTACGAACGCCAGAGCGCCCAGGGCAAGTTCACCGAGGTCAACGAAGGCGGCGTGAAGCTGCTGGTCAACCTCACCGACTACCTGGACACCGGGCTGTTTCTGGATCATCGGCCGATGCGCCTGCGGATCCAGAAAGAAGCGGCCGGCAAGCGCTTCCTCAACCTGTTCTGCTACACCGCCACCGCCAGCGTCCACGCTGCCAAGGGTGGTGCTCGGAGCACCACCAGTGTCGACCTGTCGAAAACCTATCTGGACTGGGCGCGGCGCAACCTGTCGCTCAATGGTTTTTCCGACAAGAACCGCCTGGAACAGGGTGACGTGATGGCCTGGCTGGAAGCCAGTCGTGACGAGTACGACCTGATCTTCATCGACCCGCCGACCTTCTCCAACTCCAAGCGCATGGAAGGCGTGTTCGATGTGCAGCGCGACCACGTCCAGTTGCTGGACCTGGCCATGGCGCGCCTGGCGCCTGGCGGTGTGCTGTATTTCTCCAACAACTTCCGCAAGTTCCAGCTCGAGGACAACCTCGGCGAGCGCTACGCGGTGGAAGAGATCACCGCCAAGACCATTGATCCGGATTTTGCCCGCAACGGCAAGATCCACCGTGCCTGGAAGATCATGGCACGTTGATCGAAGTCTGATTGGATCCATGAAGCCTTGTACTTCAAGGCTTCCAGCCGCATTTGAGACTGGCTAAAGTGATGGCTAATAGCTATAACTTAGGCTGTGTCCAGGGCTGTGCCTATGCCTGGCTCCATTCTGAGTTGCGTTTATGGCTTTGCATCAGGTGCGCCCCAGGATCCTGGGCTTTATCAGCGAAGATGTGTCGGCCTGGCTGGTGGCTTTTCTGGTGCTGCTGGCCGGCATCTTCTTGACCGGCTTGCTGAGCTGGGCGATGACAAACCTGTTCAATCAGCAGTTGCGCCAGCGCTTCGAGTTGCAAGCCGAGGAGCGCTTCAGCCGCATCGAAGAACGCTTCCAGGACGAGGAAGAACGTCTCGATGGCTTGCGGCGGTTCTTTGTCAATTCGGCAGGGGTTTCCAACGCGGAATTTCACGGCTACGTCGAACCGCTGTTGCGGCGCACCCTGGCCTTCGCCTGGGCGCCACGGATATCTGGGCACCTGCGACAATCCTTCGAACAAGAGACGCGAGGCCGGGGGGACGACACCTTTGCCATCCGCGAGGTCGACGATGGCGGCGGCCTGCGGCGTGCCGCCGAGCGGGACGAGTATGTGCCGGTGTTGTACCTCCAGAGCCAGCCGCTCTCAATGTCCCCCCTGGGGTTCGATCTGCTTTCCCATCCATTGCGTCGGGCCGCGCTTGAGCGGGCGGGTTTGCTTGGTACGGTGGTGGTCTCGCAGCCGTTGGACCTGATGGGGGTCGGACCGGACTTCGCCCGGGGCGTGTTGCTGGTGGCGCCGGTCACCCGAGCGGCGGCCAAGGAACCGTTCGGTTACGTGGTGGCGGGTATCAACATGCGTCAGCTGGTGGGCGATGGCTTGCCGACCGCTGGTCATGACAACCTTTCGATGCGTGTTCTGGACCAGTCCACGGACGACCGGGGGGAAGTGCTGTTCGATTCCCTCGACGCGCCGGGTGACAGTGGTTTGTCGCAGACCCGCCTGTTACGCCTGGCTGATCGCGACTACCGCGTGGAGTTGCGGCCCAGCCGGGTGTTCCTGTCGACCAATCGCTCTTCGGTCACGGGCACGGTGGTACTCGGCGGCTTGCTCAGCCTGTTGCTCAGCGCCTTGCTCTATGTGCTGGTCAGCCAGCGGCAGCGGGCCTTGAAGCTGGTGGAGCAACGCACCCGTGAACTGCGCGCCCGGGAGCAGGAGCTACGCGGCACTCATGGCCAATTGCGCGGCGTGCTGGATGCCGCGACCCAGGTCGCGATCATCGCCACTGACCTGCGCGGAGTCATCACCACTTTCAATGTCGGCGCCGAACAGATGCTCGGTTACCCGAGTTGCGAGGTGTTGCAAAGCATGACCCTGGAGAGCCTGCATGTGCCGCGGGAACTCCAGGCCCGGGCCGCCCAGCTCGGCGCGCGTTTCGGCAAACCGATTCCCACCTGCCATGCGATGCTGCTCGAGGGCGGTGAAGAGGGGGGGCAACAGGCGCGGGAGTGGACCCTGGTACGCCGCGATGGCAGCCACCTGACCGTGAACATGCTCGCCACACCCATGCTCGATGAGCAGGGGCTGTGGGTCGGGCACCTGGCAATCTGCATCGACGTCACCGAACGCAAGCGCGTCCACGAAGCGCTGGCGGCCCGTGACTTGTTGTTGAAAAAGCTCAGCGCCCATGTGCCCGGGGGGATCTATCAGTTCAGGATGGACTTCAATGGTCGCTTCAGCGTGATCTATGCCAGCGACGGCATCCGCGACATCTATGAGTTGGAGCCCGATGTATTGGTGCAGAACGCCGAGGCGATTTTCTCGCGTATCCACCCCTTGGACAGTGCGCGCGTCCGCGCTTCGATCCGTGCTTCGGCCCACACCTTGAGCCCGTGGCGTGAAGAGTACCGGGTGCAATTGCCTTTGCGCGGCCTGCGTTGGGTGCGCGGCGAGGCTACGCCCGAGGAGCTGCCTGGCGGCGGGGTGTTGTGGCACGGCTACATCTCGGATATTTCCGACCTCAAGCGCGTGGAAGAAGAACTGCGGGCGTTGTCCGTGACCGACGCCCTGACCGGCATTCGCAATCGCCGCTATTTCCAGGAGCGCCTGACCTCGGAGATGGCGCGGGTCGAGCGCGGTTCCGGTGGGCTGGCGGTCATCATGCTCGACATCGACCACTTCAAGCGCATCAATGACCAACATGGCCATGCGGTGGGCGATCGGGTATTGCAGGCAGTCTGCCAGCGCATCGCCCAACGGATGCGTCGCACCGATGTGTTCTGCCGGTTGGGTGGGGAAGAGTTCGTGGTGCTGTGCCCGGACACTGACAGCGACAGCGCCTATTCCCTGGCCCTGGAGCTATGGGAAGGCTTGCGGGCTGCGCCCATCGAGGATGTGGGGGTGATCACTGCCAGTTTCGGCATCGCCACTTGGCGCGCCGGGGAGGGCGCCGATGCGTTGCTGCTCAGGGCCGACTCGGGTGTGTACGCGGCCAAGCAGGCCGGGCGGGATCGGGTCGAGACGCAGCTGGGTTAGCCGTTTTGGCGGGGTGTATCGGGCAAAATGTGGGAGCTGGCTTGCTCTCACACTTGACCTTCAGTGGACACAAATCCCCTGTGGGAGCGAGCTTGCTCGCGATAGCGCCAGGTCAGTCACATCCCTATCAACTGGCCGACCGAATCGCGAGCAAGCTCGCTCCCACATTGGGCTGTGCGCTGGGTCAGAGCACCGAAGCCGTCTGCGGCAGTTTCGGCTGGCGGTACAGGTCCAGCAGCACCTGGTCCAGCACCGATGAAGCGCCCCATGGCTTCGGATCGTTGAGGATCGCCACCACCGCCCAAGTGTTGCCATTGATGTCGCGGCTGTAGCCGGCGATGGCGCGGACGGTGTTCAGGGTCCCGGTCTTGACGTGGGCCTCGCCCGCCATGGCAGTGGTCTTCAGGCGTTTGCGCATGGTGCCGTCGGTGCCGGCAATCGGCATCGAGCTGATGAACTCCGCCGAATACGGGCTGCGCCAGGCGGCTTGCAGCATTGCCGCCATTTCCCGGGCGCTGACCCGTTCGGCGCGGGACAGGCCGGAGCCGTTCTCCATCACCAGGTGCGGCGCGGTGATGCCTTTCTTGGCCAGCCACTGGCGCACCACCCGTTGCGCCGCCTTGGCGTCATCACCATCGGCTTCGTTACGGAACTGCGCGCCGAGGCTCAGGAACAACTGCTGGGCCATGGTGTTGTTACTGTATTTGTTGATGTCGCGGATGATCTCCGCCAGGTCCGGGGAGAACGCCCGGGCCAGCACCTTGGCGTTGCTCGGGGTCGCGGCCAGGCGGTCCTTGCCCTGGATGCTGCCGCCCAGTTCCTTCCAGATCGCCCGCACGGCGCCAGCGGTGTAGGTGGCATGGTCCAGCAGCGACAGGTAGGTCTGGGAGCTGCAACCGTCACCGAGCTGGCCGCCGACGGTCACCGTCACGCTGCCGTCCGCCTGTGGCACCGGGTTGTAGCGCACGCCGCCGGCGCATTGCTTGGAATTGACCGCCTTGACCTGGTTTTCGATGCGAATGCTGGCAATCGGCGGTTCCACCGACACCAGCACCCGGCCGCCGTCATTGCGCGCGACGAAGCGCAGGGCCTTGAGGTTGACCAGCAGGGAGTCGGGCTTGACCAGGAACGGCTTGTTTTCGTCGTTGCCGTCGTCGTTGAACTCGGGCAGTTGCGGCTGGATGAAGAAGCTGCGGTCCAGGACCAGGTCGCCGGTGATCTGCTGCACGCCGTTGGCGCGCAGGTCGCGCATCAGCAGCCAGAGTTTTTCCATGTTCAGCTTGGGATCGCCGCCGCCCTTGAGGTACAGGTTGCCGTTGAGAATCCCGCCGCTGAGGGTGCCGTCGGTGTAGAACTCGGTTTTCCACTGGTGATTGGGGCCGAGCATTTCCAGGGCCGCGTAGGTGGTCACCAGTTTCATGGTGGAAGCGGGGTTGACCGAAACGTCGGCGTTGTACAGGGTCGGAGTGCCGGGGCCATTGAGCGGCACCATCACCAGGGACAGGGCGTCATCCTGCAGTTTGCTGGCCTTGAGGGCCTTTTGCACATTGGGTGACAGGGCAGTGTTGATCGTGGCGGCGTGGGCGGTGACAGGGAGGGCCAGGGGAAGAAGAAGGCTGGCCAGAAGCAGTGGACGCAAAGATTTGATCATTTGAAATAGAACCCTGCGGGCGAGGGGGGAAAAAACGAGGACATGAAAATGAACGTCCTCAACGGTCATGAAAGTGTCGGCATTATGCCCCAAGCCGCAACGGCTTGGGCCGTGCCTGAGCCCTTCGGCTGCTATTTTTTACCGACGGTAGGCCGATACGCCCGATCAGTCGGGCAATCGACGCATCAAACTGGTAAAGTGCCGGCCGTTATTACTTATGAGGATTGTTCCAATGGCGACTAACCGTTCCCAGCGTCTGCGCAAAAAACTGTGCGTGGATGAATTTCAAGAGCTGGGTTTCGAACTGAACCTGGATTTCAAAGAAGATCTGGCCGATGAGGCTATTGACGCTTTCCTCGACGCTTTCCTGAAAGAAGCCATGGAAGCCAACGGTCTGGGCTACGTCGGCGGCGACGACTACGGTCTGGTTTGCCTGCAGAAGCGTGGCTCGGTCACCGAAGCGCAGCGCGCTGCCGTTGAAGCCTGGCTCAAGGCCCGTCCTGAGCTGACCAGCGTGGAAGTCAGCCCGCTGATGGACGTCTGGTACCCGGAAAAGCCGATCAATCCGGTCGCTTGATGGTCTGAATCGGCAGCCCGTTCTTCGGGTTGCCGATCAAAAAGATCGCAGCCTTCGGCAGCTCCTGCAGGATGTACGCATTCCAATGTAGGAGCTGCCGAAGGCTGCGATCTTTTTTTAGGCGCTACGCCAGTTCAGAATCACCAGGGTCAACACCCCCGCCACAATCCCCCAGAACGCCGAACCGATGGAGAACAGCGTCAGCCCCGACGCCGTGACCATGAAGGTGATCAGCGCTGCTTCCCGTTCCTTCACTTCGCTCATGGCGACGCTCAAGCCATTGATGATCGAGCCGAACAGCGCCAAGGCCGCGATGGACAGCACCAGTTCCTTGGGCAGCGCCGCGAACAATGCGGCCAGCGTCGCGCCGAACACCCCGGCAATCCCGTAGAAAACCCCGCACCAGACCGCCGCCGTGTAGCGCTTGCTGCGATCTTCGTGGGCGTGGGGGCCGGTGCAGATGGCTGCGCTGATGGCGGCCAGGTTGATGCCATGGGAGCCGAACGGCGCCAGCAGCAGCGAGGCAATGCCGGTGCTGGTGATCAGTGGCGAGGCCGGCACGTTGTAGCCGTCGGCCCGCAGCACGGCGATGCCGGGCATGTTCTGCGAGGTCATCGCCACCACGAACAACGGAATGCCGATGCTGATGGTGGCCGCCAGGGAGAAGTTCGGCGTGGTCCACACCGGCGTTGCGATTTCCAGGGCAAAGCCGCTGAAGTCCAGCAGCCCCAGCAGGCCCGACAGTGCCGTGCCGATCACCAATGCCGCCAATACCGCGTAGCGAGGCGACAGGCGCTTGACGATCAAGTAGGTGAAAAACATCCCCAGCACCAGGCCGGTGCGATGCTGGGTGGCGACGAAGATCTCGCTGCCGATCTTGAACAGGATGCCCGCCAGCAACGCCGCCGCCAGCGAGGCCGGAATGCGCTTGACCAGGCGCTCGAAACTGCCGGTCAGGCCGCAGATCGTTACCAGGACTGCGCAGGTAATATAGGCGCCGATGGCCTCGCCATAACTCACGCCGCCCAGGCTGGTGATCAACAGCGCCGCGCCAGGGGTCGACCAGGCGATGGTGATCGGCGTGCGATAACGCAGCGACAGTCCGATGGAGCACACGGCCATGCCAATGGAAATCGCCCAGATCCACGAGGAAATCTGCCCGCTGGTCAGCCCCGCTGCCTGTCCGGCCTGGAACATCAGCACTAGGGAACTGGTGTAGCCGGTCATCATCGCGATGAACCCGGCGACGATGGCCGAAGGTGAGGTATCGGCTAATGGACGAAGTGGCTTGGTCGTGACTTCGGTCATGGTGGGTGATGTTCCTTGTTATAGGTTATGCGTGTGGGAGCAAGCCTTGCTCCCACAGGTGTCACAGAATGGTGGGTTTAAGCCTAAACTCAACCCAACTGCCGATTGCAATACAGCCATGCCCGCAAACAGCCGTACAGTCGTGTTGCCATCAGAGGTTGTGTACAATCGAGCTGTTTTTTACGTGATACTTGCCAGCGACCCGCTGTGCCGTATTACAGTCACGGTCAATTCGCCGCAGTTCTCCCGACTCGAGTGCCCATGAACGAACAGTTGCAGCCCCTCAAGAAACAACCGCGAGCTGGTAAAGCCGGCCGCAGCGGAACCCAGGACGATATTGTCTATGCGCATATCTTCGAGGCCATCCTCGAACAACGCCTGGCGCCCGGTACCAAGTTGAGCGAAGAGGCGCTGGGGGAGATTTTCGGGGTCAGCCGCACGATCATCCGCCGGGCATTGTCACGCCTGGCCCACGAAGGCGTGGTGTTGCTGCGGCCCAATCGCGGTGCCGTCGTGGCGAGCCCGAGTGTCGAGGAGGCCCGCCAGGTGTTCATGGCCCGGCGCCTGGTGGAGCGGGCGATCACCGAACTGGCGGTGCAGCATGCCACGGCCGAACAACTGGCTGAGCTGCGGCAGATGGTCAGCGATGAGCGCGACAGTTTTTCCCGTGGCGACCGCGGCGCCGGCATCCGTTTGTCTGGCGAGTTCCACCTCAAGCTGGCCGAAGCGGCGAAGAACGCCCCGCTGATCAGTTTCCAGCGCAGCCTCGTGTCCCAGACGTCGCTGATCATCGCCCAGTACGAAAGCGGCAACCGCTCCCACTGTTCCTACGACGAACACACTCAGTTGATCGACGCCATCGAGGCGCGCGATGCGACGTTGGCGGTGGACCTGATGATGCATCACATGGACCACATCGACAGCAAACTCAACCTCGACGAAGAAAGCGCGTCGGATGACTTGCATGCGGTGTTCTCGCATTTGTTGCAGAGCAAGAAACCGGGGCGGTCGACCGCTAAGCTTTGATGGGTTGAATCAGCCTGATCGTTCCCACGCTCTGCGTGGGAACGCAGCCCGGGACGCTCCGCGTCCCAAAAGCCGAACGCAGAGCGTCCGTTGAGGCATTCCCACGCAGAGCGTGGGAACGATCAACAGCCAATAAAAATCTACCGCTGATGCACCAACCTGCCGGCCGCATAAGTCTGCGCCACTGTCCGGTCATCCCCCAGCGTCATCAACACGAACAACCGCTCGGCAATGTCCTTGGCCTGCTTCAGGCGATAGCTCAGCAGCGGCGTGGCGTTGTAGTCCAAAACCAGGAAATCCGCGTCCGTCCCCGGCTGCAACGTGCCGATCTTGTCCTCCAGGCGCAGGGCCCGGGCGCCGCCGAGGGTGGCCAGGTACAGCGACTTGAACGGGCTCAGCCGCGCGCCCTGCAACTGCATCACCTTGTAGGCTTCGTTCAGGGTGTGCAGCAGCGAAAAACTGGTGCCGCCACCGACGTCTGTGCCCAACCCTACGTTCACCTTGTGCTTCTCGGCCATCGGCAGGTTGAACAGGCCGCTGCCGAGGAAAAAGTTCGAGGTCGGGCAGAAGGCGATGGCCGAGCCGGTCTCGGCCAGGCGCGCGCATTCGTCGTCGCACAGGTGCACGCCGTGGGCGAACACCGAGCGCTCGCCGAGCAGCTGGTAGTGATCGTATACGTCCAGGTAACCCTTGCGCTCCGGGAACAGTTCCTTGACCCATTGCACTTCCTGCAGGTTCTCACTGATGTGGGTCTGCATGTACAAGTCGGGGTATTCCCCCAGCAATTGACCGGCCAGGGCCAGTTGTTCCGGGGTGCTGGTGGGCGCAAAGCGTGGGGTCACGGCGTAGTGCAGGCGACCCTTGCCGTGCCAGCGCTCGATCAGCGCCTTGCTCTGGGTGTAACTGGATTCGGCGGTGTCGGTCAGGTAGTCCGGGGCGTTGCGGTCCATCATCACCTTGCCGGCGATCATCCGCAGGTCGAGCTTCTGGGCTACTTCGAAAAACGCGTTCACCGACTGCGGATGCACGCTGCCGAACACCAGCGCGGTGGTGGTGCCGTTGCGCAGCAATTCCTTGACGAAAATATCCGCCACCGCGTCGGCGTGGGCCTTGTCGGCGAACTGGCTTTCGCAGGGGAAGGTGTAGGTGTTGAGCCAGTCCAACAGTTGCTCGCCATAGGCGCCGACCATGCCGGTTTGCGGCAGGTGGATGTGGGTGTCGATCAAACCTGGGGTGATCAGCGCGTCCGGGTAATGGGCGATTTCGATATCCGCCGCCAGGGTCGGCAGCAGGTCATGGGCGTGGCCGATGGCGCTGATCTGGCCGTTCTCCACTACCAGCAAACCGTCTTCGAAATATTCGTAGGACGCTTCGATACCTACTTCGGCCGGATCGGCGAGGCTGTGGAGCAGGGCGGCGCGGTAGGCTTTGCGTGTCAGGGGCATGGGAATTCTCAAGGAGTGTTCAACGGTTCGCCTGGCTGCGGCGCGAGGCCGGCAGCAGCTTGGCAATCGGTTCGGCGCGCACGGTGTGCTGGCCGAAATCGGCGTTATAGGTGGCGATGATTTCGCCGGCGATGGAGATGGCGATTTCCACAGGCAACTTGCCTTTGACTTCGCCGATGCCCATCGGGCAACGCATGCGTTGCAAGGTGGTGCTGTTGAAACCACGATCGCGCAGGCGATGTTCGAACTTGACCCGTTTGGTCTTCGAGCCGATCAGGCCGAAGTAGGCGAAGTCGTTGCGCTTGAGGATCGCGGCGCTCAGTTCCAGGTCGAGCTGATGGTTGTGGGTCATGACGATGCAGTAGCTGCCGGCGGGCAATTCGTCGATTTCATCCAGGGGCTCTTCGGTGACGATCTTGCGTACGCCGTGGGGCAAGTGTTCGGGGAATTCCGCCTCCCGCGAATCGATCCAGCGTACCTTGCAGGGCAGGCTCGCCAGCAGTGGCACCAGGGCGCGGCCGACATGGCCGGCGCCGAATACGGCGATCTGCGCTTGCACCTGGCCCATGGGTTCGAATAGCAATACGGTCACGCCGCCGCAGCACTGGCCCAGGCTGGCACCAAGACTGAAGCGCTCCAGATGCGTGCCTTGCTGGCCGCTGGCAAGCATTTGCCGGGCGATCTCCATGGCTTTGTATTCCAAGTGCCCGCCACCGATGGTGTCGAAGATCTGGCTGGCGCTGATGACCATTTTCGAACCGGCGTTACGCGGCGTGGAGCCGAGTTCCTCGATGATCGTCACCAGAACGCAGGGTTCGCCGCGGGTTTGCAGGTCGGCGAGGGCGCTGATCCAGTTGTACATAATTCACCTCGACTGATCGTTCCCACGCTCTGCGTGGGAATGCATCTTTGGACGCTCTGCGTCCGCTCTTCAAACTTCGACGCAGAGCGTCGGGGGCTGCATTCCCACGCAGAGCGTGGGAACGATCATCAAACGGCTTCGGACTCAGCTTCCTCAGCTTTCACGGCCTTCAACCCCCGCATCTGCTCACACCCCCACAACACCCGCTCCGGTGTCGCCGGTGCATCGATTTTCGGTTGATGCCGGTAATCCCCCAGGCTCGCCACGGCGTCCTTGATGGCGCACCACGCGGCGATGCCGAGCATGAACGGTGGTTCGCCCACGGCCTTGGAATGGAACACCGTGTCTTCAGGGTTCTTGCGGTTTTCCACCAGCTTGACCCGCAGGTCCAGGGGCATGTCGGCCACGGCGGGAATCTTGTAGCTGGCCGGGCCATTGGTCATCAGCTTGCCCTTGTCGTTCCACACCAGTTCTTCCATGGTCAGCCAGCCCATGCCCTGGATGAAACCACCCTCGACCTGGCCGATGTCGATGGCCGGGTTCAGCGAGGCGCCGACGTCGTGGAGGATGTCGGTGCGCAACATCTTGTACTCGCCGGTGAGGGTATCGACGATCACCTCGGCACAGGCCGCGCCATAGGCGTAGTAGTAGAACGGCCGGCCACGGGCCTGGCTGCGGTCGTAGTAGATTTTCGGGGTCTTGTAGAAGCCGGTGCTCGACAGCGAGACCTGGGCGAAATACGCCTGCTGCACCAGCGCCTCGAAGCTCAGGATGTGATCGCGCACCCGCACATGGCCGTTGTGGAATGCCACGTCTTCTTCGCTGACCTTGTACTGCCGCGCGGCGAACTCCACCAGGCGTCGCTTGATGGTTTCGGCGGCATTCTGCGCGGCCTTGCCGTTCAGGTCGGCGCCGCTGGAGGCCGCGGTGGGCGAGGTGTTCGGCACTTTGTCGGTGTTGGTCGCGGTGATCTGCACGCGGTCCATTTCCACCTGGAACACCTCGGCCACCACCTGGGCGACCTTGGTGTTCAGGCCCTGGCCCATTTCGGTGCCGCCATGGTTGAGGTGGATGCTGCCGTCGGTATAGACGTGGATCAAGGCGCCGGCCTGGTTGAGGAAACTGGCGGTGAACGAAATGCCGAATTTCACCGGGGTCAGCGCCAGGCCTTTTTTCAGGATCGGGCTGTTGGCGTTGTAGCGGCGGATCGCCTCGCGGCGCTCGGCGTACTGGCTGCTTTCTTCAAGCTCGGCGGTCATTTCCTCGAGCATGTTGTGCTCGACGGTCTGGTAGTAGTGGGTGACGTTGCGTTCGGTCTTGCCATAGTAGTTGGCCTTGCGCACCGCCAGCGGATCCAGGCCCAGGTGCCGGGCGATGGCATCCATCACCTCTTCGATGGCGACCATGCCTTGGGGCCCGCCGAAACCACGGTAGGCGGTGTTCGACGCGGTGTTGGTCTTGCAGCGGTGGCCGTTGATGGTGGCATCGCCCAGGTAGTAGGCGTTGTCGGCATGGAACATCGCCCGGTCGACGATGGAGGCCGACAGGTCCGGCGAGCAACCGCAGTTGCCGGCCAGTTCCAGGGCGATGCCGTGCAAGCGCCCGCGGCTGTCGAAACCCACGTCGTATTCGATGTAGAAGGGGTGGCGCTTGCCGGTCATCAGCATGTCTTCGACCCGGGGCAGGCGCATCTTGGTCGGCTGCCCGGTGAGGTGCGCGACGACCGCGCACAGGCACGCCGGGCTGGCGGCCTGGGTTTCCTTGCCGCCAAAGCCGCCGCCCATGCGGCGCATGTCCACCACGACTTTGTTCATCGGCACGCCCAGTACTTCGGCCACCAGCTTCTGCACTTCGGTGGGGTTCTGGGTCGAGCAGTAGACGATCATGCCGCCGTCCTCGGTGGGCATCACCGAGGAAATCTGGGTTTCCAGGTAAAAGTGTTCCTGGCCGCCGATGTGCAGCGACCCCTGGAGGCGATGTTCGGCGCTCGCCAGAGCCGTGGCCGAATCGCCACGTTGGTGGGTGTGGCTGTCGAGTACGAAATGCCGCTTGCGCAGGGCTTCGACCACATCCAGCACCGGTTCCAGGTCTTCGTATTCGACGATGGCCGCCATCGCCGCCTTGCGGGCGGTTTCCAGGTCTTTGGCGGCGACGGCGAGCACCGGTTGGCCGACGAACTGCACGTCATCGATGGCCAGCAGCGGGTCGCCGGGCAGCAGCGGGCCGATGTCCTTCAGCCCCGGAATGTCGGCATGGGTAATGGCGATGCGCACGCCTTCGAAGGCGTAGCAGGGCGCGGTATCGATGCGGATGATCCGGGCGTGGGCGCGGTCCGACAGCCGGGCGTAGACGTGCAACTGGTTCGGGAATTCCAGGCGGTCATCAATGTACTGCGCTTCGCCGGACACATGCTTGGCGGCGCTGTCATGCTTGACGCTGCGGCCTACGCCAGTGGTCAGGTCGCGGGCGAACAGCTCGGCCAGTTCGGCTTGGGTCTTCTCTACGGCGTGATGGTTAGACATAAGCGGTCACCCGAGTCTCGATGTGCGGCGTTTGCAGTTCGATGAAGTATTTGCGCAACAGGTTGCGGGCGCTGAGCAGGCGGTATTCCTTGCTGGCGCGGAAATCCGACAGCGGCGTGAAGTCCTCGGCCAGGGCAGCGCAGGCGCGTTCGACGGTGCTGTCGGTCCACGGCGCACCGATCAATGCCGCTTCACAATGCTTGGCGCGCTTGGGTGTGGCGGCCATGCCGCCGAAGGCGACGCGGGCGTCGCGGACCACGCCGTTGTCGATGCGCAGGTTGAACGCCGCGCACACCGCGGAAATATCATCGTCCAGGCGCTTGGACACCTTATAGGCGCGGAACGCCTGTTCGGCACTGGCCCGGGGCACGATGATCTTCTCGATGAATTCGCTTTCCTGGCGCGCAGTGACCCGGTAGTCGATGAAATAGTCCTCCAGGGCCAGTGTGCGACGGGTCTGGCCCTTGCACAGCACGATTTGCGCGCCCAGGGCGATCAGCAGGGGCGGCGAGTCGCCAATCGGCGAGGCGTTGCCGATGTTGCCGCCCAGGGTGCCCTGGTTGCGGATCTGCAGCGAGGCGAAGCGTTGCAGCAGTTCGCCAAAGTCCGGGTATTCGGCTTTCAGGGCTTCGTAGCAATCGGAGAGGGCGGTGGCGGCGCCGATCTCCAGGCGATCGTCGAAACGCTCGATGCGCTTGAGTTCGGCGACGTTGCCCACGTAGATCATCACCGGCAGGGGGCGGTGAAATTGCGTGACCTCCAGGGCCAGGTCCGTGCCGCCGGCCAGCAGGCGCGCCTGGGGGTAGGCGTCGTAGAGATCGGCCAGGTCGGCCACGGTCAGCGGTACCAGGCAGCGTTTGTCGCCGCTGTTGAGCTCGCCTGTCTCGGTCGGTGCGATGGCTTTGAGGCGAGCGATGGTCTCGGCCTCACGGGCGTCGAACTGGTCCGGTTGCTGGCCGCAGCAGGCCTGCTCGGCGGCGGCCAGGATCGGCCGATAGCCGGTGCAGCGGCACAGGTTGCCGGCCAGGGCTTCGTGGGCTTTGTGGGCGTCGGGCTGCTCGCTGTTTTTTTGCAGGGCGAACAGCGACATGACGAAGCCTGGCGTGCAGAAACCGCACTGCGAACCGTGGCAATCGACCATCGCCTGCTGGACGCTGTGCAGTTGGCCCTGGTGCTTGAGGTCTTCGACGCTGATCAGTTGCTTGCCGTGCAGGGACGAGACGAAGGTCAGGCACGAATTGAGGCTGCGATAGCGAATACGTTCGCGGCCATTCGCGTCCGTTTCCAATTCGCCCACCACCACAGTGCATGCACCACAGTCGCCGCTGGCGCAGCCTTCTTTGGTGCCCGGTTTGCCAACATGTTCGCGCAAATAGTTGAGCACGGTCAGGTTCGGGTCCAGGGCGTGCTCGCTACGGAGTTCCTGGTTGAGTAAAAACTGGATCACGGAAGGCCTCGCAGACTCATTATTGTTGTATCGACATGGGCCTGAATTTATCAGGTCTGACTTTTCGGTCAATGATTTTCTGACTTAAAGGTCAGGAAAATTTGTTTAGTCGATCAACTGCCGTGTTTGGTCAGTATGGACCCATTGTGGGAGCGAGCTTGCTCGCGATAGCGCCGGGTCTGTCGATGCGTTCATCGGCTGGTGCGCCGCCATCGCGAGCAAGCTCGCTCCCACAGGTCTGGTTCAGGATGAAGAGCTCAAACTTTTTTGCTTATATCGTGCCAAAAACCCGCTGCAGGCCCTGCGCCATGACGTATCGAGTGCGCTACACTGCGCCGCTTGTGCAGATCGAAGAGTTTGAAGGACAACCATGACGTTCAAGGCCCCGGACAGCCTCGCCGAGCAAATCGCCCACCATCTCGCCGAACGCATCATTCGCGGCGAAATGAAGCCGGGAGAGCGCATCCAGGAACAGAAGGTCACGCTGGCGCTCAATGTCAGCCGCGGCTCGGTCCGCGAGGCCTTGCTGATCCTGGAACGACGCCACTTGATCGCGATCCTGCCGCGCCGTGGTGCCCACGTCACCGAACTCACCGAGCACAAGGTGCGCAGCCTCTGCGCGCTGATGAGCGAGCTGTACATCCTGCTGGGGAACGCCGTGGCCCATGGCTGGAAAGAACAGGCCGACATGGCGCCGTTCGTGGCCATCCAGCAGCGTCTCAAGGACGCGTTTGCACGCCAGGACATCCGCACCTTCGTCGATGAAAGCTTCAGCGTGATGCGCGCCGCGTATCCGTTCGCCAACAACCCTTACTTGCAGGAAACCGTCGAGAACCTGCAACCGGCCATGAGCCGTGCCTATTTTCTCGCCCTGGAACAACGCAAGGCTGAGATGGGCGAGTTCCTCGAACTGTTCCAGCGCCTGCTCGCCGCTGTGCTGGCCCGCGATCTGCCGCAGATCCGCATTGTGCTCACGGCCTACGCCCAGCGCAGTTGCGATCTGGTGGTTTCTGCCCTGACGGCGGCCTGACGTGCGGCTCAAGTGCATCAAGTTGGCGGGGTTCAAATCCTTCGTCGACCCGACCACGGTGAACTTCCCCAGTAACATGGCGGCGGTGGTCGGACCCAACGGTTGCGGCAAGTCGAACATCATCGACGCCGTGCGCTGGGTGATGGGCGAGAGCTCGGCCAAGAACCTGCGCGGCGAGTCGATGACCGACGTCATCTTCAACGGCTCCACCAGTCGCAAACCGGTTAGCCAGGCGAGCATCGAGCTGGTGTTCGACAACTCCGACGGCACCCTGGTTGGCGAATATGCGGCTTATGCGGAAATTTCCATTCGTCGCAAAGTGACCCGCGACAGCCAGAACAGCTATTTCCTCAACGGCACCAAGTGCCGGCGTCGCGACATCACCGATATTTTCCTCGGTACCGGCCTGGGCCCGCGCAGCTACTCGATCATCGAACAGGGCATGATCTCCAAGCTGATCGAAGCCAAGCCCGAGGACTTGCGCAACTTCATCGAAGAGGCTGCGGGGATCTCCAAATACAAGGAGCGGCGGCGCGAGACCGAAAACCGCATTCGTCGCACCCATGAAAACCTGGCGCGCCTGACCGACCTGCGCGAAGAGCTCGAACGCCAGCTCGAACGTCTGCACCGCCAGGCCGAGGCCGCCAAGAAGTACCAGGAATACAAGGGCGAGGAGCGCCAGCTCAAGGCCCAGCTTTCGGCCCTGCGCTGGCAGGCGTTGAACGAGCAGGTCGGCCAGCGTGAAGCGATCATCGGCAACCAGGAAGTCAGCTTCGAAGCCTTGGTGGCCGAGCAGCGTAATGCGGACGCCGCCATCGAGCGCTTGCGCGACGGTCATCATGACCTGTCCGAGCGCTTCAATCTGGTGCAAGGACGCTTCTATTCCGTGGGGGGCGACATCGCCCGGGTCGAGCAGAGCATCCAGCATGGGCAGCAACGGCTGCGGCAGTTGCAGGATGATTTGAAGGAAGCCGAGCGGGCGCGCCTGGAAACCGAATCGCACCTGGGCCACGACCGCACGCTGCTGTTGACCCTTGGCGAAGAGCTGGACAGGCTCACGCCGGAGCAGGAAATCACCAGTGCCGCCGCCGAAGAGGCCGCCGCGGCCCTGGAAGAAGCCGAACTGACCATGCATGGCTGGCAGGAGCAGTGGGACAGTTTCAACCTGGCCTCGGCCGAGCCGCGGCGCCAGGCTGAAGTCCAGCAGTCGCGCATCCAGCAGTTGGAAACCAGTATGGAGCGCCTGGCCGAACGCCAGCGCCGCCTGTCCGAAGAGCGCGCCTTGCTCGCGGCGGACCCGGAAGATGCAGCGATCCTGGAACTGAGCGAACAACTGGCGACCAGCGAAGCCACCCTCGAAGACTTGCAGGCCAGCGAAGACGCCCAGGTCGAACGCCTTGAGCAACTGCGCCAGGCCTTGCAATTGGCCTTGCAGAACCAGCAGCAGGGCCAGGGTGAGTTGCAGCGGCTCAATGGGCGCCTGGCTTCGCTGGAGGCCTTGCAGCAAGCGGCGCTGGACCCGGGCACCGGCACCGCCGAGTGGCTGCGCGAGCAGCATCTTGCCGAACGCCCGCGGTTGGCCGAGGGCCTGAAGGTCGATGCCGGTTGGGAGCTGGCGGTGGAAACCGTACTGGGGGCCGACCTGCAAGCGGTGCTGGTGGACGACTTCGGCGGCTTCGACCTGTCGGGCTTTACCCAGGGCGATCTGCGCCTGCTCAGCCCGGCCGGCGACGGGGTGCGAATTCCCGGCAGCTTGCTGGACAAGGTCGAGGCCCAGGTGGACCTGTCGCCCTGGCTGGGACAGGTCAAACCGGTGGACAGCCTTGATCAGGCCTTGGCCCTGCGCGGGCAATTGGCGGCCGGCGAAAGCCTGATCAGTCGTGACGGGTATTGGGTTGGCCGGCATTTCCTGCGGGTGCGCCGGGCCAGCGAAGCCGAGAGCGGCATGCTCGCCCGTGGCCAGGAAATCCAGCGCCTGGGCGCCGAACGCGAAGAGCGCGAAGCCAGTGTCGAAGCCCTGGAAAGCGAATTGCAAAACCTGCGGGCGCAACAGCGTCAACAGGAAAACGGCCGCGAACACCTGCGGCGACTGTTGCAGGATGAAGCGCGCCAGCAAGGCGAGCTCAAGGCGCAGTTGTCGGCCGGCAAGGCCAAGGTCGAGCAACTGGCGCTGCGTCGCACCCGCCTGGAAGAAGAAATCGCCGAACTGGGCGAGCAGCGGGCGCTGGAGCACGAACAGATCGGCGAGGCGCGCTTGCAACTGCAAGAAGCCCTCGATGCCATGGCAGTGGACACCGAGCAGCGTGAGCTGCTGCTGGCCCAGCGTGACAGCTTGCGTGAGCGCTTGGATCGGGTGCGCCAGGAAGCACGTCAGCACAAGGACCACGCCCATCAGTTGGCGGTGCGCCTGGGCTCGCTCAAGGCGCAATACGATTCCACGCGCCAGGCCTTGGAACGGTTGGAAATGCAGTCCGAGCGCCTGACCGAAAAACGCGAGCAGTTGAGCCTCAATCTGGAGGAGGGCGAGGCACCTTTGGAAGAGCTGCGTCTGAAGCTCGAAGAGTTGCTCGACAAGCGCATGAGCGTCGACGAGGAGCTCAAGACGGCACAGATCGCCCTGGAGGACGCCGACCGCGAACTGCGTGATGCCGAGAAGCGCCGCAGCCAGGCCGAGCAGCAATCCCAACTGATCCGCGGCCAGATGGAACAGCAGCGCATGGAGTGGCAAGCCCTGACGGTGCGGCGCAAGGCCTTGCAGGACCAATTGCTGGAAGACGGCTACGACCTCGACGGCGTGCTCGCCACCCTGGTGGCCGGGGCGAATGAAAAGGACGCCGAGGAAGAACTGGAGCGCATTGCCCAGCGTATCCAGCGCCTGGGGGCAATCAACCTGGCGGCCATCGACGAGTACCAGCAGCAGTCCGAGCGCAAGCGCTACCTGGACGCCCAGAACGATGACCTGGTGGAAGCCCTGGAGACCCTGGAAAACGTCATCCGCAAGATCGACAAGGAAACCCGCAACCGCTTCAAGGATACCTTTGATCAGATCAACGGCGGTTTGCAGGCCCTTTTTCCAAAAGTTTTCGGTGGCGGCAGCGCCTATTTGGAACTGACGGGCGAAGATTTACTCGATACAGGGGTGACAATCATGGCGCGTCCTCCTGGCAAGAAGAACAGCACCATCCATTTGCTCTCCGGTGGCGAAAAGGCGCTGACCGCGCTGGCCCTGGTCTTTGCCATTTTCAAATTGAACCCGGCGCCGTTCTGCATGCTCGACGAGGTCGACGCGCCACTGGACGACGCCAACGTAGGCCGTTACGCACGGCTGGTGAAGGAAATGTCTGAAACGGTGCAGTTCATCTACATCACCCACAACAAGATCGCTATGGAAATGGCCGATCAGTTGATGGGGGTGACCATGCATGAGCCGGGCTGTTCGCGACTGGTGGCGGTGGATGTGGAGGAGGCCATGGCCATGGTGGAAAGCTAGCGGCGAGCCTCAAGCGGCAAGCTGCAAGTGAGGGGGCTTGTGGCTTGCCGCTTGTAGCGTGTAGCTGCGGGTCATGCTAGTTTAATGTCAATTTTTCGTATGCGTGGGCAAAACGCCATTCAGAACATAGAGTTGGCGCCACGTTTTAAAGCGGTTTGCAAATAGCTAAGCCCCTTATTTTTCAGCATTTTTATAGAGGCACGGGATTACATGGAAATCGGTCTGCGCGAGTGGCTGATCGTCATCGGCATCATTGTCATTGCCGGTATTCTTTTCGACGGCTGGCGTCGCATGCGCGGCGGCAAGGGGAAATTGAAGTTTCGCCTGGATCGCAGCCTGTCGAACCTGCCCGATGAGGATGACAGCGCCGAACTGCTGGGCCCGCCGCGGGTGCTGGACACCCACAAGGAACCGCAACTGGACGAACACGACTTGCCGTCGATGAGCGCACCTGTCCGCGAGCCACGGGAGTCGGGTTCCAAGCGCGGCAAGCGCAACAGCGAGCCGTCCCAGGGTGATTTGAACCTGAACCTCGACCTGGATGGTGGGCCGAGCTTCAGCAGTCGCGACGGCGACTTTCCGGATGAGACCAAGACTCCGAGCGCCGACAAGGATCAGGCCCAGGCTGAAGAAGTGCTGGTGATCAGCGTGATCTGCCGCGACCCGGCCGGCTTCAAGGGCCCGGCGTTGCTGCAGAACATCCTGGAAAGCGGCCTGCGTTTCGGCGAGATGGACATTTTCCACCGCCACGAAAGCATGGCCGGTAACGGCGAGGTGCTGTTCTCCATGGCCAACGCGGTCAAGCCCGGTGTGTTCGACCTCGACGACATCGATCATTTCAGCACGCCGGCGGTGAGCTTCTTCCTCGGCCTGCCGGGCCCGCGTCATCCCAAGCAGGCCTTCGACGTGATGGTGGCCGCGGCTCGCAAGCTGTCCCAGGAACTCAATGGTGAACTGAAGGATGACCAGCGCAGTGTGCTGACCGCCCAGACCATCGAGCACTACCGCCAGCGCATCGTCGAATTCGAGCGCCGGGCGCTGACCCAGAAGCGCTGAGGCCAAGGATCGCTGGCCTGTAGGAGCTGCCGAAGGCTGCGATCTTGAGATTCAAGTGTCAGGGGAAAGATCGCAGCCTCGTTGCACTCGTCAGCTCCTACAGCTCCTACACGCGATCAAAGTATTGAGAATGAGCAGCCCAGGCTGCTCTTTTGCTTTATGAGAGAACACCCATGAACGCCGTCGAAACCCGCATCCAACAGCTGCGCACAGAGTTGGACCAGCACAACTACCGCTATCACGTCCTCGATGAGCCGAGCATCCCCGATGCCGAGTACGACCGCCTGTTCCACGAGCTCAAGGCCCTGGAAGAGCAGCATCCGGAACTGGTCACCAGCGACTCTCCGACCCAACGGGTCGGCAGCGTGGCGCTGTCGGCGTTCAGCCAGGTGCGCCACGAGATCCCGATGCTCAGCCTGGGCAACGCCTTCGACGAAACCACCATGCGTGAGTTCGACCGGCGGGTGACGGAAGGTCTCGACCTGCCCATGGGCGACTTGCTGGGCGGTGGCGCGGCGGTGGAGTACAGCTGCGAGCCGAAGCTCGATGGGCTGGCGGTCAGCCTGTTGTACGAGGACGGCATGCTGGTGCGCGGCGCCACGCGCGGTGACGGCACCACGGGCGAGGACATCAGTGTCAATGTGCGCACCGTGCGCAACATTCCCCTCAAGTTGCAGGGCACGGGCTGGCCACCGCTGCTGGAAGTGCGCGGCGAGGTGTACATGTCCAAGGCCGGCTTCGAGCGTCTCAACGCTACGCAGCTGGAGGTGGGCGGCAAGACGTTTGCCAACCCGCGCAACGCGGCGGCCGGCAGCCTGCGTCAGCTCGATTCCAGGATCACAGCCAATCGGCCCCTGGAGTTCTGTTGCTACGGCATCGGGCAGGTGGCGTCGGACATCGCCGACACCCACATTGGTAACCTCAAGCAGCTCAAGGCCTGGGGCCTGCCCATCAGCCGTGAGTTGAAGCTGGCCCACGGCATCGATGAATGCCTGGATTACTACCGTGACATCGGCGAGCGGCGCAACGCGTTGCCCTACGAGATCGACGGCGTGGTGTTCAAGGTCAACAGCATCGCCTCCCAGCGCGAGCTCGGTTTCCGCGCCCGGGAACCGCGTTGGGCCATCGCCCACAAGTTTCCCGCTACTGAAGAGCTCACCGAGTTGCTGGACGTCGAGTTCCAAGTCGGCCGCACGGGCGCGGTGACTCCGGTGGCCCGCCTCAAGCCGGTGAAAGTCGCCGGCGTGACCGTGGCCAACGCCACCCTGCATAACATGGACGAAGTGGCGCGCCTGGGGGTGATGATCGGTGACACCGTGATCATCCGCCGCGCCGGGGATGTGATCCCGCAGGTGGTGCAGGTCGTCACCGAGCGCCGTCCGGAAAACGCCCGCCCGGTGGAGGTGCCCCAGCAATGTCCCGTCTGTGGCTCCCACGTTGAGCGCACGCAATTGATCAAGCGCAGCAAGGGCCGTGAAACCATCAGTGAAGGTGCGGTGTACCGCTGCGTCGGTCGCCTGGCCTGTGGCGCGCAGCTCAAGCAGGCGATCATTCACTTCGTCTCGCGTCGGGCCATGGACATCGAGGGCCTGGGCGAGAAGAGCGTCGAGCAACTGGTGGATGAGGGGCTGGTGGGATCGCCTGCCGATCTGTATGCCTTGACCTTCGAGCAGGTGGTCGACCTGGAAGGCTTCGCCGAACTGTCGAGCAAGAACCTGTTGGCCGCCATCGTCGACAGCAAAAAGCCGAGCCTGGCGCGTTTCATCTATGCCCTTGGCATCCCGGACGTGGGCGAGGAGACCGCCAAGGTCCTGGCTCGCTCCCTCGGTTCGCTGGAGCGCGTGCAGGCGGCCTTGCCTCAGGTGCTCACGTACTTGCCGGACGTCGGCCTGGAAGTCGCCCACGAGATCCACAGCTTCTTTGAAGACCCGCACAACCGCCAGGTGATCAAGGATCTGCTGCGCCATGGCCTCGAGATCCAGGACCAGGGCGAGTTGGGTGCCGAGTTTTCCGCCAGCACCACCCTGGGTGGCTTTCTCGACAAGTTGCACATTCCTTCGGTAGGGCCGGGTGGGGCGCAGAAACTGGCGGACAAGTTCGGCTCGCTCGAAGGGGTGATGAACGCCGATTGGCTGGACATGCGCCAGGCGCTGCCGGAAAAGCAGGCCAACGCCGTACGGGAGTTCTTCGCCATCGCCGCCAACCGTCAGCAGGCCGAAGCGGCGCAACAGCAGTTGCGCGACTTCGGTATGCACTGGCAAAGCGAGAAGAAAGTCGTCGAAGGCTTGCCCGAGGCCGGGCACACCTGGGTGCTGACCGGTTCGCTGGAGCTGATGAGTCGTGACGTTGCCAAGGACAAGCTGGAGAGTCTGGGGGCCAAGGTCGCCGGTTCCGTGTCGGCGAAAACCCATTGCGTGGTGGCCGGGCCGGGGGCGGGTTCGAAATTGACCAAGGCCAATGAGCTGGGGCTCAAGGTGCTCGACGAAGCGGCGTTCGTGGCTTTTTTGAGTCAGCATGGCATCACGGTTCAATCGTGAAGGTTCCTCGCCACGGTTTATTCGGTGTTGTGACGCAGTGCGGGGGAACGATCCGACACGGAGCATGATCTAGTCTTGCAGGCTCCAGGGAGAGATCGCCATGTACCGCTTCTTCGAACAACTGAGTTCACGCATCGCCGCGCCGTTCCTGGGCGATCGGTCACGAAACAGCAAGGTCTGGCCGTGTCGTTGCGGCCAGTCGTTGTTCTTTCGCAACAGCCAATGCCTGGCCTGCCTGGCGGCCCTGGGGTATCAGCCCGAGCAGAGTCGCCTGTCGTCCTTGCAGCCCGCTGAGCAGCCCGACACCTGGACGCTGGATGCCGATCCGCAAGCCGGGCTGTTCCGCCGTTGCGCCAACCTCGACACCCCGGCGGCCTGCAATTGGCTACTGCCGGACAATGGGCGCGATACCCTGTGCATCGCCTGCAGCCTGAACCGCACTATCCCCGACCTGTCGATTCCGGAAAACCCTGAGCGCTGGTGCAAGGTCGAGATCGCCAAGCGTCGGCTGGTGGCGCAACTGATCACTCTCGGCTTGCCGGTCATCCCGAAAACCGTCGACGAAAACATCGGCCTGGCGTTCGATTTCATCGGCGTCGACCCCGATGGCACGCCTCCGACCACGGGGCATGCCAGCGGATTGATCACCCTCGATATCAAAGAAGCGGACGATGCCCATCGTGAGTACGTGCGCCAGCAGATGCGCGAGCCGTATCGCACTTTGCTCGGGCATTTTCGTCATGAGGTGGGGCATTACTACTGGGATCGGCTGATTGCCAACAGCCACTGGCTCGAGGCGTTTCGCGAGTTGTTTGGCGACGAGCGCGCCAGCTACGCCGATGCTCTGGAGCGTCACTACCAACAAGGCGCGCCGCAGGATTGGCAAACCCGCTACGTCAGCGCCTACGCCACCATGCACCCTTGGGAAGATTGGGCGGAAACCTGGGCCCATTACCTGCACATGATGGACGCGGTGGACACGGCCCTGGGCTTCGGCATGAGTGCCCGGGAGATGGATTTCGACTACCAGCCGTTCCTGCCCGAGACCTTGTACGACGCCGAACACGCAGGCGGCGCGGCTTTCCTCTCGTTCGTCAACGCCTGGATCGAACTGGCCGGCATGCTCAACGAGTTGTCCCGCAGCATGGGCCAGCCGGATTTCTACCCGTTCGTCGTACCGGCGGCGGTGATCACCAAACTGCATTTCATCCATCTGGTGATCCAGGAAGAGGGCGGTCGGGCGGATGAGGTGTTGTTGTAGTTTTCTGTGGAGGCAGCTTGCAACCCTGTTGAAGCGCAGATCCCCTGTGGGAGCGAGCTTGCTCGCGATAGCGACAGGTCAGCTTGCAATCATGCCGGATGTGTCGACTTCATCGCAGACACGCTTTGTTCCATAGCAAGTGCTTGAACATCTTCAGTTTTTTAATCCGCCGCGAACGGTTGTAACTTCTTGCCAGATAGGTACAATGGCGCGGCTCGCCGTCAGGCGGGCGTCGTTATGGTGACCCCATCGGTCCCCCCGCAACGATTACCCGTGAACCTGGTCAGATCCGGAAGGAAGCAGCCACAGCGGGAACATTGTGTGCCGGGGTGTGGCTGGTGGGGTTGCCTCCATAACGCCCAAGCCTTCATTCGCAAGGTTTGCCAAATTCAAAATTTCTGGTTGTTTTGCTGATCGATACCGATCGGTCCTTTCCGCTGCCCAGGCTTTGGCCGGACAGGGCTATCGGGCGTCAACGTCAACAAGCCGGCCGGTCCTGTGCATCGACAGGACCGGGCCCTGGGGTCAGTACTGAGCCTTCACGTACTCAGCAATCGGCTCTTGCAAAAGATCCTGTGGATGATCCCCGCCGAAAGTCGCCCATTTGCTTTTACCGGACAAGATCGCAGATCCCAGCGGCTGTGCGCCAGTCGGGCCGTAAATAGCGAGTTTCACTTCAATCTTGTCGGGGATGCCCGACCATTCCGTGGCGCGTTCTTCCCAATGCAGGATTTCCGGGATGACGTAATAGCCCGAGGGGCTGTTCTGTCTCAGGCAGCTCAATTCACGGCACGCGCCCACTACCGTCACACGGTTGGTGTAATAGGAGAAAGCCGTCTTGACAGCGGCGGCTGTCATATCGCCGGAGGCAGGGTAGGGTGTTGTTTCGTAGCGGCCGTCGACCGGTATGGCGATGGTGACGGGCATTTGTCGATCAAGTTTTCCCGGGTTGGGGAGTACGTCTTGTTGCGCGTATTTGGCGGTGCAGCCGGTGGCGAGTATCGAGACCAGAATGATCGAAAGTTTATGCACGGAATCCCCTGGGATTTTGTTGTCGACGAGTCGGTGAGCGTCATCGGGACGCAGGAATCAGCGCGTCGATAGTCCGGGTTCGTGGCAAGCGCTGTCAACGTGACATTATGTCGTGCGTCATCCTCGGAATAAGACAGGCGAGCAAAGAGAAGCCTGGCCTGTCTCGCCTCGACAGGCCAGGCTGCTCTTTCACTGTGTCAAGGCTTGGACAAGGCCTGGTCCACGGCTGCGATCAGCTTTCCCAGGTCCTTCGGGGTGGCTTTGTGTATGACACCGAACAGGTACGCCCGCTGTTCGTCCTCATCGGCCATGTCGGCAAAAAAGGCTTTCAGTTGCACATCCAGCACATTGGCAAGCAGGAACAAGGCTTCGACGCTGGGGGTGTAGGTGCCGGTTTCGAAGCGGCTGATGGTTTTAGGGTCAAAACCGGTTTTTTCGCCAAGTTCAGCCTGAGTAAGCCCCGCTACTTTGCGGTAGCGTCTGATGGCCGGACCCAAACTCGAAATTTGCATCGCTTAATTCCCATTTAGAATCAAGAACTTAACGATAGATTTTCGCATTAGGCAACCGCTTGATCCATCACCTTGCTTTGCAAAGTGTGATGTGTTTCGTAGAATCGGCCTTTGGCACGGGTATTTGGTGACCTGCTTTTCGAAGCCGAGGTGCGCGCGGGGGCCGGGCCTTGTGTTCTTGCCACGATACAAGGCAAGGGCTGAAGCGCTCCCTTGGCATCGCCAGGACCCGCGCTCCAGCTTCTCTCAGAGTGTTTGAGCCTAGTTGATTTTCGCCTGTCTTGAAGGCGGTGCAACCGCGCGCGACAAATGAGCCTGACTCATGGATGACTGCTTCGATGGATAAGAAGTACCGCAGGGCCGTTGACGCCGCCGCGATTTTTTCCGAGACCGATCTGAGCGGGCGCATCACCTACGTCAACGATCAATTCTGCAGTCTTTTCGGTTACCGGCGCGATGAGCTGCTGGGCGCGAACCATCGCCTGCTCAATTCCGGCCAGCACCCTGGCGAGTTCTTCAGCGCCATGTGGCGCACCATTGCCCTGGGCCAGGTCTGGAAAGGGGAAATCTGCAACCGGGCCAAGGACGGTACGCTGCACTGGGTCGACACCACCCTGGTGCCGGTGATCGACGACCAGACAGGCCAGATCGAGCGTTACCTGGCGATTCGCTTCGATGTCAGCGAAAAGCGTCGCCTGCTGCATTCATTGCAATGGCGGGTCGGTCACGATGTGCTGACCGGTCTGCCCAATCGTACTTATCTGTCGGATCTGCTGGACCAGGCCCTGGAGTTTTCCCGAGCGGAAAACTTGCCCCTGGCGGTGTGCATGCTCGACCTTGATGGCTTCAAGGCGGTCAATGACGGCTATGGTCACGCCAGCGGTGATCGATTGTTGGTGGAGGTCGCCAGGCGCCTGCGCAGCATTGTGCGTGGCGAGGACGTGGTGGCGCGGCTGGGCGGGGACGAGTTTGTGCTGGTGCTGCGCCATGTGCGTGGGATGGAAGAGCTGCATGCCGCGTTGAACCGGGTGTTGATCGCCGTCTCGATGCCGTATGCCATTGTCGGCAAGGACATCAAGGTTTTCGCCAGTATTGGCGTCACGTTGTTCCCGTGGGACAACGAAGACGCCGAGACCTTGTTGCGTCACGCCGACCAGGCGATGTACGTGGCTAAACAAAGCGGTCGCAATCGTTTCCACTTGTTCGATGTGTCCCGGGACAAGGAGGTGCGGGCCACTTACCAGACAGTCGAGCGGGTCCGCCAGGCACTGGCCGATAACGAACTGCGGCTGCATTTCCAGCCCAAGGTCAATATGCGTCATGGCACCGTGGTCGGCCTGGAGGCGTTGCTGCGCTGGAAGCATCCGCAACGTGGCCTGGTGCCGCCTCGGGAATTCTTGCCCCTGGTGGAGGAGACAGACCTGATCGTCGAGATCGGCGAGTGGGTCATGGAACAGGTCTTGACCCAGTTGCAACGGTGGCAGCAAGCGGGGCAGGGCTGGCCGGTGAGCATCAATATCTCGGCGCGGCATTTCCAGCGGGCGGATTTTGTCGAGCGGTTGCGACAGGTGTTGGAGCGGCATTCGGCGGTGCCGCCACGGCTGTTGGATCTGCAGATTGTCGAGTCCGTCGCCGTGGAGAACCTGGCCCACGTCAGCGCCTGCCTCCAGGCATGCCAGGCGCTGGGCGTGGGGTTTTCCCTGGGCGGTTTCGGCACTGGCTACTGTTCGCTCAATGACCTCAAGCACCTGCGCACGCAAACCATCAAGATCGACAAGACCTTCGTGCGCGACATTCTCGATGACCGTGACGACCTGGCGCTGACCGAAGCGGTGATCGGTCTGGCTCGGGCGTTTGGCCGCGAGGTGGTCGCCGAAGGGCTGGACAGCCTGGAGCATGGCCAACTACTGCTGAGCCTGGGCTGCGAGGTGGCACAAGGTTATTTCATCGCCCGGCCCATGCCGCCCGCACAGATACCCGGCTGGGTGCAGGGGTTCGTCCCGCCGTCGCAATGGCAGCAGCGGCCAGGCGATCAGGGCGAGGACGCCTCGCTTTCTGCCCGCGATGCTTCACTGCGACCGGTGTAGAGCTGGATGATCGCGTCGATTTCTCCGGACGTCTTCATGTTCAGCAATGTCCTCAGGATGCGTTGTGCGGGAATGTGCGGATCATTGCGCACATAACAGCTCAATAGTTGCTCCTGCAGGACACCCACCTCATGGACTTGGCGATCAGCGGTATGACGTTGATTGAACCAGTCCAGCGCCCATTGGTTACTGATCCCATAGCGATAACGCCCGGCCAGCAGTTTCGCCAGCACTTGTTCCTGGCTGCGGGCATCGTCGCGGCGCAGTTGGCCGGCGTCGAACAAGGGTTGTAAGGTCGGGTAGTTATAGCCGAGCACCGTGCCGATGGGTTGGGGGGGCAGCGTAGTCGGCGTTACCGTCGCTGATGCGCTTGTCGTGGCGACAAGCAGGTCACGTTGGAAAAACAACGGGATGCTCCACAGATAATCACTGTTGTCTTTCACCCAGTCAGGGCTGACATAGCAACGTATGTCGATCTCGCCGTGTTTCATGGCGCCGTCGAGCCGGGCGCGGGAGAGGACGTGGAATTGCGCGGGCCTTCCTACCTGGGTCGCCAGGCTGGTCATGATGTCGGGAATGATGCCCTGGGTCGGGCGGCCTCGTTCGATCTGCACCATGGGCATCGCCCAGCCGTCGGTAATGGCGAAACGCAAGGGGCCTTCCTCGGCAAGACAACCGGTACTCAACAACAGCAAAGCCCCCATGGCTGAGCGCATAAACTCTCCTGGCTGTGTAAAACCGTGTCGACAACGAGCCCCCTGGCCTAGCTTAGTCACATTAGACGAGCACACCGGATGCAATTTCGCCCCTGCTCCGCTAGCATTAGCCGCTTATGTTCCTTCGTTGCGACGGTTTTCGATGAGTTATCAGGTTCTTGCACGTAAATGGCGTCCGCGCTCGTTCCGCGAAATGGTCGGCCAGACCCATGTGCTCAAGGCTCTGATCAATGCCTTGGACAGCCAGCGGCTGCACCACGCCTACCTGTTCACCGGTACTCGGGGCGTGGGCAAGACCACCATCGCGCGGATCATTGCCAAATGCCTGAACTGTGAAACCGGTATCACTTCGACACCTTGTGGCGAGTGTTCGGTCTGCCGGGAAATCGATGAGGGCCGCTTCGTCGACCTGATCGAGATCGACGCCGCCAGCCGCACCAAGGTCGAAGACACCCGCGAACTGCTCGACAACGTGCAGTACGCCCCGAGCCGTGGGCGCTTCAAGGTCTACCTGATCGACGAAGTGCACATGCTCTCCAGCCATTCCTTCAATGCGCTGCTCAAGACCCTCGAAGAACCGCCGCCCTACGTCAAGTTCATCCTGGCGACCACCGACCCGCAGAAACTTCCTGCAACGATTCTGTCGCGGTGCCTGCAGTTCTCCCTGAAGAACATGACGCCGGAGCGGGTGGTCGAGCACCTGACCCACGTATTGGGCGTCGAGAACGTGCCATTCGAAGACGATGCGTTGTGGCTGCTGGGCCGTGCCGCCGATGGTTCGATGCGCGACGCCATGAGCCTGACCGACCAGGCCATCGCTTTCGGTGAAGGCAAGGTCATGGCCGCCGATGTCCGAGCCATGCTCGGCACCCTCGATCACGGCCAGGTCTATGACGTCTTGCATGCGCTGATCGAGGGCGATGCCAAGGCGCTGCTCGAGGCGGTGCGTCACCTGGCCGAGCAGGGGCCGGACTGGAATGGCGTACTTTCGGAAATCCTCAACGTGCTGCACCGTGTCGCCATTGCCCAGGCCCTGCCCGAAGGCGTCGACAACGGCCATGGCGACCGTGATCGCGTACTGGCCCTGGCCCAGGCACTGCCGGCCGAGGACGTGCAGTTCTATTACCAGATGGGCCTGATCGGCCGCCGTGACCTGCCCCTGGCACCGGATCCGCGAGGCGGCTTCGAAATGGTCCTGCTGCGAATGCTGGCGTTCCGGCCAGCCGACACGGTGGATGCCCCGAGGCAAACGCTAAAGCCAGTGGGGATCAGCCAGGCCACAGCTGATTCCGCCAAGCCAGTGGCTGCCGCGCCCGTCGTTGCGCCGGCAGTGGCTTCGGCTCCGGCAGCGGTGGCACCTGTAGCCCAGCCGGTGCCGGCGCCTGTTGTCGCGACGCCCGAGCCGGAACCCGAGCCGGTCGTCGAGGCGGTGCCCGAGCCCGTCGCCGAAGAAGTCGTCGACCTGCCTTGGAACGACCCGGTCGAGCCGCCAGTGGTCCAGCAGCCGGTCGTCGAGCCCGTCTTGGAAACCGTCGCCGAGCAGCCCGAGTTGCCGCCGATGCCCCTGCCGACGCCCGATAGCGTGGTGCCCGATGCGCCGGAATGGGTCGCAGCGCCCGTGCCCGAGCCGACGGTGGCCGACGTCGATATCGCCACGCCGGGCATCGACCTGGACGACGAGCCGCCGCTGGATGAGGATTACATCGAGCCGGACATGGACTCGGCGTACAGCTACCTGGACGACCTGGCCAGTGAGCACGCCGCTGAGCCGGCCCCGGAGCCCGAACCCGAACCGGCGGCGATGCCGGCCACCGGGCTGGCCCTGCAATGGCTGGAACTGTTTCCTAAACTGCCGATCAGCGGCATGACCGGCAGCATCGCCGCCAACTGCACGCTGATGGCCGTGGAGGGCGACCACTGGCTGCTGCACCTGGACCCGGCCCACAGCGCACTGTTCAACGCGACCCAGCAACGTCGCCTCAACGATGCACTGAACCAGTATCACGAGCGCACCCTGACGCTGACCATCGAGCTGATCAAGCCCGAGCAGGAGACTCCGGCCCAGGCCGCGTCTCGCCGCCGTGCCGACCGCCAGCGCGAAGCCGAGGAGTCGATCCACGGTGATCCATTCATCCAGCAGATGATGCAACAGTTCGGCGCCGTGGTCCGTCACGATACTATCGAACCTGTCGAGGCCCCGGTCACCCAGGGCTCATAACTGAAGGCGCCGGGCCGAACGGGTCGGGCGTGTTGTTTATCCAAGTACTTTCGAGGTGATTCCCATGATGAAAGGTGGCATGGCCGGCCTGATGAAGCAGGCGCAGCAGATGCAGGAAAAAATGGCCAAGATGCAGGAAGAACTGGCCAACGCCGAAGTCACCGGCAAATCCGGTGGCGACATGGTGACCGTGGTCATGACCGGTCGTCACGACATCAAGCGTGTCAGCATCGACCCAAGCGTGGTCGAAGGCCTGAGCGAAGATGACAAGGAAATGCTCGAAGCCCTGTTCGCTGCCGCCGTCAACGACGCGGTGCGCAAGATCGAAGCCAACAGCCAGGACAAGATGTCCGGCATGACCGCTGGCATGCAACTGCCACCGGGCATGAAACTGCCGTTCTGATTCGCCATCCCGGTCGGGATGGGCTACACACAATGCCAGGCATCGCGCCTGGCATTTTTATTTCTGGCCCAGATACAGCGTTGGACCGCAGTGGCCGCTATCGCGAGCTTGCTCGCGATAGCGGCCACTGCGGTCCAACCGAACAAACATCGAACGCTGCCCCCTCGGCAAGGGTCTGCTCCCTATACGTGCCACTCAACGATCAAGGAGACGCTTCCATGTCACAAGCATCGACCACCAGCCAGCGCATCGTCCTGGCCTCTCGCCCCCATGGCGCCCCGACCCCGGAGAATTTCCGCCTGGAGCAGGTGACCCTGCCGGACCTGGCACAGGGGCAGATCCTGCTCAAGACGCTGTTCCTGTCCCTGGACCCCTACATGCGTGGGCGCATGAGCGATGCACCTTCCTACGCCGCGCCGGTGGAAATCGATGAGGTGATGACCGGCGGCGCTGTCAGCCGTGTGGAGCGTTCGATGCACCCGAAATTCCAAGAGGGAGATCTGGTGGTGGGCGCCACGGGTTGGCAGAGCCACAGCATCAGCGATGGGCGCAATGTGATGCCCATCCCCTCCGGCCTGCCTAGCCCGTCGATGGCCTTGGGTGTACTGGGCATGCCAGGCATGACCGCTTACATGGGGCTGATGGACATTGGCCAGCCCAAGGCCGGGGAAACCCTGGTGGTTGCCGCCGCCTCGGGTGCCGTGGGCTCGGTGGTCGGCCAGGTGGCGAAAATCAAGGGCCTGCGTGTCGTCGGGGTCGCGGGCGGCAGCGAGAAATGCAAGTACGTGGTCGATGAGCTGGGCTTTGATGCCTGTGTCGATCACAAGAGCGCCAATTTTGCCGAGGAACTGGCGAGGGCCTGTGACACGGGCATCGATATCTATTACGAAAACGTTGGTGGCAAGGTCTTCGATGCCGTCGTGCCGTTGCTCAACGCCAAGGCGAGGATCCCGCTCTGTGGCTTGATCGCCTCCTACAATGATCATCAGGCTCCGAGCGGCCCGGATCGCTTGCCCCAACTGCAGCGCACCTTGCTGACCAAGCGCGTGCGGATCCAGGGGTTCATTGTGTTCGACGACTACGGTGACCGTCAGCCGGAGTTCATCAGTGCCATGGCCCCTTGGGTGCGCGACGGCAAGGTCAAGTTCCGTGAGGACGTGGTCGATGGCTTGGAAAATGCGCCACAGGCGTTTATCGGCCTGTTGGAAGGGCGCAACTTCGGCAAGTTGGTGGTTCGGGTCGCGCAGGATTGAGTATTTGACGCTAACCGGAGGCGCGGGTATAAACCGCGTCTCGTTGTTATGTCGGACATTTCCTCCATGAGCTTCAGCCCTTTGATTCGCCAACTGATCGATGCCCTGCGAACGTTGCCGGGTGTGGGTCAGAAAACTGCCCAGCGCATGGCGTTGCAATTGCTCGAGCGTGATCGCAGCGGCGGTTCGCGCCTGGCCCAGGCCCTGAGCCAAGCCATGGAAGGCGTAGGGCATTGCCGTTTATGCCGCACCCTCACCGAAGACGACCTCTGCCCGCAATGTGCCGACCCGCGCCGGGACGACACCTTGCTCTGCGTGGTGGAGGGGCCGATGGATGTGTATGCGGTGGAGCAGACCGGTTTTCGTGGCCGTTATTTCGTGCTCAAGGGCCATTTGTCCCCGCTCGACGGCTTGGGTCCGGAAGCCATCGGCATTCCACAGTTGATCGCGCGGATCGAAGAGGCGGGCACGTTCACGGAAGTCATCCTCGCCACCAACCCGACGGTCGAAGGCGAAGCCACCGCCCATTACATCGCCCAGATGCTGAACAACAAAGGCTTGGTCGCCTCCCGCATCGCCCACGGCGTGCCTTTGGGCGGCGAGCTGGAGTTGGTGGACGGCGGGACGCTGGCGCATTCGTTTGCGGGCCGTAAGCCGATCGCGTTGTAACCGCTACCCAATTCCTTGTGGGAGCGGGCTTGCTCGCGAAAGCGGGGTGTCAGCCAACATAAGGGCTAACTGATACTCCGCCTTCGCGAGCAAGCCCGCTCCCACATTAGGTTTCGTAGTGAGCGTTATTTTTCGCTGAGGGAGAACTGCGTCAGGCAGAACGTGGGGATCCCCATGTCTTCCAGGCGCTGGGAGCCGAGCAGCTCCGGCAAGTCAATGATCGCTGCGGCCTCGTGGACCTTGGCGCCCATGCGGCGGATCAGGTTGGCGGCGGCGATCAGCGTGCCACCGGTGGCGATCAGGTCATCGAACATCACCACCGAATCCCCCTCGCACAGGCTGTCGGCATGCACTTCAAGGAAGGCTTCGCCGTATTCGGTCTGGTATCCCTCGGCCAGTACGTCGGCCGGCAGTTTGCCTTGCTTGCGGAACAAGACCAGCGGTTTGTTCAACTGATAGGCCAGGATCGAACCGATCAGGAAACCGCGTGCATCCATCGCGCCAATGTGAGTGAACTCGGCCTCGACATAGCGGTGGGCGAAACTGTCCATGACCAGGCGCAGGGCGGTCGGGGATTGGAACAGTGGGGTTATGTCGCGAAAGATCACGCCGGGCTTGGGGAAATCGATCACGGGACGGATCAGGGATTTGATGTCGAAGGAGTCAAAGACCATCGTGGAGGTGTCCTGGCAGGGCTGCAAACGCGGCAGTATAGCGCGGCGGGGCAAATCCCTCAGCCGCGCTCGTCCATCAGCCGTCGATCGAGCCGCCGGCCAGGGCGCAGAGCTGGATCGGGTCGAGGATGTGAATTTCCTTGCCTTCGGCGGCAATCAATTCGTTCTGCTGGAAACGGGTGAACACCCGGGACACGGTTTCCACCGCCAGGCCCAGGTAATTGCCGATTTCGTTGCGCGACATGCTCAGGCGGAACTGGTTGGCCGAGAACCCGCGGGCACGGAAGCGTGCCGAGAGGTTGACCAGGAAGGTGGCGATGCGCTCGTCGGCGGTTTTTTTCGAGAGCAGCAGCATCATCTGCTGATCGTCACGGATTTCCCGGCTCATGACCCGCATCAACTGGCGACGCAGTTGCGGCAACTGTAGGGCCAGCTCGTCCAGGCGGTCGAAGGGGATTTCGCACACCGAAGTGGTTTCCAGCGCCTGGGCCGAGACCGGATGGGTCTCGGTGTCCATGCCGGACAGGCCCACCAGTTCGCTGGGCAGATGGAAACCGGTGAGCTGCTCTTCGCCGCCATCGCTCAGGTTAAAGGTTTTCAAGGCGCCCGAGCGCACCGCGTAGACGGAATCGAAGGTGTCGCCCTGGCGAAACAGGAATTCACCTTTTTTCAACGGACGGCCCCGTTTGACGATTTCGTCCAGCGCATCCATGTCCTCCAGATTCAATGAAAGTGGCAGGCACAGCGGGGCCAGGCTGCAATCCTTGCAGTGGGCCTGGTTGTGGGCGCGCAGTTTGACTGGCTCGGACATTTCTTCAATCCTTGTGGGAAAACACACATAGGCCGTAAGGGTACCCCAGCGTGGGCACTCCGGCCAGTGCGGTTTCGTCGTCAAATTGTCGCGCTCAGATTACCCGGGAGAAGCGCTGCCGATTGTGCTGCTCCAGATAGGCATCGAAGACCATGCACACGGATCGCACCAGCAGGCGCCCGGCGGGCAGGACTTTGATGTGCGTGTTGTCGAGTTCGATCAGGCCGTCCTTGGCCATGGCCTGCAATTGCGGCCATAGCGGCGCAAAATATCCTCCAAAATCGATATTGAAGGTTTGCTCGATCTCGGCGAAGGCCAGGTTGAAATGACAAATCAATTGCTGGATCACCGCACGCCGCAACCGGTCGTCGGCGTTGCATACCCAGCCGCGACTGGTCGCCAGTTGCCCGTCGGCGAGGGTGTTCTGGTAATGGTTCAGGTCGCTGCTGTTCTGGCAGTACAGGTCGCCGATCTGGCTGATGGCCGACACGCCGAGGCCGATCAGGTCGCAATGGCCATGGGTGGTGTAGCCCTGGAAGTTGCGCTGCAGCGTGGCCTCTTCCTGGGCGATGGCCAACTCGTCGTCGGGCAGGGCGAAGTGGTCCATGCCGACGTAGCGATAGCCGGCGGCGGTCAGTTGTTCGATGGTGCCCTGCAGCATCGCCAGTTTCTGCTCCGGGTTCGGCAAATCCTGGCTGTTGATGCGCCGCTGGGGCATGAAGCGTTCCGGCAGGTGGGCGTAGTTGAACACCGAGAGCCGGTCCGGTTGCAGGTGGATGACTTCCTCGACGGTGCGGGCGAAGTTGTCCGGGGTCTGCTTGGGCAGGCCGTAGATCAGGTCAATATTGATCGAACGGAATTGCAAGGTTCGGGCAGCCTCGACCACAGCGCGGGTTTCTTCCAGGCTTTGCGGGCGATTGACGGCGCGCTGCACTGCCGGGTCAAGGTCTTGCAGGCCGATGCTGACTCGGTTGAACCCCAGTTCACGCAATAGCCCCATGGTCGACCAGTCGGCCTCCCGGGGATCGATCTCGATGCCGTAGTCGCCGGAGTCGTCGTCCAGCAGGTTGAGGTGCTTGCGCAGCGTGGCCATCAGTTGGCGCAGTTCGTCGTGGCTGAGGAACGTCGGGGTGCCGCCGCCAAAATGCAACTGTTCCACACGCTGGGCGGGGTCCAGGTGGCAGCCTATCAGCTGGATTTCCTGTTCCAGGCGTTGCAGATAGGCGTGGGCACGGCCACGGTCCTTGGTGATGACCTTGTTGCAGGCGCAGTAGTAGCAGATGTTCGCGCAGAACGGCACGTGCACATACACCGACAATGGGCGCTGGGCCTTGCGGCTGTCCCGCAGGGCATGGAGCAGGTCGAAGGTGCCCACCTGGCCCCCGAACTGCGCCGCAGTCGGGTACGAGGTGTAGCGTGGTCCCGCCAGGTCGTAGTGGCGGATCAGGTCTGGGTCCCAACGGATGGCGTCGAGCATGCGGGTGTTCCCCGGGTAGGCTGGCATGGGGCGAGTCTAGGGGGGGATGCGCGGGGTGGTCTTGATTTGTGTCAACGAGCTCGCTGCGCAGAAAGGGTGTGCAAGGCTTTTGAAGACGATACATGACCTGTGGGAGCCGAGCTTGCTCGCGATAACGGCGGCACATCCAGCACGGATGTCAGCTGAACCACCGCCATCGCGAGCAAGTTCGGCTCCCACATTCAGTGGCCCATGAGCCAATGCTGGTGCGGCCCAGGCAGTGTCCAGATCCCGAAAACAATCACCAACAGCCCACCGGCCATGCGCACGCTGCGTTTGCGCAGCAGGGCGGTGATGCGCTCGGCGGCCAGGCCGGTGGCGAGCAGCACCGGCCAGGTGCCCAGGCCGAAGGCGAGCATCAGCAGGGCGCTGTCCAGGGCATTGCCCTGGCTGGCGGACCATAGCAGGGTGCTGTAGACCAATCCGCACGGCAGCCAGCCCCATAGGGCACCGAGCAGTAAGGCCCGGGGCAGGCTCGACACCGGCAGCAAGCGGTTGGCGACGGGTTGGATGTGCCGCCACAAGCCACGCCCCACGCTTTCGATACGGGTCAGGCCGCTCCACCAGCCCGCCAGATACAGACCCATGGCAATCAGCAGCAAACCGGCCAGTACCCGCATGATCATCGCTGCTGGACTGTTGGACACGGCCCAGCCGGCCAGGCCGATCAGCAACCCGGCGGCGGCATAGCTCAGGATTCGCCCCAGGTTGTACGCCAGCAGCAACCGAAAGCGGCGGCTGCGCTGTTCCTTGGGAATCGCCAGGGTCAGGGCGCCCATCAGGCCGCCGCACATGCCCAGGCAATGGCCGCCGCCCAGCAGACCGAGGATGACCGCCGAGACCAGCAGTGGCGCCAGGTCAAGCATGGGGCGGAGCCTTGTCGTCCGGCTCGTGGGCCTGGCCGCTGGCTTCGTCCACCGCCGCCTTGTGGTTCGGATCCTGGTCGTCGAACAGAATACTGTGGGCCGGACCGTCGAGGTCGTCGTACTGTCCGCTGTCCACGGCCCAGAAGAAAATGTACACGGCGATGGCCACGATCAGCAGCGCGGCCGGGATCATTACGTAAAGAGCTGGCATGTCAGGACTCCATGCCCGCGCGGCTCAGGCCGGCAGCGGGCGGGTATCGGGCGTGGCGTCGATCACCTGCGCCTTGGGCTGACGCGTCAGCCTCAGGGCATTCAACACCACGGTCAACGAACTGATGGACATGCCGACCGCGGCCCATACCGGTGTAATCCAGCCGAGGGCGGCGAACGGCAACATGAGGCCATTGTACAGCCCTGCCCACACCAGGTTCTCAATGATCACTCGGCGGGTGCGCCGGGCCAGATTGAAGGCGTGGATCAGGGCGTCGAGGCGGTTGGACAGCAGCACCGCGTCGGCGCTGGTCTTGGCCAGGTCGGTGGCCGAGCCCATGGCGACACTGATGTCCGCTGCCGCCAGCACGGGCACGTCGTTCACGCCATCGCCGAGCATCAGCACCTTGCGGCCCTGTTGGTGCAATTGCTGCAACACCGCCAGCTTGTCGTCCGGGCGCAGGCCGCCCCGGGCCTCATCGATGCCCAGCTCGGCGGCGACGCTGGCAACCATCGGCGAACTGTCGCCCGACAGCAGCAGCGTTCGCCAGCCCCGCGCCTTGCAGGCCGCCAACAGGGCCGGGGCGTCGGCACGCAAGCGGTCATCGAGGACGAACCAGGCCAGCGGCCCGATCTCATCGCCCAGCAACAGCCATTGCCCGGCTTCGTCCGGCATCTGCGGTATGGCCGCGCCACTCAGTTCGCAGACAAAACCGGGCTGGCCGATGCGCAGGCGTTGTTCGGCCACGAGCCCTTCCAGCCCCAGCCCCGGGGTGCTGTGCACCTGCTCGGCGGCCATTGGCGCGCGGCCAAAGGCGCGGGCGATGGGGTGTTCCGAGCGGTTTTCCAGGGCCGCGGCCAAGCCCAGGCAGTGATCGCTGTCGAGGGCCGCCAGTGGCCGAATGGCGCGCAACGCCAGGCGGCCTTCGGTGAGGGTGCCGGTCTTGTCGAAAATCACCGTGTCGATCTGGTTCAGGCCTTCCAGTACATGGCCGCGCGTCAGCAGCAGGCCAAGTTTATGCAAGGTGCCGGTAGCGGCGGTGAGGGCGGTCGGCGTGGCGAGGGACAATGCGCAGGGGCAAGTGGCGACCAGCATCGCCAGGACGATCCAGAAGGCCCGTGAGGCATCCAGTTGCCACCACAACAGGCCGATGGCCGCCGCCGCGACCAGGGAGAACAGCAGGAACCATTGGGCGGCGCGATCGGCGATCTCCGCCAATCGTGGTTTCTCGGCCTGGGCCCGTTCCAGCAGGCGAACGATGGCCGACAATCGGGTGTCTTGCCCGAGGGCCAGCACCTCGACCGTCAAGGCCCCTTCGACGTTCAGCGTGCCCGCGGTGACCGCATCCCCCACCTGCCTAGGTTGTGGCAGGTATTCACCGGTCAGCAACGACTCGTCGATGCTGGACTGTCCATCCAGGATCCTGCCATCGGCCGGCAGCACCGCGCCTGGATGCACCAATACCCGGTCGCCGGTGCGCAACTCGCTGAGCAGGATGCGTTCACTCTGGCCGTTATCCTCCAGGCGCAGGCACGAGGCCGGCAACAGATTGACCAGTTGAGCGGTGGCGGCAGCGGTACGCTCCCGGGCCCGGCGCTCCAGGTAACGGCCGGCCAGCAGGAAAAGGGCGAACATGCCCACGGCATCGAAGTACAACTCGCCAACGCCAGTGATCGACGTCCAGATCCCGGCAATGTAGGCGCTGCCGATGGCCAGGGACACCGAAACGTCCATGGTCAGGTGGCGGGTGCGCAGGTCGCGCATGGCACCTTTGAAGAACGGCGCGCAGCTGTAGAACACGATGGGCGTGGTGAGAAACAAGGCGACCCAGCGCAGGATGGTGTGCATCTCCGGGCTCAGGTCGATGTTGAATTCCGGCCAGGTGGCCATCGTCGCCATCATCGCCTGGAACCACAACAGACCGGCCACGCCCAATTGGCGCAAGGCCAGGCGGTTTTGTGCGGCGAGTTGCTCGCACGCCTGGTCGGCCTGGTACGGGTGGGCGACGTAGCCGATCTGGCGCAATTCGGCGAGCAGCGTGCTCAGCGGCAACTGGGCGTCGGCCCAGCGCACATGCAGGCGATGATTGGACAGGTTCAACCGCGCCTCGGCCACGGCTGGCAGGCTGCGTAGCTGTTTTTCGATCAACCAGCCACAGGCGGCGCAACTGATGCCTTCCATCAACAGGGTGGTTTCGGCCAGCTCGCCCTCATGGCGCACGAACGATTGCTGCACGTCAGGGCGATCGTACAGCGCCAGTTCATCGGTCAACTGGACGGGCAGGGTCTCGGGATTGGCCGACGCCTCACTGCGATGCAGGTAATAGCTCTCCAGGCCTCCGGCAACAATGGCCTCGGCCACCGCCTGGCAACCCGGGCAGCACAGCTCGCGGGTTTCACCGAGGACAACGGCGGTGAAGCGACTGCCAGGGGGGACGGGCAGGGCGCAGTGGTAGCAGGGCTGTGGAGTGGTCATTGCGTTTTCACAGAACGTTGTCCAATGATCGTTCCCATGCTCGGCGTGGGAACGCATCCTGTGACGCTCCGCGTCACGCTTGCGAGGGGACGCGGAGCGTCCCGGGCTGCGTTCCCACGCGGAGCATGGGAACAATCAGAACCACAGGAAAGCGGCTTATTTCTTCAGGTCTTCAGCACCTTGCAGCGGTTCATCGCCGAGCAGGATGTCCTGGTCGTGGTTGATCTGTTCCTCTTCGAACAGGCGCCAGGTCTTGTCGTTCTCCACCCCCAGCAATTCGACAAAGCGCCGGCCTTCGATCTTGTCCGTCAACTGGCCGACGTAGCGCCCCGGTTCGCTGTCGTTGCGGGTCAGGACGATCTTGCGGTCCTTCTCCGGCTGGGTTGGCGAGATCAGGCTCAGTTCCAGGGTCTGGGGGCGGCTGTTGCCGTTCAGGCGCAGGTTCACTTCGCCGGTCACGTCATCCAGTTGCACGTTGGCATGCAGTTGCAGGGTCTGGGCCAGCAGTTCGCGCTCCAGCGAGCGGTTGATTCCCTTGCCGGCTTCGTAATAGTTGTCGTTGACCAGGTTGTCCGGGTTTTTCACCGCAATGGTCACCATCGTCAGGCTCAGGGTTACCGAGCAGGTCAGGATGGCGATGATGATCCACGGCCAGAGGTGCTTGTACCAAGGGCTGGTGGCGGTTGCTGCAGGCATGTTCAGTTCTCTCAACGAGTTTGTGGGCCGATGAACCGGCTCTTGGCTTCGACATGTACGCTTTCGTCATCGGCGTCCTTGAGGATGAAGGTCACCTCGTTGGTGCTCGATGGCAGTTGCTCCGGTGCGCTGGACAGTTCAACCGGCTGGCTGTAGATCTCGCCGGCCGCGACCTTGATTTCCCGACGGCCTTGCAGCTTGAGGTCGGGCAGGCCTGCGGCTTCCAGGACGTACGTATGGTCGCGTTGGTCCTTGTTCATGATCTTCAGGCTGTAGACGTTCTCGATCCGGCCCTCGGCGTTTTCGCGATACAGCACGCGGTCCTTGCTGACATCGAAACCCACCAGTGAGCGCATGAAGAACGCCGTCACCAACAGGCTGATCATGGCCAGCAGCACCAGGGCATAGCCGATCAGGCGCGGGCGCAGTTTATGGGTTTTCTGCCCCGAGAGGTTGTGTTCGGTGGTGTAGCTGATCAGGCCGCGGGGATAGTCCATCTTGTCCATGATGTTGTCGCAGGCATCGATGCAGGCCGCGCAGCCAATGCACTCGATCTGCAAGCCGTCGCGGATGTCGATGCCGGTCGGGCAGACCTGGACGCACATGGTGCAGTCGATGCAGTCCCCAAGGCCCAGGGCCTTGTAGTCCACACCTTTCTTGCGCGGGCCACGGCTTTCGCCACGACGCGGGTCGTAGGACACGATCAAGGTGTCCTTGTCGAACATCACGCTTTGAAAGCGTGCGTAAGGGCACATGTAGATGCACACCTGCTCACGCAGCCAGCCGGCGTTGCCATAGGTGGCGAGGGTGAAGAAGCCGATCCAGAAATACGACCAGCCATCGGCCTGGCCGGTAAAGAACTCGAATACCAGTTCGCGGATCGGCGTGAAGTAACCGACAAAGGTCACGCCGGTGACGAAGCCGATCAGCAGCCACAGGCTGTGCTTGGCGAACTTGCGCAGGAATTTGTTGGCGCCCATGGGGGCCTTGTCGAGCTTGATGCGCTGGTTGCGATCGCCTTCGGTGACTTTTTCGCACCACATGAAGATCCAGGTCCACACGCTTTGTGGGCAGGTGTAGCCGCACCACACCCGTCCGGCATAGACCGTGATGAAGAACAGGCCAAATGCCGCAATGATCAGCATCCCCGACAGCAGGATGAAATCCTGGGGCCAGAACGTCGCACCGAAAATGAAGAACTTGCGTTCCGGCAGGTTCCACCAGACGGCCTGATGGCCGCCCCAGTTCAACCAGACCGTACCGAAATACAGCAGGAACAAGAACGCTCCGCCCAGCATCCGCAGGTTGCGGAACAGGCCGGTGAAGGCGCGGGTGTAGATTTTTTCCCGAGAGGCGTACAGGTCGACGCTTTTGTTCGCGTCCTTGGCAGGCGGGGTAACATCATGTACCGGAATCTGGTTGCTCATCAATTGCATCCCACGGCAGTGGAAAAGTGCCGGGGCCAGTGCGTGCCGACCTCGGTCAGAAAGGGTGTTGCAGTGGCGCAATGATACGCCTGTCGCTCTGGCTCAAGGGTGCGACCTTTGGTCGCGTTGGGCGCCTGCATAGAATGGTGTAGCGGATGTAACAAGTCATGACCCAGATCAATTGACTATTGTAGGAGCTGCCGTCTCAAGCGGGTGGATTGGATGACCAGGGGTTGAGCACCACCACGCCGCTGCTCTGGAAATCATTCACGTTGCGGGTGACCACGGTCAGTCCGTGAACCAGCGCAGTGGCGGCAATCAGTGCATCGCATTCATTGCTGCGATCCGGAACGTGCAGGCGAGCGCAGCGCAGCGCGACGGCGCGGTCGACCGCCAGGATTCTTCCGGCGAATGCGGGCATGACATGGTTGTCCAGCCATGCGCGCAGGCGACTGCCTTGCTCCGGGTCCTTGCGTTCGAAGCGCAACACGCCGGTTTCCAATTCCAATACGGTAATCGCCGAGAGGTAAAGGCTGGGGGCGGGCACGCCACGCGCCCAGGCCTGTACGTTCTTATCGGCTTGAGGCTTGCGCAGTTCCGAGATGACGTTAGTGTCCAGCAGGTACATCAGGACAGGTCCACCGGTCGAGGAGAGATGACGGCACGTTCGGTATCGAAATCAATATCCGGCGTGTCGGGCATGACGAGCAACTCGACAATGCTGGTGCCGATGCCGGTCAGTTTCTGGTACTCCTCAATGCTTAGCAGCACATGGGCCGGCTTGCCACGGTCGGTAATGATGACCGGCCCCTGGCGGCTGGCTTTTTTGGCACCACTTGTGTCGTGGTTGAATTCGCGGCTGGAAATAGTGGTGATGGACATGGCGGCGTCCTCGATAGAACTGAATGTAGGCACGTTACTACCACGGCTGTTTGCGGGCAAGATAAAACCATTTCGTCCTGTCGCAGCGGCAAACAAAAAGGCCCCGTCAACGTTGGTTGACGGGGCCTTTGGCACATCAGGCGTTGGCTTTACTGGGCGTCAGCCGCAGGTGCTTTCTCGCCGTGAGACAGGCTGTAGACATAGGCGGCCAGCAAGTGGACCTTGTCGTTGCCTTGCAGGTCGGCCTGGGCCGGCATCTGGCCCTGGCGACCGTAGCGGATGGTCTGCTGCAGTTGGGCGAAGCTCGAACCGTAGATGAAACCGGCCGGATGCGTCAGGTCAGGTGCGCCCATGGCGGGCGTGCCCTTGCCGGCAGGACCGTGGCAGGCCACGCAGTTGGCCGCGAACAGTTTCTGGCCGTTGGCCGGGTCGGCCTTGGCGCCTTCCGGCAGCTTGCGACCGTGCAGGCTGGTCACCAGGTAGGAAGCCACGTCGGCCACGCCTTGTTCGCCGACCACGGCAGCCCAGCCCGGCATCACGGCGTGACGTCCGCCCATGATGGTCGTCTTGATGGTTTCCGGCTCGCCGCCCCAGCGCCAGTCGGCGTCGGTCAGGTTGGGGAAACCATAGGCACCCTTGGCGTCGGAACCGTGGCAGACCGAGCAGTTGGAGGCGAACAGGCGGCCACCCATCTTCAGGGCTTGCGGGTCCTTGGCGACTTCTTCGATCGGCATGGAAGCGAACTTGGCGAAGATCGGACCGAACTTGGCGTCCGAGCGAGCCATTTCCTTTTCCCACTCGTGAACGCCTGTCCAGCCGGTCTGGCCGTTGGCGAAGGCGGTCTGCTTTTCGTTGTCCAGGTAGTTATAGCCTGGCAGCAGGCCTTTCCAGTTGCCCAGGCCAGGGTAGAGCACCAGGTAACCGAGGGCGAACACGATGGTGCCCACGAACAACATGAACCACCATTTCGGCAGCGGGTTGTCGTACTCCTCGATCCCGTCGAAGGAGTGGCCAACCGTCTCTTCGGTGGCTTCGCTGCGCTGGCCCTTGCGGGTCGACAGCAGCAGCCAGGTCAGGGCGAAGATCGTACCCAGACTGAGGACTGTGACGTACAGACTCCAGAACGTAGTCATTCTTTGTTACTCCTAGAAGCTTGCTCGACGTGCTTGATGGCCTCGGGATCATCCGCGAACGGCAGCAAGGTCGCGTCGTCAAACTCCGACTTGCGCTTGGGGCTGAACACCCACAAGGCCAGGCCGATAAAGGCCACCATCACGACGACGGTGCCCAGGCCACGAATCATCCCGATATCCATCCAGATCACCGTTTGCTTTTGATGATGGTGCCCAGGCCTTGCAGATAGGCCACCAGCGCGTCCATTTCAGTCTTGCCCTTGACGGCATCCTTGGCACCGGCGATGTCTTCGTCGGTGTAAGGCACGCCCAAGGCCCGCAGGACTTCCATTTTCTTGGCGGTGTCTTTGCCGTCGAGCTTGTTTTCTACGAGGAACGGGTAGGCCGGCATTTTCGACTCAGGCACAACGTTGCGCGGGTTGTACAAGTGCGCACGCTGCCAGTCGTCGGAGTAACGGCCGCCAACGCGGGCCAGATCCGGGCCGGTCCGCTTGGAACCCCACAGGAACGGGTGGTCCCAGACGCTTTCACCGGCAACCGAATAGTGGCCGTAGCGTTCGGTCTCGGCACGGAACGGACGGATCATCTGCGAGTGGCAGCCCACACAGCCGTTGGCGATGTAGATGTCGCGGCCTTCCAGTTCAAGGGCAGTACGCGGCTTCATGCCTTCGACCGGCTTGTTGGTCACGTCCTGGAAGAACAGCGGAACGATCTGGGTCAGACCGCCGATGCTCACGGCGATGACCATGAAGAAGGCCAGCAGGCCGATATTCTTCTCTACTGCTTCGTGCTTCATCAGTGAGCTCCAACTACGGCGATCTTGGCGGCGGCTTCAGCTTCAGCCGGGTCAGAGGCACGAACGGTGCGGTACACGTTGTAGGCCATCAACAGCATGCCGCTGGCGAAGAACGCGCCGCCCAGGGCACGTACGATGAAACCAGGATGGCTGGCTTGCAGCGCTTCGACGAACGAGTAGGTCAGGGTGCCGTCGTCGTTGATCGCACGCCACATCAGGCCTTGGGTGATGCCGTTGACCCACATCGAGGCGATGTAGAGCACGGTGCCGATGGTCGCGAGCCAGAAGTGCGCGTTGATCAGGCCGGTGCTGTGCATCTGCGCACGACCGAACAGTTTCGGGATCATGTGGTAGATGGCGCCGATGGAAATCATTGCCACCCAGCCGAGTGCGCCGGCGTGTACGTGGCCGATGGTCCAGTCGGTGTAGTGGCTCAGGGAGTTGACGGTCTTGATGGCCATCATCGGGCCTTCGAAGGTCGACATGCCGTAGAACGCCAGCGACACCACCAGAAAGCGCAGGATCGGGTCGGTGCGCAGCTTATGCCAGGCACCCGAGAGGGTCATCATGCCGTTGATCATGCCGCCCCAGCTTGGCGCCAGCAGGATGATCGACATCGCCATGCCCAGGGACTGCGCCCAATCCGGCAGTGCGGTGTAGTGCAGGTGGTGCGGACCGGCCCAGATGTACAGGGTGATCAACGCCCAGAAGTGGACGATGGACAGGCGATAGGAATAGATCGGACGCTCGGCCTGTTTCGGCACGAAGTAGTACATCATCCCCAAAAAGCCGGTGGTCAGGAAGAAGCCCACGGCGTTGTGGCCGTACCACCACTGGATCATCGCGTCGGTCGCGCCCGAATAGGCCGAGTACGACTTGAAGAAGCTGACCGGCAGGGAGGCGTGGTTGACGATGTGCAGCATGGCGGTCACGACGATGAAGGCACCGTAGAACCAGTTACCGACGTAGATGTGCTTGGTCTTGCGCTTGACGATGGTGCCAAAGAACACCAAACCGTAGGTCACCCAGACGATGGCCAGCAGGATAGCCAGGGGCCATTCCAGTTCCGCGTATTCCTTGGTGGTGGTGAAACCCATTGGCAAGGTCACGATCGCACCGACGATGACCGCTTGCCAGCCCCAGAAGGTGAAGGCGGCGAGGCTGTCGGAGATCAGTCGCGTTTGGCAGGTTCGCTGCACGACGTAGTAAGAAGTGGCAAACAATGCACAACCACCGAAGGCGAAGATCACCAGGTTGGTGTGCAGCGGGCGCAGGCGTCCAAATGTCGTCCATGGCAGATCGAAGTTCAACTCCGGCCAGACCAGTTGCGAGGCGATGAAGACACCGAGCCCCATGCCAAGGATCCCCCAGACCACCGTCATGATGGCGAACTGGCGGACTACCTTATAGTTATAAGCAGTCGGACTGATTGCTGTGCTCATTCTAAGGTTCCACGGTTTGGGTGTTTTATTAGGATAAAAATCGGTCGCAAGTATGGAGAAAGCGGGGGGTCATTGCAACGCGCCATGACCTGGGTCAATGCTTTCCAAAGCAGATTCTGCGGCCTTTCCATGTGCTGAGTAGGGACAAAATTGGCCCTCGGCAAAATGTCGCAACGAAGGAAAGAGGCGAGGGGGTCAGGTCGGTTGTAACGGGGTGTGTTCGAACACGGTGTTCGGGTGATGCCAGGCAATTATCGCAACAGCCGGTATTCACCTGCCTTTGCGGCCTTTTTATCGAACGATTGTCGAACGCATCGGGTCGGGTCGACCTGAAACCGGCAGTCGCCAGCGCACGCAGAGGCAAGCTTAGACCTGATTCCGGGGAACCGAAAGGAAGACGATGGGAGGGGTGCGACAAAAAGAAGCAGCTGCGAGCTGCGAGCTTCAAGCTGCAAGCGAGTGCGCGTCGCTTGCAGCTTTTGCTTTTGCTTTTGCTTTTGCTTTTACTTGAGGCTTGCAGCTTGCGGCTTGCCGCTCAACTGCTCATCAGTCTTTGAAAGACTGTAAACGTAAGCCGCGAGCAGTTGCACCTTGTCATTGCCCAGCAACTCATTCTGCGCTGGCATGTGGCCCTGGCGACCATGGCGAATGGTCTGCTGCAACTGGGCCAGGCTGGTGCCATAGATGAAGCCGGCCGGTTGCGTCAGGTTCGGCGCGCCCATGGCTTCGGTCCCCTGGCCGTTGGCGCCGTGGCAGGCCACGCAGGTGGTGTTGAAGGCCTGCTGGCCGGCTTGCAGATCGGCACCGCTGTCTGCCGGCAACGGCAGGCCGGCCAGGTCGTGGCGTACATAGGCGGCCACGTTCTTGACCCCCGCGTCCCCCAGCACTTCGCCCCAGGCCGGCATCGCCGCCATGCGGCCGCCCATGATGGTCGCCTTGATGGTGTCGGCAGCACCGCCCCAACGCCAGTTGCTGTCGGCCAGGTTCGGGAAGCCAAAGGCACCCTTGGCGTCCGAGCCATGGCAGACCGAGCAGTTGGAGGCGAACAGGCGACCGCCCATTTTCAGTGCCTGCGGGTCCTTGGCCACTTCTTCCACGGGCATGGCGGCGAATTTGGCGAAGATCGGTCCGAATTTGGCATCGGCCTTGGCCATTTCCTTTTCCCATTCATGGGCGCCGGTCCAGCCGTTCTCGTAGCCGGGCAGGATACCTTTCCAGTTGCCCAGGCCCGGATACAGGACCAGATAGCCGACGGAAAACACCAGGGTGCCGGCGAACAACAGGAACCACCACTGTGGCAGCGGGTTGTCGTACTCCTCGATGCCGTCGAAGCTGTGGCCCATGGTCTGGTCGACGCTGCCCTTGGTCTCGCCCTTGCGGGTGCCGATCAGCAGCCAGGTCAGGCCGATCAGGCTGCCGATGGTCAGTACGCAGATCCACGTACTCCAGAAGGTGGTCATGGCCGGGTACTCCTTGTCGCAGGGTCTTGGGGGGTGATGTCGGCGGGCGGTTCGTCGGCGAACGGCAGCAGGCGCGCCTGGGCGAATTCCGGGCCGCGCTTGCTGCTGAATACCCACAGGGTCAGGCCGATGAAGGCGATGAACACCACGACGGTGCCCAGGCCACGGATCATTCCAGTGCTCATTTCAAAGAACATCAGGCTCACCTCTTGCTCTTGATGGCAGTGCCGAGCACTTGCAGGTAGGCCACCAGCGCGTCCATTTCGGTCTTGCCCTTGAGCGAGGCCACGCTGCCGGCGATGTCGTCGTCGGTGTACGGCACGCCGAGGGTGCGCATGGCGCGCAGCTTGCCTTCGGTGTGGCTGCTGTCCACCGCCTGGGCTACCAGCCATGGGTAGGCCGGCATTTTTGACTCGGGCACGACGTTGCGCGGGTTGTACAGGTGGGCGCGGTGCCAGTCATCGGAGTAGCGCGCGCCGACCCGTGCCAGGTCCGGCCCGGTACGCTTGGAGCCCCACAGGAACGGGTGGTCCCAGACGCTTTCGCCAGCGACGGAGTAGTGGCCGTAGCGCTCGGTCTCGGCGCGGAACGGACGGATCATCTGCGAGTGGCAGCCCACGCAGCCTTCGCGGATATAGATGTCGCGGCCTTCCAGTTGCAGGGCGGTGTAGGGCTTCATGCCGTCCACCGGCTTGTTGGTCACGTCCTGGAAGAACAGCGGCACGATCTGGGTCAGGCCGCCAATGCTCACGGCCAGGACCATCAGCAGCATCAGCAGGCCGACGTTTTTTTCGATTGTTTCGTGTTTCATGGTGGACTCCTCAGGCCATCTGCGCGGCAGCGGCGGCTTCGGCAGGCTGGTAGGCCCGCACGGTGCGCCAGGTGTTGTAGGCCATCAGCAGCATGCCGAGAAGGAAGATCGACCCGCCCGCCAGCCGCACGACGAAGCCTGGGTGGCTGGCCACCAGGGTTTCGACGAAGGAGTAGGTGAGCGTGCCGTCCTCGTTCACCGCGCGCCACATCAGGCCCTGGGCGATGCCGTTGACCCACATCGAGGCGATGTACAACACGGTGCCGATGGTCGCGAGCCAGAAGTGCGCGTTGATCAGGCCGATGCTGTGCATCTGTGGCCGACCGAAGACTTTCGGGATCATGTGGTACAGCGCGCCGATGGAAATCATCGCTACCCAGCCGAGTGCACCGGCGTGTACGTGGCCGATGGTCCAGTCGGTGTAGTGGGAGAGGGCGTTGACCGTCTTGATCGCCATCATCGGACCTTCGAAGGTCGACATGCCGTAGAACGCCAGGGACACCACCAAGAAGCGCAGGATCGGGTCGCTGCGCAACTTATGCCAGGCACCCGACAGGGTCATCATGCCGTTGATCATGCCGCCCCAGCTGGGTGCCAGCAGGATCAGCGACATCACCATGCCCAGGGACTGCGCCCAGTCCGGCAGCGCGGTGTAGTGCAGGTGGTGCGGGCCGGCCCAGATATACAGGGTGATCAACGCCCAGAAGTGGACGATGGACAAGCGATAGGAATAAACCGGGCGCTCGGCCTGCTTGGGCACGAAGTAGTACATCATCCCCAGGAAGCCTGCGGTGAGGAAAAAGCCCACGGCGTTGTGGCCGTACCACCACTGCACCATCGCATCCGTGGCCCCGGCGTACACCGAGTAGGATTTGGTGAAGCTCACCGGCAGTTCCAGGTTGTTGACGATGTGCAGGATCGCCACGGTCAGGATGAATCCGCCGAAGAACCAGTTGCCGACGTAGATGTGCTTGGTATTGCGCTTGGCCACGGTGCCGAAGAACACGATGGCGTAGGCGACCCAGACGATGGTGATCAGGATGTCGATCGGCCATTCCAGCTCGGCGTATTCCTTGGAGCTGGTGTAGCCCAGGGGCAGGCTGATGGCCGCCAGCAGGATCACCAATTGCCAGCCCCAGAAGCAGAACGCGGCGATTTTCGGCGCGAACAGCTGTGTCTGGCAGGTGCGTTGCACCGAATAGAACGAACTGGCAAATAATGCGCAGCCGCCAAAGGCGAAGATCACCGCGTTGGTATGCAACGGGCGCAGGCGGCCGAAGCTGGTCCAGGGCAAATCGAAGTTGAGCTGTGGCCAGACCAATTGGGCGGCGAGAAAAACCCCGAGCCCCATGCCGACGATGCCCCACACCACCGTCATAATGGCGAATTGGCGGACCACCTTGTAGTTGTAGGCGGTACTGATAGAAGTGTTCATGGTTCCCCATCCACGGTTCAGCCGAAGTGAGCGCCTGCGCAAGGCAGTGCGGCGTTCTTCGCCTGGAGTTATAGGCAGACTAAAAGCGAGGCAAGCATGGACAAACAGCACAAGGCCAGTATTGACGGGGATCAATGGGCGCGGTGCGTGGCCGAACACGGTTGGCTATGGACCGCCGCGCAACCGGGTATCGTTGCCGAGCCCCCGACCCTCATCCTTGCCCATGGTGCCGGTGCACCGATGGACAGCGGCTTCATGGAAGAAATGGCCGCACGCCTTGCCGTACGGGGCGTCAACGTGTTGCGCTTCGAGTTTCCCTACATGGCCCAGCGGCGCCAGGATGGGGGCAGGCGTCCTCCCAACCCGGCACCCAAGCTGCTGGAATGCTGGCGTGAGGTGTACGCCACGGTGCGGCCTTTTGTCGCTGGGCGGCTGGCCATTGGCGGCAAGTCCATGGGCGGGCGCATGGCGAGCCTGCTGGTCGATGAGTTGGGTGCCGATGCGCTGGTGTGCCTGGGTTATCCCTTCTATGCGGTGGGCAAGCCGGAGAAGCCGCGGGTCGAGCACTTGGCAGGGTTAAAGACCCGGACCTTGATCGTCCAGGGCGAGCGTGATGCCTTGGGTAACCGGGAGGCGGTGCAGGGATATGAATTGTCCCCGAGCATCGAGGTGATGTGGCTGGTGGCGGGGGATCATGACCTCAAGCCGCTGAAGGCTTCAGGGTTCAGTCATGAGCAGCATCTGGAGGCGGCGGCGGGCAAGGTGGCGGCGTTTCTTCAATAAGCGCTTTTTTGATTGTCAGGGCCTCATCGCGAGCAAGCTCGCTCCCACACTGGATGTGTGGCGCTCACGAACCCCTTGTGGGAGCGAGCTTGCTCGCGATGGCGGCTGCCCAGGCAACAAGAAACCCGGAAGCGTTCGCTGTCCGGGTTTTTGGATTGCCAACTGAAATCAGCGGTTGAACCGCTCCACCAACGAATACTGCGAATTCGCCGTGCGGGTCAGCTCTTCGCTCAGCAGCGCCGAGCTGTGGGCCTGGCCGGAGGTCTGGTCGGCCAGTTCCGAGATGTTGCTGATGTTGCGGCTGATCTCCTCGGCCACTGAGCTTTGCTCCTCGGTGGCGGCGGCGATCTGGGTGGTCATGTCGGTGATGTTGGCCACCGCTTCGCTGATGCCCACCAATGCCTGGTCCGCTTCCATCACCCGCGCCACGCCTTCTTCGGCCTGGCGGTGGCCGGCCTCCATGGTTTGCACGGCATTGTTGGCGGTTTGCTGGAGCTTGGCGATCAGGCCATGGATCTGCCCGGTGGATTCGCTGGTGCGTTGCGCCAGTTGGCGTACTTCGTCGGCCACCACGGCAAAGCCGCGCCCCATCTCACCTGCACGGGCCGCTTCAATGGCGGCGTTGAGGGCCAGCAGGTTGGTCTGGTCGGCGATGCCTTTGATCACGTCGACCACGCCACCGATCTCGTCGCTGTCCTTGGCCAGCTGAGTCACGGTGTTACCGGTCTCACCGACCACCACCGACAGCCGCTCGATGGCTTCGCGGGTTTCCCCGGCGATGTCGCGGCCACGGCTGGTCAGGCGATTGGCTTCCTGGGTGGCATCGGCGGTGCGCTGCACGTGACTGGCGACTTCCTGGGTCGTTGCCGCCATCTGGTTGACGGCCGTGGCGACCTGTTCGGTTTCCACCCGCTGGCGCTCAAGGCCGCTGGAGCTGTCATGGGCCAACGTGTTGGACTGGCGAGCCTGGTCGTTAAGATGCTCGGCGGTGTCCTGCAGGCGCGTCAGGCAGGTTTTCAGGCGCGCTTGCTGACTGAGAATCGACATTTCCAGGCGTGCCTGGACGCCGCGGCTGTCGGTGTACATCCGGGCGATCAGCGGGTCGGAGGTGGTTTGCTCGGCCAGGCGCAGCAGGCGCTTGATCCCGCGTTGTTGCCATTGCAGGCCGATCAGCCCCAGTGGCACCGAAAGCACGGCGGCCAGGGCAAAACCCCAGTGGGAGTTCAAGAAGGCGCCCACGACGAAGCTCAACTGGCTGACCAGGATGAACGGCAGCCAGTCCTGCAGCATCGGCAGCCATTTGTCGCTGCCAGGCACCGCGGACTTGCCCTGGTTGATGCGCTGGTAAAGTGCTTCGGCCCGGCCGATCTGCTCGGCGGTGGGCTTGACCCGTACCGACTCGTAGCCGACCACCTGGTTACCTTCGAAGATGGGCGTGACGTAGGCGTTGACCCAGTAGTGGTCGCCGTTCTTGCTGCGGTTCTTGACGATGCCCATCCATGGCAAGCCTTGTTTCAGCGTGCCCCACATATGGGTGAACACGGCTGACGGAACATCGGGGTGACGGACGAGGTTGTGCGGCGAACGGATCAGTTCTTCCTTGGAAAACCCACTGATTTCAACGAACGCGTCGTTGCAGTAGGTGATGACACCCTTGGCGTCGGTGGTCGAAATCAATCGTTGCTGGGCCGGGAAGGTCCTTTCGCGTTGTGTGACGGGTTGGTTGTTACGCATGGTGTGTAGATCCGCAAGGCTTTGAAAGGTTGTCGGCGCCGTCAGGTTTTAGTTGAAGTTATTTTTGCCTGTCGCTATCACGCCAGCATCGGGTAGGTAAAGAGGGCGAAATGAAGCAGGTTGAGCAGAAAATGCGTGGCAATCGCCGCGCCCAGACCGCCAAAACGATACGCCAGGCCGTAACCGAGCCCCGCCAGCCCCGACAGCAGCACCCATTGCCAACCCGCGCCCGCATGCACTAGGCCGAACAGCAACGAAGCCAGGAGCAATGCCAGGTTGTCGCCCTGACGCAGGTGTTTGAAGCGTCGGCTCAAGCCACCCTGAATGTAGCCACGAAACAGCGCTTCCTCCACCAGCGTGACCAATAAAAGATTATTAAGTACCCACATCCAGGCATGGTCCGGCCATTTCGGCGCCCAGTGGATCATCCCCAGCAGCATCGCACCGCCAAGGGCCAGGACCGCGCTCAGGGCCAAACCCATGGCCGTGGCGTAGGACGACAACCGCAACGAGCGCCGGCCGACGATCCAGGGGCAGGCCAGCAACAGCCAGAAGCCGATGAGCGGCTTGTCCTGGTTCAGGTACATGGCAAACGGTGCGGCGTCATCGGTCAAACGTTGCGCCGGGATCACCCGCCCGTTGAAGAAGCCAGGCATCCAGTGCAGTGCCAGTGCCAGGGCCATGACCAGGAACAGGGTATGCCCGAGAAACCGGCCAACCGGCGTTTGTCGCTGGCGAACCGCATACCCGGCGAACAGCAGCAGCCCGATCGAGATGAGTGCAGTCCAGGCCAGATGGCCATAGACCAGCGCCAGACCATAGCCTGTGGAAAGAAGGGCCAGGTGAAGCCAGGGCAAAGCGGGCATACAACATCCTTTTAACGGGGACGCTCTGGGCGAGGGCGGCTGTCGGGGCTTCGACGCCACCGTGTCGCGCAAAGAGCACATTTGTGTCCGTGCAGATTCATGCGCAGGAGGGGCAGGCAGTTGGCTGACGCGGTTGCGTGAGTGCCGGCAGGATTATAGGCGGGCTCATACAAAACAGCGCCTGTTAAATAACTGTGGGGGCGAGCTGGCTCGCGATAGGGGCAAGTCAGCCAACACTGATGCTGGCTGATCCATCGCTATCGCGAGCAAACTCGCTCCCACAGGGGCGTGTTTTAACCTGCAATCAATTGTCGCAAGACGTAGTGAAGAATCCCGCCGGCCTTGAAGTATTCCACTTCATTCAAGGTATCGATCCGACACAACACTTCGATTCGCTCTTGGCTGCCATCCTCCCGGGTGATGACCAGGGGCAGGTTCATCCGTGGCGTCAGTTCGACGTCATTGAGCCCCAGGATGTCCAGGGTTTCCTTGCCCGTGAGGTTCAGGCGCTTGCGGTTCTGGTCGAGCTTGAACTGTAGCGGCAGCACGCCCATGCCCACCAGGTTGGAGCGATGGATGCGCTCGAAGCTTTCGGCGATCACCGCCTTGACCCCCAGCAGGTTGGTGCCCTTGGCCGCCCAGTCCCGGCTCGAGCCCGTGCCATATTCCTGGCCGGCGATCACCACCAGGGGCGTGCCCGTGGATTGGTAGAGCATGGCGGCATCGTAGATCGGCATTCGTTCGCCACTGGGGATGTAGATCGTGTTGCCGCCTTCTTCACCGTCGAGCATTTCGTTGCGGATGCGGATATTGGCGAAGGTGCCGCGCATCATGACTTGATGGTTGCCGCGCCTTGAACCGTAGGAGTTGAAGTCCCGTGGCTCCACGCCTTGTTCGCGCAGGTAGCGACCGGCCGGGCTGTCAGCCTTGATGTTACCGGCCGGGGAGATGTGGTCGGTGGTCACCGAGTCTCCCAGCAGGGCCAGGATCCGGGCGCCCTCGACGTTCCTGACGGCCGGTGGCGGCCCGCCGATGTCGTCGAAGAAGGGTGGGTGCTGGATGTAGGTCGAGTCATCCTGCCAGACGTAAGTCGCCGCTTGCGGCACTTCGATGGCCTGCCATTGCTCGTCACCGGCAAACACGGCGGCGTATTCCTTGTGGAACATGCTGGTGTTGACCTGGGCCACGGCGGCGGCCACTTCCTGGCTGCTGGGCCAGATGTCCCGCAGGTACACCGGCTTGCCGTCCCGGTCGTTGCCCAGCGGCTCGCTGCTGATGTCGATGCGCACTGTGCCGGCCAGGGCATAGGCGACCACCAGCGGCGGCGAGGCCAACCAGTTGGTCTTCACCAGCGGATGCACCCGGCCTTCGAAGTTGCGGTTGCCCGACAATACCGAGGCCACGGTCAGGTCGGCTTTCTGGATGGCTTTCTCGATGGGGTCCGGCAACGGCCCGGAGTTGCCGATACAGGTCGTGCAACCATAGCCCACCAAGTCGAAACCGAGTTTATCCAAGTACTCGGTCAGGCCGGCCGCGTTGTAGTAATCGGTGACCACCTTGGAGCCCGGCGCCAGGGAACTCTTGACCCAAGGCTTGCGGACCAGGCCTTTTTCCACGGCTTTTTTCGCCAGCAGCCCGGCGGCCATCATGACGCTGGGGTTGGAGGTGTTGGTGCACGAGGTGATGGCGGCAATCACCACCGCGCCGTTTTTCAGGCGATGGGTGTGGCCTTCGAATTCGTACTCGGCTTCGCCCACCTGGTCGGCATTGCCCACCGCGACGCCACCGCCGCCTTCACTTTCCAGGCGGCCTTCTTCTTTACTGGTGGGTTTGACCTGCAACCCCAGGAAGTCGCTGAAAGCCTGGCCGACATTCGGCAGCGAAACCCGGTCCTGAGGGCGTTTGGGCCCGGCGAGACTGGCCTCGACGCTGCCCATGTCCAGCTCCAGGGTGTCGGTGAACACCGGCTCTTGGCCGGGCAGGCGCCACAGGCCCTGGGCCTTGCAATAAGCCTCTACCAGCTTCACGGTCTCTGTCGGGCGCCCGGACAGGCGCAGGTAGTCCAGGGTCACCTCGTCCACCGGGAAGAAACCGCAGGTGGCGCCGTATTCCGGGGCCATGTTGGCGATGGTGGCGCGGTCGGCCAGGGGCAGGTCGGCCAGGCCGTCGCCATAGAACTCGACGAATTTGCCCACCACACCTTTCTTGCGCAGCATCTGCGTGACGGTCAGCACCAGGTCGGTGGCGGTAATGCCTTCGCGCAGCTTGCCGATGAGTTTGAAACCGATGACCTCGGGAATCAGCATCGACACCGGTTGGCCGAGCATGGCCGCTTCCGCCTCGATCCCGCCGACGCCCCAGCCCAGTACGCCGAGGCCGTTGATCATGGTGGTGTGGGAGTCGGTGCCCACCAGGGTATCGGGGAAGGCGTAGGTGCGGCCGTCTTCTTCTTTGGTCCACACGGTGCGGCCCAGGTATTCCAGATTGACCTGGTGGCAGATGCCGGTGCCCGGCGGTACTACGCTGAAATTGTCAAAGGCGCTCTGGCCCCAGCGCAGGAAGGCGTAGCGTTCGCCGTTGCGCTGCATTTCGATGTCGACGTTCTGCTCGAACGCCTGGCTGCTGGCGAACTTGTCTACCATCACCGAGTGGTCGATCACCAGGTCCACCGGTGACAGCGGGTTGATCCGCTGGGGATCGCCGCCGGCCTTTTCCATGGCGGCTCGCATGGCGGCCAGATCGACCACGGCGGGGACACCGGTGAAATCCTGCATCAGTACCCGTGCCGGGCGGTATTGAATCTCGCGGTCGGAGCGGCGCTCCTTGAGCCACCCGGCCAGGGCCTTGAGGTCGGCACCGGTGACGGTTTTTTCATCTTCCCAGCGCAACAGGTTTTCCAGCAGCACCTTCAAGGACATGGGCAGCTTGTCCAGGTCACCCAGGCTTCGGGCGGCATCCGGCAGGCTGAAGTAATGGTAGGTCCTGGCGTCGACTTGCAGTGTTTTAAGGGTTTTCAGGCTATCGAGGGACGGCATTGAAATCACTCCTTTGAGTCCGCACGGCTACGGACGGAGGGGGACGGACAGAGCCTTTAACCTAGCCCTGTTTTGAGCGTATGACTAATCACTGGACTCTATAGCAAGGTTCGCGGTTCCGAACTCCGCTATCATGCGGCGGTTTTCGTGACAGGCTTTGCTACGGAGTTTCAATGAACACGCTTTTTATGCACTGCCGGCCAGGCTTCGAAGGCGAGGTCTGTTCCGAGATCGCCGAGCACGCGGCCCGGCTCAACGTGGCCGGCTACGCCAAGGCCAAACCGGCCAGTGCCTGCGCCGAATTTGTCTGTACCGAAGAGGACGGCGCCGAGCGGCTGATGCGCGGGCAGCGTTTTGCCGAGCTGATTTTTCCACGCCAGTGGGCGCGGGGCACGTTCATTGAATTGCCGGAAACCGACCGTATCAGCGTCATCCTGGCTCACATGTCGGCGTTCCCGACCTGCGGCAGCCTGTGGCTGGAGGTGGTCGACACCAATGACGGCAAGGAACTGTCGAACTTCTGCAAGAAATTCGAAGGCCCGCTGCGCAAAGCACTGAGCGGGGCCGGCAAGCTGGTGGACGACCCCCGCAAGCCGCGTCTGCTGCTGACATTCAAAAGTGGCCGTGAAGTGTTCCTGGGCCTGGCGGACGCGGACAATTCGGCGATGTGGCCGATGGGCATCCCGCGCCTGAAGTTCCCCCGGGAAGCGCCGAGCCGCTCCACACTCAAGCTTGAAGAGGCCTGGCACCATTTCATCCCCCGGGACCAGTGGGATGAGCGCCTGCACAGTGACATGACCGGCGTGGACCTCGGCGCCGCGCCAGGCGGCTGGACCTGGCAACTGGTCAACCGTGGGATGCTGGTGACGGCCATCGACAACGGCCCCATGGCCGAAAGCCTGATGGACACCGGCCTGGTGCAGCACCTGATGGCGGACGGCTTCACGTTCAAGCCCAAGCAGCCGGTGGACTGGATGGTCTGCGACATCGTCGAAAAGCCTGCGCGCAACGCGGCGATGCTGGAAGAGTGGATTGGCGAGGGCCATTGCCGCGAGGCCGTGGTCAACCTCAAGCTGCCGATGAAGCAGCGTTATGCCGAGGTGAAGCGCCTGCTCGAGCGTATCGCTGATGGCTTCAAGGCCCGGGGCATCAAGGTCGAGATCGGTTGCAAGCAGCTGTACCACGACCGTGAGGAAGTGACCTGCCATTTGCGGCGGTTGGACACGAAGAAGCCGAAATCCCGCTAGCCCTCGGGATTGATGGAGACCCCTGTGGGATGCCAGGGGTGACCGAACGCCGACATTGCGCGACAATGCCGGCCAGTTTCAGGAGTAGAACATGAGTGAAATGAACGACACGCCGGTCGACGGCACGCTGGATGCCACCGGCCTCAATTGCCCGGAACCGGTGATGATGTTGCACCAGCACATCCGCGACCTGGCCCCCGGTGGCCTGCTGAAAGTCATCGCCACCGACCCCTCGACCCGCCGCGACATCCCCAAGTTTTGTGTGTTCCTGGACCACGAGCTGGTGGCCCAGCAGGAGGAGGCCGGCACCTACCTCTACTGGATCCGCAAGAAACTCGCTTAACCCGTCGAGCGGCTGAGGCGGATCTGCTTGCGCGCGCTACGTGCCAGACGGATCGACAACATCAGTGCCGCGCAGCTCAAGCCCACGATCAGGCCTTGCCACAAGCCGCTCGGGCCGCTGGCCGCGCCGAGCCAGTCGGTCAGGCCCAGGGCGTAACCCACCGGCAGGCCGATGCCCCAATAGGCGAACAGGGTCAGGATCATCGTCACCCGGGTGTCCTGGTAGCCGCGCAATGCGCCTGCCGCCGTGACCTGGATCGCATCGGAAAACTGAAACAGCGCCGCATAGACGATCAGCATCGATGCCACCTCGATGACCACCGGATCGGCGGTATAGATCGCCGCGATAGGCCCGCGCAGCGCGAACATCAGGCTCGCCGACAGGCAAGCGTAGGCCAGTGCGGTGCCCATGCCCACCCCGGCAGCGAAGCGCGCTTCGCGAGGCTGCTGCCGCCCCAGGGCTTGGCCGACGCGCACCGTGACGGCCATGCCCAGGGAGTAGGGGATCATGAACACCAGGGAGCTGAAGTTCAGCGCGATCTGGTGCCCGGCCACCACGGTGGCGCCGAGGCTGCCGATCAGCAGGGCGATCACCGCGAAAATACTCGACTCGGCGAACACCGCAATGCCGATCGGCAAGCCGATGCCCAGCAAGCGCTTGATGACCGCCCATTGCGGCCAGTCGAAACGGCTGAACAACCGACTCGACTGATAGGCCGGTGCCCACCGCGCCCAACCGGCCATGCCCAGGGCCATGACCCACATCACGATGGCCGTGGCCCAGCCGCAACCGACGCCGCCCATGGCGGGCACGCCCAGGTGCCCATAGATGAAGATGTAATTGAGCGGAATGTTCAGCGCCAGCCCGCACAGCCCCAGCACCATCGCCGGTCGCGTGCGACCCAGGCCGTCGCTGAAGCAGCGCAGTACGTGATACAGCGCCACGGCCGGCAGGCCCGTGCCGATGCCCCGCAGGTATTCCATGCACGGACCGATCAATTCGGGATCGACTTTCATGATGTGCAGGATCGGCTCGGCGCTGAACAGCGCCAGTGTCGCGATCAACCCCACCACCAGGGCCAGCCATAGCGCCTGGCGTACCAGCGGCCCGATCTCGTCGAACGTGCCGGCACCGAAGCGCTGGGCAACTTTCGGGGTGGTCGCCAGCAGGGTGCCAGTCATCAACAGGAACACCGGCACCCAGATCGAGTTGCCCAGGGCCACGGCCGCCAGGTCCCGTGGGCCGACCCGACCGGCCATCACCGCATCGACAAAGCCCATGGCCGTGGTCGCCAGTTGCGCCACCATGATCGGCAAGGCCAGGGCCAGCAAGGTCTTGAATTCCAGGCGCACCCGGGCCGGGCGGGAAAGGGGAGTGGAGGTGTCGATGACAGGATTCACAGGGCAAGCATCCGAAAGGGGTAAGCGCAAGGCGGAGAATTCTACGCTTTGACGTGGTGGTCAGGAAAAAACCTGTGTTGTGGATTTGTAATCGTTCACTCAGCTCGTGAATGCTGTTGTGGCGAGGGGATTTATCCCCGTTCGACTGCGCAGCAGTCGCAATAGTCATAGGGGGGGCTGGCGCACCCAACGGGGATAAATCCCCTCGCCACAACATCATTCGCTCCTGGTAATGCGTAGACCCACTGGAACGCCTACACTGCCTACCCCGCCAAAGGAGCTCCGCCATGCTGATCGTCGCCGACGAAAACATCCCCCTGCTTGATGCGTTTTTCCAAGGATTCGGCGAAATCCGCCGGGTACCGGGCCGGGGGATCGACCGGACGATGGTCGAGCACGCCGATGTATTGCTGGTGCGGTCGGTCAGCCAGGTCAATCGGGCCCTGCTGGAAGGCAGCAAGGTCCGCTTCGTCGGCACTTGCACCATCGGCACCGACCACTTGGACCTGGATTATCTTGCCGAGGCGGGGATCCGCTGGGCCAGCGCACCCGGCTGCAATGCCCGTGGCGTGGTGGACTACGTGCTGGGCAGCCTGATGACCCTGGCGGAAATCGAAGGTGCGGCGCTGGAGCAGCGGACTTTCGGCGTGGTCGGCGCGGGCCAGGTGGGCGGACGGTTGATCGAGGTGCTCAAGGGGTTGGGCTGGGTCGTGAAGGTCTGCGATCCACCGCGTCAGGCCGTCGAGGGCGGCGACTATGTGAGCCTGGAGCAGATCATCGAGCAGTGCGATGTGATCAGCCTGCACACCCCGTTGACCCGCGACGGCGAGCAACCGACCTGGCACCTGTTCGACGAAGCGCGCCTGAACCGGCTCAAGCCCGGGACCTGGCTGATCAATGCGGCTCGAGGGCCGGTGATCGATAACGCCGCGTTGCGCGCGGTGTTGCTGGAGCGCGAAGACCTGCAAGCGGTGCTGGATGTCTGGGAGCAGGAGCCCACCGTGGATGTGGACCTGGCCGATTTGTGCGTGATCGCCACCCCGCACATTGCCGGTTACAGCCTCGATGGTCGCCAGCGTGGCACGGCCCAGATCTACCAGGCCTTGTGCGCGTTCCTGGAACGACCGGTTGAAGTCAGCCTCAGTGACCTGTTGCCTCGGCCGTGGCTGGGTGGCATCACCCTGGATGCCGAAACCGACCCGGCCTGGGCTTTGGCGGCGCTGTGCCGGAGTGTGTACGACCCCCGTCGCGACGACGCGGATTTTCGCCGCAGCCTGGTGGGCACCGTCGACGAGCAACGCCGCGCCTTCGATGCCTTGCGCAAGCATTATCCGCCACGGCGGGAAATCGACAGTTTGAAGGTGCGTATCGACGGGCAGTCGGCGGCCTTGCAACAGATTGTCACGGCGTTGGGCGCCACCCTCGTCTAGACGCCGTCTTTTTGTGGCGAGGGGATTTATCCCCGCTGGGGCGCGAAGCGGCCCCGAAATCTGAAGATTGCGGTGTGTCAGTTTGAACCAATGGGGCTGCTGCGCAGCCCAGCGGGGATAAATCCCCTCGCCACAAGTGAGTGCCAAGCCAGAGATCAATGGCAGCCTTGTTCTTTCAGGCATAAAAAACCCGACATCAATGTCGGGTCCAATTGAAGACGGGCTGTATCACTTTTGTTCGGCAGGCTTGACCAGTCGTTTTTCCAGCTCGCTGCAGGCTTTCTGGATCATGTCTTCGGTGATCGGTACTTCGCGCCCTTGGGCATCGATGAACGAGCAGCCCAGAGACTGGTCCGGTTGCGTGCGGATTACTTGAATCTTGTCGTCGCTGCTGTGTTGCAAGGACATGGCCTGTCTCCTCATCAGGTTGTATGCCTACTTTAGTGTCGCCAGGTGACCGAGCCATGACACTCCTTGTAGGTTCATGGCGACACCTCCACTCAATCAGAAACACAGTTGCGTTTCCAGCCAGACTTTAGACCGATAACATCTAGCCGCTAGTCATAGTGGTCATATTTAACCTGACTCATTGCGATTCAACTTGGTTCCGCTGCGTTTCGGCGTCGCGAGCTGGCCTTTTTCCTGCTGCATTATCGGACGCCTTTGATGCTTTCTTCCCGACATCGCCGTGCCATACGCCTGGCCAGCGGCTTCATCGCCCCTTATCGCAAACAGGTCGCCGGCGCTTTGCTGGCGTTGATTGTCACTGCCGGCATTACCTTGTCCATGGGGCAAGGCATCCGCTTGCTGGTGGACCAGGGCTTCATGACCCGCTCGCCGCACCTGCTCAATCAATCCATCGGCCTGTTCATGGTGCTGGTGGTGGGGTTGGCGATCGGTACGTTTTCGCGTTTTTACCTGGTGTCCTGGATTGGTGAGCGGGTGGTGGCGGATATCAGGCGGAAGGTCTTCAACCATCTGGTGTACTTGCACCCGGGTTTCTACGAAAACAACCGCAGTTCGGAAATCCAGTCACGGCTGACCACTGATACGACCTTGCTGCAATCGGTGATCGGTTCGTCGCTGTCGTTGTTTTTGCGTAATGTCTTGATGGTGGTGGGTGGTATCGTGCTGCTGTTCATCACCAATCCCAAGCTGACCAGTATCGTGGTGATCGCCCTGCCGCTGGTATTGGTGCCGATCCTGCTCTTCGGGCGTCGCGTGCGCAGCTTGTCGCGCCAGAGCCAGGACCGCGTTGCCGACGTCGGCAGCTATGTTTCCGAAACCCTTGGCCAGATCAAGACCGTGCAGGCCTACAACCATCAGGTCCAGGACGAACACCGTTTTTCCGTGACGGTGGAGCAGGCCTTCGACACCGCTCGCAAGCGCATTGTCCAGCGGGCCTGGTTGATCACCCTGGTGATCGTGCTGGTGCTGGGGGCGGTGGGGGTGATGCTCTGGGTCGGAGGCATGGATGTGATCGCCGGGCGGATTTCCGGTGGCGAGCTGGCGGCGTTCGTGTTCTACAGCCTGATCGTCGGCAGTGCCTTCGGGACCCTGAGCGAAGTGATTGGCGAGTTGCAGCGGGCGGCCGGTGCGGCAGAGCGCATTGCCGAGCTGCTGCGTTCGGAAAACATCATCCAGCCGCCGGCTTCGGGGCTCGTGACCTTGCCAGCGCGGGTTCGCGGTGATTTGCGTCTCGAAGGCGTGCGCTTTTCCTACCCGTCCCGGCCGGACAGTTATGCAGTCGACGGACTCGACCTGAGCATCAAGGCCGGTGAGACCCTGGCCCTGGTCGGGCCTTCCGGCGCGGGCAAGTCGACGGTCTACGATTTGCTGCTGCGCTTCTATGATCCCGTGCAAGGGCAGATCCTGATCGACGATGTGCCGTTGACTCGACTCGATCCGCTGGACCTGCGCCGGCATTTCGCCCTGGTTTCACAAAGCCCGGCGCTGTTTTTCGGCACGGTTGAAGAGAATATCCGCTATGGCAACCCGGAGGCGACGTCGGAGCAGGTGCGCGAGGCCGCGCAGATCGCCCACGCCCACGACTTCATCGAAAAAATGCCCGACGGCTACCAGACGCACCTGGGCGACGGCGGCCTCGGGTTATCCGGCGGCCAGCGCCAACGCCTAGCCATCGCCCGAGCGTTGCTCGTGGATGCCCCGATCCTGCTGTTGGATGAAGCCACCAGCGCCCTCGATGCGCAAAGCGAGCACCTGATCCAGCAAGCCTTGCCCAGCCTGATGAAAAACCGCACGACGCTGGTGATCGCCCATCGGCTGGCCACGGTGAAAAACGCCGATCGGATCGCGGTGATGGACCAGGGCAAGGTGGTTGCCGTGGGCACTCACCAGGAGCTTGTCGCCAGCAATGCGCTGTATGCGCGATTGGCGGCGTTGCAGTTCAATGTGGGGGCGGAGGCGGCAACCGACTGATACCGCGTCCACAGGGGATGTTGTGTTTGATGCAGGCCCTGTGGGAGCGAGCTTGCTCGCGATAGCGGTGAGTCAGCTTGCATTCATGTTGCAGGTGCCGGCGCCATCGCGAGCAAGCTCGCTCCCACAAAGAAGAGGGCTTTGTGGGGGTGTTAATCACTGATCATCGAAATACCGCTCATGCCAGTCCACCAGCGGTTGCGGCGAATTGAGTTTCTGGCCGTAGATCACCGAGTATGACAACACGTTCTGCACGTATTGGCGGGTTTCGTCGAACGGGATGCTCTCGACCCAGACGTCGAAGCTCAAGTGGTCGGCGCCACGCAGCCATTGGCGCACGCGGCCGGGGCCGGCGTTGTAGGCCGCCGAGGCCAGGACGCGGTTGCCGTTGAACTGGCTATGAACCTGGCTCAGGTAGGCCGCACCCAACTGGATGTTCTTGTCCGGGTTCAGCACTTGCTGTGGCGAGGCCAGGGGAATGCTGAACTTGCGCGCGGTTTCCTTGGCGGTGCCAGGCATCAGTTGCATCAGGCCGGCGGCGCCGACGCTGGAGCGGGCATCATCCATGAACGCACTTTCCTGGCGGGTAATGGCGAACGCCCAACTTGGATGCAAGCCTCGGATCTTGGCTTCGCGCACCAGGGTCTCGCGGTGGGCCATCGGGAAACGGATGTCCAGGTCGTCCCAGTACTTGGCCTGGCTGATGGTGCGGATGGCCGGGAAATACCATTTCAGGTCGTAAGCCAGTTTTGCCTGGGCGACCATTTCGTCCCGGTTGAAATGACGGCTGACGTGATACCACTCGCGGCGTCCGTCGACGATATCCCCACGGGCATGAAACTCCAGCGCCCGGCGCACGCCAGGGGTATTGCGCACCTTGTTGGTCAGCGCCTGGCTCATCACCAGTGGCTTGTTGACGAGCGAGTAGGGGGACTGGGATCGGTCGGCGGCCAGGAAGCCATAGAAGTCCCGCTCACGGGCCAGGTGCTTGTAGAGCGTCAGGGCTTCCGGGTTCTGCGGCTGCGCCAGTTCCAGCGTGCGGGCTTGCCAGTACCGCCAGCGGTTGGTGCTGGACAGCGACTCGGGCAGGCGGCGGGTCAACTGATAGGCATCGTCCCAGCGAGCGAGGCGCAACAGCAGGCGCAAGCGCCATTCCGAAACGGTGTCATCGCGCAACTCAGGGTCGTATTTCGTCATCACGTCCAGGGCGCGGCTGTCGAAGCGCTTGGCCAGGGTCAGACCGATCTCGCGGGCGATCGCGACTTTTTCATCCCGGGAAAAATGCATGGTGCTGGCGTAGCCATCCAGCAGCGCCATGGCTTTTTCCGGGTCCTGGCGGGCCAGGCGACGCAGGCCGAGGCTGACGATATCGGACATCGGTTCATCGGCTGGAACGAAGCGCGAGGGCTGGTTGAGCAACTCGGGCTTTTGCGCCACGTCCACTAGCAATTTGCCACGGGGAGCGAGGGTGGTCAGGCCGCTGACCAGGCTGTTGGCCAGCGGGTAGTTGCGCGCCTGAGCTGCCAGCTTGGCGCGCTCCCAGCGTTTCTGCTCGGTCAACTGGCCCTGGGATGCCCACAGGCCGAACAACGCATCGCACGCCTGGGGCTGGGATTTGCCGGTAAGCCACAGCTTTTCGGTGTTGGCGTAGCCCTCGGCCTTCAGGCCATGGCTGAGTTGGTATTGAGCGTTGAGGCAATCCAGCTCGGTGAAATTGAGCTTGGGGTCGTAATACTTGACGAAGGTCTCCCAGTCGCCGCGCTCGGTCAGCCAACGCAGCCAGCGTAGCTTCATCCAGTTGGCCTGGGGCAGGTCACCGTGCTCGGCGAGGAATTTCTCGATTTCGGCGTTGCTGGCGCTCTTGAGGCGAGCGGTCAATTCGTCGTAGGCCAGGTACGGCTCCAGCGGGTAATCGCGCAGGGCCTGGCTGTAGCGGAAGTAGGGGCCGGAATCGCCCTTGGCCAATGCACGCTTGGCTTCGTCGTAGTATTGGCGCTGAGTGGAAATATCCACCGCCTGAGCGGATTGAACGGCAGTGGCACATACAAAAAGACACGATAAGACACTGAAAAGGCGACTGCGCATGAGACGTCCGGGCAGAAAAAAACATGACAAGCCCAAGGGTGAACCCAGGGTAACTGTCTGTAGCTTAGCCTTTTGCCAGCAGCCGGCGAAAGCTTTGCGGGGCTGTCGGTGCAAGTTCGCAACATTTGTTATGCAGAGTGCTTCAGTGGCGAAATTGGCGGACCCTTGAGGCCTCATCTCAGGTAGAATGCGCGCCCGGTTTTTGGAGAAGCTCATGACCCTGCTCAAATTCAGCGATGTGTCCCTTGCTTTCGGCGCTATGCCGTTGTTGGACAAGGTGTCCTGGCAGATCGCCCGTGGTGAGCGGGTGTGCATCATCGGCCGAAACGGCACTGGCAAGTCCAGCATGATGAAGCTGGTCAAGGGCGATCAAAAGCCCGACGACGGCTCGGTCTGGCGTGCGCCAGGCCTGAAAATCGGCGAATTGCCCCAGGAACTGCCGGTGGCCGACGAGCGGACCGTGTTCGATGTGGTCGCCGAAGGCCTGGACGGTGTCGGCGCGCTGTTGGCCGAGTATCACCACCTGAGCCAGAACATCGTCACCGATGCCGACCTGGACAAGTTGATGCACGTGCAGCACGACCTTGAGGCCCGAGACGGCTGGCGCCTGCAGCAGTTGGTCGACAGCACCCTGAGCCGCCTGCAATTGCCGGCCGACAAGACCCTCGCCGAGTTGTCCGGCGGTTGGCGTCGCCGCGTCCTGCTGGCCCAGGCCCTGGTCTCCGAGCCGGACCTGCTGCTGCTCGACGAACCGACCAACCACCTGGACATCGGCGCCATCGCCTGGCTTGAAGAAGCCCTGAAAGACTTCCAGGGGGCGGTGCTGTTCATCACCCACGACCGTTCCTTCCTGCAGAACCTGGCGACGCGCATCCTTGAATTGGACCGCGGCGGCCTGATCGACTGGAACGGCGACTACGCCAGCTTCTTGGTGCACAAGGAAGCGGCGCTGGCGGCGGAAGAAACCGCTAACGCACTGTTCGATAAGAAGCTGGCCCAGGAAGAAGTCTGGATTCGCCAGGGCATCAAGGCGCGTCGCACCCGCAACGAAGGCCGTGTGCGTGCGCTCAAGGCGTTGCGCGTGGAGCGCAGCGAGCGTCGCGAGCGCACCGGCAAGGCCAACATTCAGTTGGATACCGCTGACAAGTCCGGCAAGCAGGTGATGGTCCTGGAGAACGTGAGTTTCGCGCACCCTGGCGGCCCGTTCCTGATCAAGGACTTTTCCATGGTGCTGCAGCGTGGCGATCGCATCGGCCTGCTGGGCGCCAACGGCACTGGCAAGACCACTTTGCTCAAGCTGATGCTCGGCGGCCTGGTGCCCACCAGCGGCAAGGTGGAAGAGGGCACGAAGATCGACGTCGCCTACTTTGACCAGTTGCGTCATCAACTGGATCTGGAAAAGACCGTGATCGACAACGTCGCCGAAGGCCGCGATTTCATCGATATCGATGGCCAGAGCCGCCATGTGCTGAGCTACCTCGGCGATTTCCTGTTCAGCCCCCAGCGTGCCCGTACGCCGGTCAAGGCGTTGTCGGGTGGTGAGCGCGCCCGTCTGTTGCTGGCCAAGTTGTTCAGCAAGCCGGCGAACCTGCTGGTGCTCGACGAGCCCACCAACGACCTGGACGTGGAAACCCTCGAATTGCTGGAAGAGGTGCTGCTGACCTTCAACGGCACCGTTCTGATGGTCAGTCACGACCGGGCATTCCTCGACAACGTGGTCACCAGCACCCTGGTGTTCGAAGGCGAAGGCCTGGTTCGCGAATACGTCGGTGGCTATCAGGACTGGCTGCGCCAGGGTGGCTCGCCGCGTCTGCTGGGGGTCACCGAGAGCAAGTCCGGCAAGGCCGACCTGAACTCGGCCGTGGTCAAGGCCGAACCTGCGCCGGTTGCCGCAGCAGCCCCGGCCCCGGCAAAGAAAAAGCTCAGCTACAAGCTGCAGCGTGAACTGGAAGCCTTGCCGGGTGATATCGACGCGAAGGAGCAGCAGATCGCAGCGGTAGAAGCCGAAATGGCCGAGGCCGGGTTCTACCAGCGACCTGCTGCCGAAACCGCCAAGGTGATTGCGCACCTGGAGCAACTGCAAGCCGAGCTGGATGCATTGGTCGAGCGTTGGGCCGAGCTGGACGTGTGATCCACCGTCGAGAAAAATCCCGGCGTTCAGCAATGAGCGCCGGGATTGTTTACTTGAAACGCCATCCCCTTGTGGGAGCGAGCTTGCTCGCGATAGCGGTGTGACAGTCAGCATCAATGCTGCTGATCTACCGCGATCGCGAGCAAGCTCGCTCCCACAGGTTTAGGTTTATGTGCGCTTGACCAGATGCACCGCCAGCACATCGCAAGGCGCGCCATGCAGCACATCGTTGGCGGTCGAGCCCAGCAGCAGCGCCAAACCGTGGCGACCATGGCTGCCGACGACAATCAGGTCGCAACCCTGTTCCTTGGCCAGGTGATGGATCTCCTGGCGCGGCTGGCCGTACGTCAGGTGGCTGAATTCCTTCTTCAGGGCCGGGTATTTCACGATCAGTCGGTCAAGGCGTTCCTTGGCCTGGTCAAATTGCTGCTGCTGCAACTGGGAAAGGTCCATCGGCACGTCGCCGCCGAAGGCCATGGCCATCGGTTCGACGATATGCACCAGTGACAGCTGGGTGTCCCGGCCTTCGCAGAGGGCGAGGGCGCGCTTGACGACCGGATCGCATTCTTCAGTGAGGTCAACGGCGACCAGAACGTGGTTGTAGTACATGGAAGGCACTCCAGAGAATTGCGATACGGTAAGTATGGCTGGTTTCAAGCGCATTGACGCCACCTGGGTCAATGGGCTCATCAGAATCGGGGAGTACGAATATGACGGTCTGGATAGTGCTGTCAATCCTGTTGGTGGTGTTAAGTCCGCTGGCATGGTTGCGTCCGTCCCGTGTACAGAGCGGTCGCATGGCCTTGCGCATGGAGGCGCGGCGCCTGGGACTGGCCATGCAACTGGCGCCACAAGAGTGGCCGCACTGGCTTGGCCAGCAGCCGCCAAACCCCTGTGCCCAGTACTGTCGGCCCCGACGCGGCAGCCAGCCGGCCTGCTGGAGCTACTGGCAAACTGCGCCGGGCGTCTGGGTCAATCAGTGGCGGGAAGTCTGCCTGGATGAGTCCCTGCTCAATCATTTCGAAAAATTGCCGGCCAACGTCTACAAAGTCGAAGCCGACCGGCAAATGATCGCCTTGTATTGGGGCGAGAAAGGCGACGCCACTGTTTTGCAGGATATTGCCGAAGTCCTAAAGGCGCTGGCCTGATCCGCAGTAGGAGCTGTCGAGCCCAGCGAGGCTGCGATCTTTCCAGGCTCATTGAATCTTGAGAAAGATCAAAAGATCGCAGCCTTCGGCAGCTCCTACATTCGGGCATAAAAAAGCCCGACAGTCTCATCGGGCGGGTTGGCCAGGCAGGCCGGTAATCCATCTCGTGTCAGGGGTGCGTTCGCAGCGCCCTTCATTCCGCAAAATTCAATCGTACCCGGACAGCGTAGTCGGCTGGATCCGATCTGTCTGGAATTAGGGCGACTTTTCTAATTATTGATTCTATGAATGGCTTCTCATGCGGCGCCGTGTTGCGGATCCGTAGGGTACGGAAATGACCGTAAAGTCGCGTTCACGCCTGTGTTTAGGGCGATTGACAATTGTCGGAAATTCCGTGAAGGTGACGTACCCAAATCAAACGGGCGTATGAATTGAGCGTTTGTATTTTCAGACAGCTCCTACAGACCCCGACTATCGCGTTGACGGGTGTGCCTGGCGGATTGGCGTAGCATCGACGGTAACGTCAGTGTCGAACCAGTGGTCAGCGTCCAACGTGTACTGTTCAGCTTCCATATCGTGGAGATCAGTTGATGATTTACGAAGGTAAAGCCATCACGGTTAAGGCTCTTGAAAGTGGCATCGTCGAACTGAAATTCGACCTCAAGGGTGAGTCCGTCAACAAGTTCAACCGTCTAACCCTGAATGAATTGCGTCAGGCCGTAGACACTATCAAGGCAGATGCTTCGATCAAGGGTGTGATCGTCAGCAGCGGCAAGGACGTGTTCATCGTTGGTGCCGACATCACCGAATTCGTCGACAACTTCAAGCTGCCCGATGCCGAACTGATCGCTGGCAACCTCGAAGCCAACCGTATTTTCAGCGACTTCGAAGACCTCAACGTACCGACCGTCGCGGCCATCAACGGCATCGCCCTGGGTGGCGGCCTGGAAATGTGCCTGGCGGCGGATTACCGCGTCATGGCCACCACGGCCAAGATCGGCCTGCCGGAAGTCAAGCTGGGCATCTACCCGGGCTTTGGCGGCACCGTGCGCCTGCCGCGCCTGATCGGTGCCGACAACGCTATCGAGTGGATTGCCGCCGGCAAGGAAAACCGTGCCGAAGACGCGCTGAAAGTCGGTGCCGTGGATGCCGTGGTCGAACCTGGCAAGCTCCAGGAAGCGGCCCTTGAAACCATCAAGCGTGCCATCAGCGGCGAGTTCGACTACAAGGCCAAGCGCCAGCCGAAGCTGGAAAAGCTCAAGCTCAACGCCATCGAACAAATGATGGCCTTCGAAACCGCCAAGGGTTTCGTGGCCGGTCAGGCAGGCCCGAACTACCCGGCGCCGGTCGAAGCGATCAAGACCATCCAGAAAGCCGCGAACTTCGGTCGCGACAAAGCCCTGGAAGTCGAGGCCGCCGGCTTCGTCAAGCTGGCCAAGACCTCGGCTGCACAAAGCCTTATCGGCCTGTTCCTCAACGACCAGGAACTGAAGAAAAAGGCCAAGGCCTACGACGAAATCGCCCGTGACGTGAAGCAGGCCGCCGTGCTCGGCGCCGGTATCATGGGGGGCGGCATCGCCTACCAGTCGGCGTCCAAAGGCACGCCGATCCTGATGAAGGATATCAACGAACACGGGATCGAGCAGGGCCTGGCCGAAGCCGCCAAGCTGCTGGTGGGTCGTGTCGACAAAGGCCGCATGACCGCCGCGAAGATGGCCGAAGTGCTCAACGGCATTCGTCCGACCCTGTCCTATGGCGATTTCGGCCATGTCGACCTGGTGGTCGAAGCGGTTGTCGAGAACCCGAAGGTCAAGCAGGCGGTACTGGCTGAAGTCGAAGACAAAGTCAAAGAGGACACCATCCTCGCCTCGAACACCTCGACCATCTCCATTTCGCTGCTGGCCAAGGCCCTCAAGCGTCCGGAGAACTTCGTCGGCATGCACTTCTTCAACCCGGTGCACATGATGCCGCTGGTGGAAGTGATCCGTGGAGAGAAGTCCAGCGAACTGGCGGTGGCCACCACCGTGGCCTACGCCAAGAAAATGGGCAAGAACCCGATCGTCGTCAATGACTGCCCGGGCTTTTTGGTCAACCGCGTGCTGTTTCCGTACTTCGGTGGTTTCGCCAAGCTGGTCAGCGCCGGTGTGGACTTCGTGCGCATCGACAAGATCATGGAAAAATTCGGCTGGCCGATGGGCCCGGCGTACCTGATGGACGTGGTCGGCATCGACACCGGCCACCACGGTCGCGACGTCATGGCTGAAGGCTTCCCGGACCGCATGAAGGACGACCGTCGTTCGGCCGTCGACGTGCTCTACGAAGCCAAGCGCCTGGGCCAGAAGAATGGCAAGGGCTTCTACGCCTACGAGACCGACAAGCGCGGCAAGCAGAAGAAAGTCGCCGACTCGTCGGTGCTGGAAGTGCTCAAGCCGATCGTCTACGAGCAGCGGGAAGTCACCGACGAGGACATCATCAACTGGATGATGATCCCGCTGTGCCTCGAAACCGTGCGTTGCCTGGAAGACGGCATTGTCGAAACCGCCGCCGAAGCCGACATGGGGCTGGTCTACGGTATCGGTTTCCCTCCATTCCGTGGCGGTGCGCTGCGTTACATCGATTCGATCGGTGTGGCCGAGTTCGTTGCCCTGGCTGACCAGTACGCTGATCTGGGCGCGCTGTACCACCCGACCGCGAAGCTGCGTGAAATGGCCAAGAGCGGCCAGCGTTTCTTCGGTTAAGCGCCCAACGACTAGAGCGAGAGAACATTTATGAGCTTGAATCCTAGAGACGTCGTGATTGTCGACTTCGGTCGTACGCCGATGGGCCGCTCCAAGGGCGGCATGCACCGCAACACCCGCGCCGAAGACATGTCGGCGCACCTGATCAGCAAGCTGCTGGAGCGCAACGTCAAGGTCGACCCGAACGAAGTCGAAGACGTGATCTGGGGCTGTGTGAACCAGACCCTGGAGCAGGGCTGGAACATCGCCCGCATGGCCTCGCTGATGACCCAGATCCCTCACACCGCGGCGGGCCAGACCGTCAGCCGCCTGTGCGGTTCGTCCATGAGCGCACTGCACACCGCCGCCCAGGCGATCATGACCGGCAACGGTGATGTGTTCGTCGTCGGTGGTGTCGAACACATGGGCCACGTGAGCATGATGCACGGCGTCGATCCGAACCCGCACATGTCGCTGTACGCGGCAAAAGCGTCGGGCATGATGGGCCTGACTGCGGAAATGCTCGGCAAAATGCACGGCATCAGCCGCGAACAGCAGGATGCCTTCGGCGTGCGCTCCCACCAGCTCGCCCACAAGGCGACCGTGGAAGGCAAGTTCAAGGATGAGATCATCCCGATGCAGGGCTACGACGAGAATGGCTTCCTGAAGCTGTTCGACTACGACGAGACCATTCGTCCGGAAACCACCCTGGAAAGCCTGGCCGCCCTGAAGCCGGCCTTCAATCCGAAGGGCGGCACCGTGACAGCCGGTACTTCGTCGCAAATCACCGACGGCGCTTCGTGCATGATCGTGATGTCGGCCCAGCGTGCCCAGGACCTGGGTATCCAGCCGATGGCAGTGATCCGGTCGATGGCCGTGGCGGGTGTGGACCCGGCAATCATGGGCTATGGTCCAGTGCCGGCCACGCAGAAAGCCTTGAAGCGCGCAGGCTTGGGCATTGCCGATATCGACTTCTTCGAGCTCAACGAAGCTTTCGCCGCACAGGCCCTGCCCGTGCTGAAAGATTTGAAAGTGCTCGACAAGATGAACGAGAAGGTTAACCTGCACGGCGGCGCGATCGCCCTGGGTCACCCGTTCGGTTGCTCCGGTGCGCGTATCTCCGGCACGCTGCTCAACGTCATGAAGCAGAATGGCGGCACCTTCGGTGTGTCCACCATGTGCATTGGCCTCGGCCAGGGCATCGCCACCGTCTTCGAACGCGTCTAAGCGTTGCGTCGATGGAAGCCGGGGCCAAGTGCCCCGGTTTTTGTTTTTTCCGGGTTTAGTAGAAAAAATTTTGTTTTTATTTTGAAAAGATTTGAGTGAGGGCCAAGACATGCCGATACAACCTGGGCTCTACCAGCATTACAAAGGTCCGCAGTACCGCGTATTCAGCATCGCGCGGCATTCCGAGACCGAAGAGGAAGTGGTGTTCTATCAAGCCCTGTATGGCGATTACGGCTTTTGGGTACGCCCCTTGAGCATGTTCCAGGAGTCCGTCGAGGTTGACGGCGAGCAGGTGCCACGCTTTGCTTTGGTGCAGGCCGAGGAGAGCATTTTTACCACGCCTTGAGGCCGGCATGCGGGCAACCCTGCGCTTGACCTCACCTTGCAGCCACTATATATAGCGGTGCCGCGTCAGGCGCCAACCGCCTTTCACTTTTTAGAATTCAGGAATTTTCTGATCCATGGGCAAATCGCTGGTCATTGTGGAATCCCCGGCTAAGGCCAAGACCATCAACAAGTATCTGGGCAACCAATACGTGGTGAAGTCGAGTATCGGCCATATCCGAGACCTGCCCACCAGCGGTTCGGCTAGCGCCAGCAAGGAGCCTGCCGCCAAGCGCGGCAAGGCTGCTGCCGGTGAAGCGCCGGCGCTGTCGCCCAAGGACAAGGCGCGCAAGCAGCTGGTTTCGCGCATGGGGGTCGATCCGGAACACGGCTGGAAAGCCAAGTACGAGATCCTCCCGGGCAAGGAAAAGGTCATCGAAGAGCTGCGCCGGCTCGCCAAGGATGCCGACACCATCTATCTCGCGACGGACTTGGACCGCGAAGGGGAAGCCATTGCCTGGCACCTGCGCGAAGCCATCGGTGGGGATGACAGCCGCTACAAGCGCGTGGTGTTCAACGAAATTACCAAGAAGGCCATCCAGGAAGCCTTCTCCCAGCCAGGCGAGCTGGATATCGATCGGGTCAACGCCCAGCAGGCGCGTCGTTTCCTCGACCGCGTGGTGGGTTACATGGTCTCGCCGCTGCTGTGGGCCAAGATCGCCCGCGGCCTGTCGGCCGGGCGAGTGCAGTCGGTCGCCGTGAAGCTGGTGGTGGAGCGCGAGCGCGAGATCCGGGCGTTCATCCCTGAAGAGTACTGGGAAGTTCACGCCGACCTCGGCACCGCCAAGGGCGCGGCCGTGCGTTTCGACGTGGCCCGCGAGAAGGGCGAGGCCTTCAAGCCGCTCAACGAAGCCCAGGCCATGGCGGCACTGGAGAAGCTCAAGGCTTCCAGCTACAGCATCGTCAAGCGCGAAGACAAACCGACCAGCAGCAAGCCGTCGGCGCCGTTCATCACCTCCACGCTGCAACAGGCCGCAAGCAACCGCCTGGGCTTTGGCGTGAAAAAAACCATGATGATGGCCCAGCGTCTGTACGAAGCCGGCTACATCACCTATATGCGTACCGACTCGACCAACCTGTCGGCCGATGCCGTGGCGATGGCGCGCACTTATATAGAAAGCGAGTTCGGCAAGAAGTACCTGCCGGACACACCGAACGTCTACAGCAGCAAGGAAGGTGCGCAGGAGGCTCACGAAGCGATTCGTCCGTCCGATGCCAACACCGAGCCAAGCAAGCTGTCGGGCATGGAGCGCGATGCCGAGCGTCTCTACGAGCTGATCTGGCGCCAGTTCCTGGCTTGCCAGATGCTGCCGGCGCAATACCTGTCGACCACGGTCAGCGTCGGTGCCGGTGACTTCGAGTTGCGTGCCAAGGGCCGCATCCTGAAGTTCGACGGCTACACCCGCGTCATGCCGCAAATCACCAAGCCTGGGGATGACGACGTCCTGCCCGACATGGCCCAGGGCGACGTGATGAAGCTGATCAAGCTCGATCCGACCCAGCATTTCACCAAGCCGCCGGCCCGTTACTCCGAAGCCAGCCTGGTCAAGGAAATGGAAAAGCGCGGCATCGGTCGTCCTTCGACCTACGCCGCCATCATTTCCACCATCCAGGACCGCGGTTATGTAGCGCTGCACAACCGTCGTTTCTATTCGGAAAAGATGGGTGACATCGTCACCGAGCGTTTGTCCGAGAGCTTCTCGAACCTGATGGACTACGGCTTCACCGCCGGCATGGAAGAGAACCTCGACGATGTGGCCCAGGGCGAGCGGGACTGGAAAAACGTTCTCGACGAGTTCTACGGCGACTTCAAGAAAAAACTTGAAGTGGCGGAGAGTCCGGACAACGGCATGCGGGCCAACCAGCCGGTCATGACCGACATCCCGTGCCTGACCTGCGGCCGTCCGATGCAAATCCGTACCGCTTCGACCGGTGTCTTCCTCGGTTGCTCGGGCTACAGCCTGCCGCCCAAGGAGCGCTGCAAGGCGACGGTCAACCTGGTGCCGGGCGACGAAATCGCCGCGGACGACGAGGGCGAATCGGAATCCCTGGTGCTGCGTGGCAAGCATCGCTGCCCGATCTGCAGCACGGCGATGGATGCCTACCTGCTGGATGAGAAGCGCAAGCTGCACATCTGCGGCAACAATCCGGACTGTGCCGGCTACGAGATTGAAGAGGGCACTTATCGCATCAAGGGCTACGAAGGCCCGAGCCTGGAATGCGACAAGTGTGGCAGCGAGATGCAGCTCAAGACCGGCCGTTTCGGCAAGTTCTTCGGCTGCACCAACCCGACCTGCAAGAACACCCGCAAACTGCTCAAGAGCGGTGACGCGGCGCCGCCGAAGATGGATCCGGTGAAAATGCCGGAGCTCAAGTGCGAGAAGGTCAACGACACCTATATCTTGCGTGACGGCGCTTCCGGCCTGTTCCTGGCAGCCAGCCAGTTCCCGAAAAACCGTGAGACCCGTGCGCCATTGGTGATGGAGATCGTGCCGCACAAGGACGAAATCGATCCGAAGTACCATTTCCTCTGTGAGGCACCGCAGAAGGATCCGGACGGGCGCCCTGCGGTCATTCGCTACAGCCGCAAGACCAAGGAGCAGTACGTGCAGACCGAAGTCGACGGCAAGCCGACAGGCTGGAAGGCGTACTACGATGGCGGTAAATGGACCGTTGAAGACAAGCGCTGATCGCCAGGGCTTGTCTGGAGGGCGGGGTTGAGGCTCTTGTGGCGAGGGAGCTTGCTCCCGCTGGTGGCGTAGCCGCCCTCTACAATCGCTAAATCCGCATGGATCTAACAGAAAGGCCGCATGACAACCCACAGGTTTTCATGCGGCCTTTTTGTTTTTGGCTTGCAGTGGCCTCGGTTGATCCACGACACTGTCGCACTTGCGTGAAGCTTTCATTTCGTTGGGGAGATGCCGCCATGGCCCACGAACTCTATACCCGCACCAATCAGAAAATCTATTTCGCCGGCCTGTCGCTCGAAGCACTCACCAGGGCCGAGGACGGGCGTGCGATGAACTCCCCGGCACTGCTCCAGGCAGGACGTGAGTCCGCGCTGTTTCATCTGTACGGTGCGTTGTTGGGGTTGTGCCATGAAATCGCCGGTTTCTATCGCCTGCCACAAGCGAATGCCCCGCGGGCCGAGCTGCTGTTGACCCGCGAAGCGCTGGAAACCATCGCGATTCCGGAGCTGGCCGAAATGGTCGAGCTGGCGCATAACCCGGAAACCTGGCTTGCGAAGCTATTGGCGGCCCATGCGGCGCTATTCGAGCCGCCCCGGGCCCCGCGCAAGCCCAAGGGGGACGTGACCCAACCGTTGATCGTGGCGGTCAATCTGGATGAGCAAGACCCAGAGCAGGCGTTGAGCCGGGAGGAACTGGAGAGCTGGCGCCAGAACCTCAAGAGCCTGGCGATACGCTTTCGTGAAGGGTTGAACGAGTGCTGAGTTTCCACTCGGCCCGTTACGTTCGTTGATAACGCTTGGTCAAGATCCCGAGCGGAGCCTGGCCGATGACTATATAATCCTCGCCTTTGGTGGAGAACAGACTTTTATGCCTACGTCCTTTCTAGAAATTGTCGAACTTCCTGATGGCCGCATCGAGCTGCGCAGGGCCGAGGACGAAGGTTCTCTGGTGACCTTGAACTTCTCCGAAGATGCCAAGGTATTCCTCCAGGGCCAACACGTCGAAGTCGCCAAGGCGATGCTGAGCGTGGGCGTCCAGATGGCAGGTCGCCTGGTTGAAGGCGAATTCAACAAGGAAGAGGGGCCGCGGGTTCTTCACTGATCCCGTCTGTCGGCTTTTTTGAATCGTGTGGCTGGTCGGCTTCTCTACTTTGGAGAAGCCCCGCGTTTGTCTTAGCCCAATCGAATATTCAAGCTTTGTGCGTCCCCGGTGCGGGCGGCGCTGATCAACTGTTGCCGTGCGGCGGTGGTCAATGGGTTGAGCCAGCTGACCACGGTGTGGCTACGGCCCAGGCGCAAGGCCTCGCAAGTCAACTGTTGGGCGCTTTGGGTGCCTCGTGGTTGCAGCAACAGGATGCGCTCACGGTTCAGGCCGGCGTCCCGCAGCCAGGCTTGGGTAACGCTGGCCGGTGGAGCGATCAGCGTCAACCAGCGAGCATCCTGGTCCTGGCTGAGTTCTCGCAGAATCGGCGCCAGCAGGTTCAGGCAGTTTCCGGCCGCACCACGTAACGACAGTTCGCTGAAGGCCTCGGGTTCGACGCCCCAGGGCGATTCGATGACCTCTTTCAGGACTGGAACCAGCGGTTGGGCCATGAATGCCTCGAACAGCGGAAGTTGTGTGTGTTGTGGTGCGTGAGGGAACTGCATAAAGCCTCCTTTAGCGGCGAATGACGCCGACACTCAAGCCTTCGATGACCAGGTCCTGATCTTTCAGGTTCACTTCGATGGGGGCGAACTCCGGGTTCTCGGCAATGAGCCAGACCTTGCTGCCGTCGCGCTTGAAGCGTTTGACGGTCACCTCATCGCCGATTCGCGCCACCACGATCTGGCCATTGCGGGCTTCGCGGGTGGTGTGGACGGCCAGGAGGTCACCGTCGAAGATGCCGATGTCCTTCATGCTCATGCCGTGTACACGAAGCAGGTAGTCGGCCCGGGGATGAAAGAACGAAGGGTTGATGTTGCAGGATTCCTCGACGTGCTGCTGGGCAAGGATCGGCGCGCCCGCCGCGACCCGGCCGATGATCGGCAGGGTGGTTTCGTCGGCCTTGGCTTCGAAGCCGGGGATACGAATGCCACGGGATGCGCCCGGGGTCATTTCGATCGCGCCCTTGCGCGCCAGCGCCTTGAGGTGCTCTTCAGCCGCGTTGGGCGACTTGAAACCCAGTTCCTGGGCGATTTCCGCCCGGGTCGGCGGGTAGCCGTTGTCTTCGAGGCAGCGTTTGATGAAGGCCAGAATCTCTGCTTGGCGTGGCGTCAGCTTTAGCATATTGATCGCTCTGTCTTTTTATACAGTGACTGGGATTATATACAGTGAACGCCGCTTGGCAATCCTCCTTTTTCCACCGGCCGCTGGACGGTCGGTCGGGTTGTTGGATGGGGCAGGGCTACCGCCTGTGAAAAGGTGTGGTTAAATACGTGACCGGGCGTTCGCAAAACGCCCCGGCAGGCTTGACAACCCCTAGGCTGAAACGTATGTTTCAAACAAGTGTTTGTCAGGCGGAGTAACCATGGCCCAGTCGGAAACCGTTGAACGCATTCTCGATGCTGCCGAGCAGTTGTTCGCGGAAAAAGGTTTCGCCGAAACCTCATTGCGTCTGATCACCAGCAAGGCCGGCGTCAACCTGGCGGCGGTGAATTATCACTTCGGCTCGAAAAAGGCCTTGATCCAAGCAGTCTTCTCGCGCTTCCTCGGGCCTTTCTGCCTCAGCCTCGATCGTGAACTGGAGCGGCGCCAGGCCAAGCCTGACGTCAAGCCTACCCTGGAAGAGCTGCTGGAAATCCTGGTCGAGCAAGCCCTTGTCGTGCAACCGCGCAGCGGTAACGACCTGTCCATTTTCATGCGCCTGCTGGGCCTGGCCTTCAGCCAGAGCCAGGGCCACCTGCGGCGTTACCTGGAAGACATGTACGGCAAGGTGTTTCGTCGCTACATGCTGTTGGTCAACGAGGCTGCACCGCGCATCCCGCCCATCGAATTGTTCTGGCGAGTGCACTTCATGCTCGGCGCCGCCGCGTTCAGCATGTCCGGGATCAAGGCGCTGCGGGCCATCGCTGAAACCGATTTTGGCGTGAACACGTCGATCGAGCAGGTGATGCGCCTGATGGTGCCGTTCCTGGCGGCTGGCATGCGTGCCGAAAGCGGCGTCACCGATGAGGCCATGGCGGCCGCGCAACTGCGTCCACGCAGCAAGTCGACGCCGGCGCTGGCCAAGGCTTGAGTGCGCGGGTGGGCGCGGCTGCCCACATCCGCTAAGCTAGCCGCCCATGCCGACTCTCGTTTCGAACCCGTTCCATTCTTTAGTGCCTGACCACGACTTGCCGGGCCTTGCGCCTGGCAGTTTGCTCATGCCTGCGTCACCTCGCGGGTTCATCGTTATTAAGGAAATGCTATGACTGCTGGCCTGCAAGGCTCGTTGATGGTGGACGTCGCCGGTACCTGGCTGACGGCCGAAGATCGCCACCTGTTACGCCAGCCAGAGGTGGGCGGCCTGATCATTTTTGCCCGCAATATCGAGCATCCGCGGCAAGTGCGCGAGCTGAGCGCGTCGATCCGCGCCATTCGTCCCGACCTTCTATTGGCCGTGGACCAGGAAGGTGGCCGCGTTCAACGGCTGCGCCAGGGGTTTGTGCGGTTGCCGGCGATGCGGGCGATAGCCGACAACCCGAACGCCGAATACCTGGCCGAGCAGTGCGGCTGGATCATGGCCACCGAAGTGTTGGCGGTTGGTCTCGACTTGAGTTTTGCCCCGGTGCTGGATCTCGACTACCAGCGCAGCGCCGTCGTCGGCAGTCGTTCCTTCGAAGGCGACCCCGAGCGCGCGGCGTTGCTGGCCGGTGCCTTCATCCGTGGAATGAGCGCCGCCGGCATGGCCGCCACCGGCAAGCACTTCCCGGGGCATGGTTGGGCCGAGGCCGATTCCCATGTGGCGATTCCGACCGATGAGCGCAGCCTCGAACAGATTCGGGCCAACGACCTGGTACCGTTTGCCAGGTTGAGCAAGCAACTGGCCGCCGTGATGCCGGCCCATGTCATCTATCCGCAGGTTGACGCCAATCCAGCCGGGTTTTCCCGCCGCTGGTTGCAGGACATCCTGCGCGGCGATTTGCAGTTCGATGGCGTGATTTTCAGCGACGATTTGTCGATGGCCGGTGCCCATGTGGTCGGTGATGCCGCCAGTCGTATCGAGGCGGCGTTGACGGCGGGTTGCGACATGGGGCTGGTGTGCAATGATCGCGCCGCCGCGGAGTTGGCCTTGAGCGCTGCCCAACGCCTGAAGGTCAAGCCTTCGGCGCGGATCGCCCGTATGCGCGGCCAGGCCTATGCTTCCACGGAATACCGCCAGGACCCTCGTTGGCTGGCGGCGCTCGGCGCGCTGAGGGCTGCCCAGCTGATTGATTAGCGCTGAGCAATGTGGGAAGGCATACAGTCAACATCTACGCCCGCTGAACCACCGCTATCGCGAGCAAGCTAGGCTCCCACAAGAATTGAGGGGGTCAGCGCTTTTCCAGCTTGTCCGGCAGAGGGGCGAACAGCGCCTCGATATCGTCGCTCTGCAATTTCCAATCTCCGGCCACGCGTCCGTCCAGCACGCCGGCCGCGAGGTCGGACTTTTCCTTTTGCAGCAGCTGGATCTTCTCTTCCACCGTACCTCGGGCAATCAGCTTGTAGACGAACACCGGCTTTTCCTGGCCGATGCGGTAGGCACGGTCGGTCGCCTGGTTTTCGGTGGCCGGGTTCCACCATGGGTCGTAGTGAATCACCGTGTCGGCCTCGGTCAGGTTCAGGCCTACGCCACCGGCCTTCAGGCTGATCAGAAAGATCTGACGCTTGCCACTCTGGAACTCCTTGACGGGCGTACGACGGTCCCGGGTCTGGCCCGTCAGGATGGCGTAATCGACACCGCGTTTCTTCAACTCATCTTCAATCAGCGCCAACATGGACGTGAACTGGGAAAACAGCAGCACCCGACGGCCTTCTTCAAACAGCTCGTCGAGCATTTCCATCAGACTGTCGAGCTTGCCCGAGGTGCTGCCTCGGGCGGGCAGGGTGGCGTCGTTGATCAGGCGCAGGTCGCAACACACCTGGCGCAGCTTGAGCAGTGCCTCGAGAATGATGATCTGGCTGCGGGCCACGCCTTTGCGCGTGATCTCGTCGCGGACCTTCTTGTCCATCGCCAGGCGCATGGTTTCGTAGACGTCCCGCTGGGCATCGCTGAGTTCGACCCAATGGATGATCTCGGTCTTGGGCGGCAGCTCGGTCGCCACTTGTTCCTTGGTCCGCCGCAGCAGGAAGGGTTTTATCCGACCGTTGAGGTGCTGCAGTCGTACATCGCTGCCGCGCTTTTCGATCGGTACGCGGTAATCGCGGTTGAAACTCTTGACATCCCCGAGCCAGCCCGGCAGCAGGAAGTGAAACAACGACCACAGTTCGCCTAGGTGGTTTTCCAGGGGCGTACCGGACAGGCACAGCCGCTGGCGGGCGTTCAGCTCGCGGGCGGCCTGGGCGGCTTTGCTGGTGGGGTTCTTGATGTACTGGGCTTCATCGAGGATCAGCACGTGCAATGGCTGCGCGGCCAGGCGTTCGACATCCTTGGGTAGCAGGGCATAGGTGGTGAGGACCAGGTCGTAATCGGCCAGTCGTTCGAAATGCTTTTTGCGCCCGGCGCCATACAGGGCCAGTACCTTGAGTTGCGGTGTGAAGTGAGCGGCCTCGTCGAGCCAGTTGGGAATCAGGCTGGTGGGCATCACCACCATGCACGGGCGATCGAGACGCCCAGCGTTTTTTTCACTGAGAATATGCGCCAGGGTCTGTAGGGTTTTACCCAGGCCCATGTCGTCCGCGAGGATGCCGCCGACTTCCAGCTGTCGCAGTGATTGCATCCAGCTCAAGCCTTCGAGTTGATAAGGCCGTAGCGTCGCATTCAGGCCTTCAGGCGCGCTGGCGGTGTAATCCTTGATATCCCGCAGGCGTTGGGCCAGGCCGCGAATGTGTTCGCCACCTTCCCAGGTCAGGGGCATGTCTTGCAGCGGGTTCAGGCGCAAGGCGTCCGCGCTGTTGAGGCGCAGTTTGGTGGTGCCGGGTTCTTGCAGGTAGAACTCGCCCAGGGTCGCCAGCACCGGTTTCAGCCGGCCATAGGGCAGGGCCACCTGCTGCGGGCCGAACTCAGAGTTCGGGCGGTTGGGCAGGTTGACCAGAATCAGTTCATCGTCCCGGCGCCTGGCCAGGCGTTCCGGGTTGAACAACTCGATGTGCGAGCGCATCAGGTTCAACAGGATTGGCAGCAGGCTCAGGCGCTCGCCGTTGACGATGATCCCCAGTTCCAGGTCGAACCAATCCCGTTCCGGTGTTTCCTCGACCGTGGCGTACCACTCGTCCACGGCCGTCAGGTCGAAGCCGAAGTCCTCGTCGATCTGCAATTCCCAGCCCTGGGTGCGCAGTTTCGGCAGGTCGTTGAGGGTGAACGTCAGCCAGGCGCTGTCGTTGACCATTTCGTACAGTTCGCCAGCGCTTTCCGGCAGGGCCTTGCTTTGTCGGGTCGCAACCTTGAAGCCGAGGATTCGCAGCTGTTCGCGGTAGGACTGTTCCACATCGGTGTGGCGTTTTATCCGCAGCGTCTGGGTTTCCTGGCGAATCAGCACATCGGTGTTGCGCTGGCCGCTGACGTACTCGTCCAGATAACTGAAGGACAAGGCGGCGCGGTGCTGGATGTAGCGTTGCATCTTGCCGTTGCGTGGCTCGAAGGCGCTGAACTCGATACTGGCCAGCCACAGGCGCGGCACCGGTTGTACGTTGTCCACCAGCACTTGCGGTGGGGCCTTGGGGGTGCGGTTGTCCAGCACGGCCTGGAGTTTTTCCAGCAGTTGCGCGTCTTTTTCGGCGGCCGGGTAGGCCAGGGTTTCCTGGACTTGCAGCAGCACCGCCGCGCAATGCTTGCAGTTGATGCGCACCGGGCAGGAGCACGCGGCTTCGAGCAGAATCAACGCGCCCTTGGCTGACTCTTTAAGGCGAATGGTCTGACGGTAGACGTTACCGCCAGAGCCTTCGCAACTGGCGGTGATGGTGCTGTCGCCGGCCTCGACGATCCTGACGCGGTTTTCCAGCGCGTAACGGCGTCCGCGCTCCAGGCTCTGTTCCTTGAATCGATTGACCCAGGAAGGTGCCAGGGGTTTGCTCAGGGGCGAGGGCATAGGCGCGCCAATCAGTCCGGAATGACTTCAGGTGCCTGCCGTGGCGCGGGCGCGGTCAGCGAGGTGATCTTGATCAGCAGGCCGAGGTGACCGTTATCGAGGAAATTCAGTTGGCCATTCTTGGTATGGCTCTGCTGTTTGAGGCGCTCGCTGGCGGTGACCAGGCCATTGGCGTCGATCTGGTTGATCCAGAAATCGGCATCCACGTCGGTGAAACGGCCCAGTTTCAGTTCCAGGGTGCCCTCGATGGGGAATTGGCCGAACTGTTCGGCACCGTCGCTGATGGCGACTTTGCGGCCCTGTTCACCGAGCGTCTGCTGCCAGGCCTTGTGCATCAGTACCGTGTATTGGCCGCTGGCGGTGAGTTTCTCGACGATGTTGCCCAGGGCCGGCGTGCGCTGGCTTTCCGCACCCAGGCGTTGCGCGCCGGCGTCCCAGTCTTCCGGTGCGGCGCGGCTGACAATCGCCGGCTCGGCGTTCTGGCGGACCAGAATCATTTCAACCTGATACAGGTCATCGGCAAACGCCAGGGGAGCGACCAGGGTCAACAACAAGGTCAGTGAGCGAAACAGGCGCATGGGGCGTCCTTCAAGCAGTGGTCGGAGTGAGGCGCTCGAACAGCGCCTCTACGGTATTGAAACGCTCTTCCGCGCGTTCCATGGGCACCATGAATTTGAACATCGTGGCCCCTTCGAATTTGTAGCGTTTGGGCTGGCCTTGGATCAACTTGATCAGCACCAGCGGGTCGACCGGAGTCTGGGCTTCGAACTCGATCCGGCCGCCGTTGGGGCCGCCATCGACTTTCTTGATGCCCAGTTGCTCGGCCTTGAGCTTGAGCAGCGTGGTGCGCACCAGGTTCTTGGTCGGTTCCGGCAGCAGGCCGAAGCGGTCGATCATCTCCACCTGCAGGTCCTTGAGGCCCTCCTCGTCGCTGGCCGAGGCGATGCGTTTGTAGAGAATCAGCCGTGCGTGGACGTCCGGCAGGTAGTCTTCCGGGATCAACGCTGGCACGCGCAGATTGATTTCCGGCCCGCCGCCCAGGGGTTGATCGAGGTTCGGCTGTTCGCCCTTGCGGATCGACTTGACCGCCCGTTCGAGCATTTCCATGTACAGGGTGAAGCCGACGGCCTGGATCTGGCCACTCTGGCCGTCGCCGAGCAATTCGCCGGCGCCACGGATTTCCAGGTCGTTGGTGGCCAGCACGAAGCCGGCACCGAGGTCCTGGGTGTTGGCGATGGCTTCCAGGCGCTTTTCCGCATCCGGGGTGATTTGCTGGCGCGGTGGCGTCAACAGGTAGGCATAGGCCTGGTGGTGGCTACGACCGACCCGGCCGCGCAACTGGTGCAGTTGGGCCAGGCCGAATTTGTCGGCGCGCTCGATGATGATGGTGTTGGCGCTCGGTACGTCGATGCCGGTCTCGATGATGGTCGAGGCGATCAGCACGTTGAAGCGTTTGTGGTAGAAGTCGCTCATCACCTGTTCGAGTTCACGTTCGCGCATCTGCCCGTGGCCGATGCCGATGCGCGCTTCCGGCACCAGTTCGGCCAGGTCGGCGGCGCATTTCTCGATGGTCTTCACGTCGTTGTGCAGGTAATAGACCTGGCCACCACGCAGCAGCTCACGCAGCAAGGCTTCCTTGACCGTGCTTTTGTTCTGCTCCATGACAAAGGTGCGCACCGACAGGCGCCGGGCCGGCGGCGTGGCGATGATCGACAGGTCGCGCATGCCCGACACCGCCATGTTCAGCGTGCGGGGGATCGGCGTGGCGGTCAGGGTCAGGATGTCGACTTCGCTGCGCAGGGCCTTGAGCTGTTCTTTCTGGCGCACGCCAAAACGGTGTTCTTCGTCGATGATCACCAGCCCCAGGTTCTTGATCTTCACGTCGTCCTGCAGCAGCTTGTGCGTGCCGATGACGATGTCGATCTTGCCCTCGGCCAGTTCGGCCACGGCGGCGTTCACTTCCTTGGTGGATTTGAAGCGGCTCATCACTTCCACGGTCACCGGCCAGTCGGCGAAGCGGTCGCGGAAACTGTTGTAGTGCTGCTGGGCGAGCAGGGTGGTCGGGACCAGGATCGCCACCTGCTTGCCACCGTGCACGGCAATGAACGCGGCACGCATTGCCACTTCGGTCTTGCCGAAGCCCACGTCGCCGCACACCAGTCGGTCCATGGGCTTGGGCGCGAGCATGTCGGCGCGCACGGCTTCGATGGTGGTCTGCTGGTCGACGGTTTCTTCGAACGGGAAACCGGCGCTGAAGGTTTCGTAGTCGGCTTTCGGATCGGCGAAGGCGTAGCCCTCGCGGGCGGCGCGACGGGCGTAAATGTCCAGCAGTTCGGCGGCCACGTCGCGCACCTGTTCGGCCGCCTTGCGCTTGGCTTTCTGCCACGTTTCCGAGCCCAGGCGATGCAGTGGGGCGAGGGCGTCGTCGCTGCCGGTGTAGCGGGCGATCAGGTGCAGGTTCGCCACCGGCACGTAGAGCTTGGCGCCCTCGGCGTATTCCAGGGTCAGGAACTCGGCTGCCTGGTTGTCGATTTCCAGTGTCGCCAGGCCCAGGTAGCGGCCCACGCCGTGGTCGATGTGCACCACCGGCGCGCCTTCGCGCAGCTCGGTGAGGTTCTTGATGACGGCGTCGTTGGCGGCGTCGGCGCGTTTCTCGCGACGGCGGCGCTGCATGACGCGCTGGCCGAACAAAGGACTTTCCGCCACCAGTGCGAGGGCCGGGTCATCCAGGACCAAGCCGTCGTTCAACGGCGCGATGGTGATCGCCAGGCGATCCTTGCCGGCGACGAAGTCCGGCCAACTGTCCACTGTCTTCGGCCGCAGCTTCAGGCGTTCGAGCAGTTCCAACAGCACTTCGCGACGCCCCGCGGATTCAGCGGTGAACAGGACGCGACCGGGGAATGCGTCGAGAAAGCCCGCCAGTGCCGCCAATGGCTGCGTGGCCTTGGCTTCGATGGCCAGGTCCGGCAACGCCTTGGCCGGGAAGCGTTCACGGCCGACGCCGGTTTCCACGTCCTGCTGGCTTGCCACCACCCGCGGCCAGCTCTTGAGGCGGGCAAAGCAGTCTTCCACCGGCAGGAACAGTTCGGCCGGCGGTAATAAAGGCCGGGAAGGGTCGACGCGACGCTCTTCGTAGCGGTTGCGCACGTCGTTCCAGAAGTTTTCCGCTGCCTGCTCGATGCCCGGCAGGGAAAACACCTGGGTGTCCTGGGGCAGGTAATCGAACAGGGTGGAGGTTTCTTCGAAAAACAGCGGCAGGTAATACTCGATACCGGCGGGGGTGATCCCGCTGCTCAGGTCCTGGAAGATCGGGCAGCGGCGGAAATCCACATCGAAGCGCTCGCGAAAGCGCGCCTTGAAACGGGTCACGGCGTCTTTCTGCAGCGGGAACTCCTTGGCCGGCAACAGGCGGATCGACTGCACTTTGTCGATGGAGCGCTGGTTTTCCGGGTCGAAGGTGCGCAGGGTCTCGATTTCGTCATCGAACAGGTCGATGCGATAGGGCAGTTTGCTGCCCATCGGGAACAGGTCGATCAAGGCGCCACGCACCGCGAACTCGCCGTGCTCGTACACCGTGTCGACGCAACGATAGCCACTGGCCTCGAGGCGAGTGCGCATTTGCTCGACGTCGAGCTTCTGGCCGATGTCCAGCACCAGGCTGCTGCCGAGCAGGAATTGGGTCGGGGCCAGGCGATGTAGGGCCGTGGTGATCGGCACTACCAAAACGCCATGACTGAGCTCCGGCAGCCGATAAAGGCTGGCGATTCGCTGGGAAATGATGTCCTGGTGCGGTGAAAACAGATCGTAGGGCAGGGTTTCCCAGTCCGGGAAATGCAAGACCGGCAAATCCGGAGCGAAAAAACTCAGCTCCTGTTCCAACCGTTCGGCGCTTTGGCTGTCGGCGGTCAGTAGCAGGGTAAAACGCTTTGCAGCGCTGGCAGCCTCGGCGATGGCCAGGCTCAGGGCGGCACCGGGCAGATTGCCCCAGTGCTGTTTACCTGCCGCGGCAGGGAGAAGCGGAAGACGCAGAACGGGCACGGAAGATTGAGCTCCAGCATTGCGACAAAGTCGACAATTGTAGCGGGGGAAGGGGGCTGCTGTCAGTCGCAGACTACCCAGGCCGGCAGGAAAACCACGGCGCGACGGGCGCGCATTGCTCCGCCGAGGACTCGGCGGCATAATGTAGCCCCTTTTTTCAGCCCCTACATGTGGAAGGTTACCGTGACTCAGAAGCCCGACCAGTGTCTTGGTGAATGGATTGATCGTGAAGCGCTCGCCGAAGCGATGATCCCTCTCATCGGTCAGCTCTACCGCAATAACAACGTGGTGAGCTCGATCTATGGCCGCAGCCTGATCAACCAGTCTGTCATCGCGATCCTCAAAGCCCACCGCTTTGCTCGCCACCGTTCTTCCGACGACAGCGAACTCTCCGTCCACGAAACATTCCCACTGCTCAAGGCCATGAGCGAGCTCAAGCTCGGCGCGGCGTCGGTGGACCTGGGCAAGTTGGCGTTCAAGTTCCGCAACGAAGGCAATGGCCGTAGCGCCGAGCAGTTCGTTCGTGAAGAGATGGCTGATGTGGTTGGCCAGCAGAACGTTTCGGCTCGCAAAGGCACTGACGTGGTCCTGTACGGCTTCGGTCGTATCGGCCGTCTGCTGGCGCGCATCCTGATTGAAAAGACCGGTGGTGGCGACGGCCTGCGCCTGCGGGCCATCGTGGTGCGCAAGGGCGCCGAGAACGACCTGACCAAGCGTGCCAGCCTGCTGCGCCGTGACTCGGTCCATGGTTCGTTCAACGGCACTATCACCATCGACGAAGAAAACAACACCATCACCGCCAACGGCAACCTGATCCAGGTGATCTACGCGAAGAACCCGACCGAGGTTGACTACACCCAGTACGGTATCAAGGATGCGCTGCTGGTGGACAACACCGGTGTATGGCGTGACGCCGAAGGCCTGGGCCAGCACCTGGCTTGCCCGGGTGTCGACCGCGTTGTCCTGACCGCGCCAGGCAAGGGCAAGCTGAAGAACATCGTTCACGGCATCAACCACGGCGACATCACCGCTGACGACAAGATCGTTTCCGCCGCCTCTTGCACTACCAACGCCATCGTGCCGGTGCTCAAGGCCGTGAACGACAAGTTCGGCATCGTCAACGGTCACGTCGAAACGGTTCACTCGTACACCAACGACCAGAACCTGATCGACAACTTCCACAAGGGCGATCGCCGTGGCCGCAGTGCCGCGCTGAACATGGTCATCACCGAGACCGGTGCCGCCACCGCCGCCGCCAAGGCCCTGCCTGAACTGGCCGGCAAGCTGACCGGCAATGCGATCCGCGTGCCGACGCCGAACGTGTCGATGGCGATTCTCAACCTGAACCTTGAGAAAGCCGCCACCCGTGAAGAGATGAACGAGTACCTGCGCTACATGGCGCTGCACTCCGATCTGCACAAGCAGATCGACTTCGTCAATTCCCAGGAAGTGGTCTCCACCGACTTCGTGGGCTCGCGCCACGCCGGTGTCGTGGATGCCGAGGCCACCATCAGCCAAGACAACCGCGTTGTCCTGTACGTCTGGTACGACAATGAGTTCGGTTACAGCTGCCAGGTGGTTCGCGTGATGGAAGACATGGCCGGGGTAAACCCGCCAGCGTTCCCGCGCTAAGCCTTAGCCGCTTGTGAAAACGCCCCGACTTGTCGGGGCGTTTTTGTATCTGGAGGTTTTGTGTTGAGTGTCCCGGCCTCTTCGCGAGCAAGCCCGCTCCCACAGTTGACCGAGTTGTTGCCGATGTATGCGTTCCAATGTGGGAGCGGGCTTGCTCGCGAAGGAATCTATCAGGCGCCGCTCGCCATCGAAGCTTGCGCGGTCCGCAATTCATGCCGATTGCCCTTGAACAACACCAGGGTCGCAATCAAGCCCAGCACCGCCGCCCCACTGAGCCATATCCCCGGTGCAGCCTTGTTGTCGAGCACATGGATCAGGTAGGTACAGGCTGCCGGAGTAAATCCGCCGAACGTTGCCGTCGCCAGGCTGTAGGCCAGGGAGAAACCGGTGGTGCGCACTTCAACCGGCATGATTTCCGTCAAGGCCACCACCATCGCACCGTTGTAGGATCCGTACAGGAACGACAACCACAGCTCGACGATCAGCAAATGGCTGAAGCTGGGGTTGGCTACCAGCCAGGACAGCGCCGGATAGGCAGTCAGGATCGCCAGGATCGTCGCACCGAGCAGCAGGGGTTTGCGTCCGATCTTGTCGGAAAACGCCCCCATCACAGGCAGCCAGAAGAAATTCGACAAGCCGATGCACACGGTGACCAGCAGCGCATCCAGGTCCGACAGGTTCAACTCGGCCTTGCCAAAGGTCGGTGTGTAGGCGGTGATCAGGTAGAACGACACGGTGGTCATCACCACCAGCGCCATGCCGGCCAAGACAATTCCAAAGTTCTGACCGATGGAGCGGACAATTTCCGACAGGGTGGGGCGGTGTTTTCTTGCTTGGAATTCAGGTGTTTCTTCCAGCGAACGACGAATCATGAAGATGGCCGGGACAATCATGCACCCCACCAGGAACGGTACGCGCCAGCCCCAATCGCCCATCTCCTGGGGGCTCAGCCAGTGATTGAGGCCAACCCCCAGCAGGCCGGCAAACACCACGGCCGCCTGTTGGCTGGCGGATTGCCAACTGACAAAGAACCCCTTGCGCCCCGGCGTGGAGATTTCCGCCAGGTAGACCGACACACCGCCCAGCTCCACGCCCGCGGAGAAGCCTTGCAGCAATCGGCCCAGCAGCACCAGCAAGGGGGCCGTCACGCCGAGGACGGCGTAGCCTGGCACGCAGGCGATCAGTATGGTGCCCATGGCCATCATCGCCAGGGTGATGATCAAGCCTTTGCGGCGGCCGTGGCGGTCGATGTAGGCACCAAGGAAAATCGCCCCCAGGGGACGCATCAGGAACCCGGCACCGAACGTGGCCAGGGACAGCATCAGCGAGGCGAATGCACTGTCGGCGGGGAAGAACGTCTTGGCGATGGCCGTGGCGTAGAAGCCGTAGACCATGAAGTCGAACATCTCCAGGAAGTTGCCGCTGACAACGCGAAAAATCGCCTTGCCGTTGCTTGTGGTGGAAGGCATGGGTAGGTACTCACTCTGACAAATCTTGTATGAAAGCGCTGCACCCTGTGGGAGCGAGCTTGCTCGCGATAACGGTGGATCAACCAGCATCGATGTGGCTGACGCACCGCCATCGCGAGCAAGCTCGCTCCCACAGGTTCGCGCATGCACGCGCTGAAGCTCATAATGGCCGGCGCGGTTTTGAGGGGAGATGAAGATTTGTTAACTGGACGGTGGGGAAAGCTTGTGGTGCTGGCCGGCGTGTTGTCCGGTTGTGGCGGCGGCGACACCCTGGAACGTTTCGATGGCCCGACCATGGGCAGCCATTATTCCATTCAGTACGTCAGGCATTCGGCCGGGCCCGCGCTGAAAACGGTGCAGGTCGAGGTGGAAAACATCCTTGCCGAAGTGGATCGGCAATTCTCGACCTATCGCAGTGACTCGGACATTGAGCGTTTCAATGCATTACCGGCCAATAGCTGCCAGGTCATGCCGGGGCCGGTCCTCGAATTGATTCGGGTCGGTGAACAGTTATCCATTCAAAGCGACGGCTCGTTCGATTTGACAGTGGAGCCGCTGCTGAACCTGTGGGGCTTCGGTCCCCAATCCCGAGAAGAGAAAGTGCCGACCACGCAAGCCTTGGCCCAGGTGCGACAGCGCGTCGGGCATGGTCATTTGCGCATCGACGGCGACCGGTTGTGCAAGGACGCTGCGGTGGAAGTCGACTTCAACAGCATCGCCGCCGGTTATGCCGTCGACCGGATCGCCGCCAGGCTCCAGGCCCTGGGCATCGACAGTTACCTGGCCGAAGCCACCGGGGAGCTCAAGGCGGTTGGGCGCAAACCCGATGGTTCGGCCTGGCGCATCGCCCTGGAAGAGCCCCGGGATGACCGGCAAGTGGCGGAGCGTGTCATCGAGGTCAACGGCTACGGCGTTTCCACCTCGGGTGACTACCGTCATTATTTCGAGCAGGGCGGTCAGCGTTATTCCCACACCTTTGATGCACGTACTGGTGCGCCGGTCCTACATAACCTGGCGTCAGTCACGGTGATTCATCCTTCGGCGCTGATGGCCGATGGACTATCGACGCTGTTGCTGATTCTCGGCCCTGAACGGGGTTGGGACTATGCCCAGAAACAGGGCGTCGGGGTATTTTTCGTATTGCGGGACAATGACCGTTTCGTCGTTCGCACCAATGAAGCATTTGAACGGATGACGGGCGGAAAACCTCAATGATGACAGCGCCCTGAAAGGTCACCTGTGGCGAAATAGCGCAGGCAAAACTAGCCTACGACGCGACCAAGGGGTAATGTGCGCGGCGTTGACGCTTCTATAGACTGTGGCCGGGCTCGTGAACCGGCCCCAAATTGTTCCTTCATGCCGCAGGCCGGCATGATTTAGCCGTCGATGCCTAGTGAGGTGTCGCGGCCTGTTCTGAGGAGTACGCATGGCTGTCTACAACTACGACGTGGTGGTACTGGGCTCCGGCCCGGCGGGGGAAGGCGCGGCAATGAACGCGGCCAAGGCAGGGCGCAAGGTGGCGATGGTCGACAGCCGTCGGCAGGTCGGCGGCAACTGCACCCACTTGGGTACCATCCCGTCCAAGGCCTTGCGTCACTCGGTCCGGCAGATCATGCAGTTCAACACCAACCCGATGTTCCGGGCCATCGGCGAGCCGCGCTGGTTCTCCTTCCCGGACGTGCTCAAGAGCGCCGAGAAGGTGATCTCCAAGCAAGTGGCCTCGCGCACCGGCTACTACGCCCGCAACCGTGTGGACGTATTCTTCGGCACGGGCAGCTTTGCCGACGAGCAGACTGTGGAAGTGGTCTGCGGCAATGGCGTGGTCGAGAAGCTGGTGGCCAAGCACATCATCATCGCCACCGGTTCGCGCCCCTATCGCCCGGCCGACATCGATTTCAACCATGCGCGGATCTACGATAGCGACACCATCCTGAGCCTGGGTCACACCCCGCGTAAGCTCATCGTCTACGGTGCCGGCGTGATCGGTTGCGAATACGCCTCGATCTTCAGCGGCCTGGGTGTGCTGGTGGAACTGGTGGATAACCGCGGCCAGTTGTTGAGCTTCCTGGACTCGGAAATCTCCCAGGCCCTGAGCTATCACTTCAGCAACAACAACATCACCGTGCGCCACAATGAAGACTACGACCGGGTCGAAGGCGTCGACAATGGCGTGATCCTGCACCTCAAGTCCGGCAAGAAGATCAAGGCCGACGCCTTGCTCTGGTGCAACGGCCGTACCGGCAACACCGACACCCTGGGCCTGGAAAACATCGGCGTGAAGGTCAACAGCCGCGGCCAGATCGAAGTCGACGAGAACTACCGCACCTGCGTGCCGAACATCTACGGTGCCGGTGACGTGATCGGCTGGCCGAGCCTGGCCAGTGCCGCCCACGACCAGGGCCGCTCGGCCGCCGGCAGCATTGTCGACAACGGCAGCTGGCGCTTCGTCAACGACGTGCCGACCGGCATCTACACCATTCCGGAAATCAGCTCGATCGGCAAGAACGAGCAGGAACTGACCCAGGCCAAGGTGCCGTACGAAGTGGGCAAGGCGTTCTTCAAGAGCATGGCGCGCGCGCAGATCGCCGGCGAGCCGCAAGGCATGCTGAAGATCCTGTTCCATCGCGAGACCCTGGAAGTGCTGGGTGTGCACTGCTTCGGCTACCAGGCGTCGGAGATCGTGCACATCGGCCAGGCGATCATGAACCAGCCGGGCGAGCTGAACACGCTGAAGTACTTCGTCAACACCACGTTCAACTACCCGACCATGGCCGAAGCCTATCGGGTAGCGGCCTATGACGGGCTCAACCGGCTTTTTTGAGCGGCTCCGGCCGGTGGCCTGAGCCGGCCGGGGAGACCGATTTCAGCCCTTCCCGAGGGTGGCAGTGGCCAAACCGGGAAAGTCTGTAATCAGGCTGTCAGCGCCAAAGTCGGCGAGCCTGCGCATCAGCGCGGGCTCGTTGACGGTCCACACCGACACATGCAGCCCCTGGCGCTGCGCCTTGATCAGGCGTTCCGGCGTGCATAGGGTCCAGTTCAGCGCCAGAATCTCGCAGCCGTAGCTCTGGGCGACCTTCAACGGGTCGAGCCAGGCGTATTCGGCCACCAGTCCGCGGGAGATGTCGGGGGTCAGGTCCAGGGCCGCCTTGAGCACTTCCCGGGAACTGGACGTGATGGTGATCTTGTCCAGCAGCCCGAAACGCTGGGCCATTTCGCGGATGCCCAGCACCGTGGCCGCAGCGCGGGTGCGCGAAGCACTCTTGACCTCCAGTTGCCAGTGCTCGAAATCACACTTCTCGAACAGCTCCTCCAGGCGTGGGATCGGGCACGGCTTGATCCAGCCCGGGCCACCCTTGCGCGCATCGTAGGTCGCCAGCTCGGCGGCGGAATGTTCCACCACCTTTCCGCGGCGGTCCGTGGTGCGCTTGAGGGTCGGGTCGTGGATGACCATCAACTCGCCGTCCATCGAAAGATGCAGGTCCAGTTCGCAACGGCGTACGCCGTGCTTGAGGCACTCCTGAAAACCGGTCAGGGTGTTTTCCGGCGCTTCGCCCTTGGCGCCGCGGTGGCCATAAATGAGGGTCACGGTTCTTCCTTATTGATACCTGATTCGGTCAGTTCCCGGGCCAGGCGCCGTTCTTGCGCCTGTTTCTGCAGGATGTAGCGGGCCAGCAACTGGCGCTGGGCGTCGGTGGGGCGTTCGAACTCGGTGCCCACGTCGTAGCCGTCGCTCTTGGGGTCACAGTGGGTGACCCGCGCTCGCAGCAGCAAGCCGAGGGCCTGGGGCATCAGCACCAGCTTGATCGACAAGTGGGCGCCGACGGCGATTGGGGTGGGGTATTGGAAGTCGACGCCACCTTCGGAAATGATCACCGGCTGCGGTTCGCCGATTTCGCCGAGCACCGTCAGGGCAATGACCTGGCTGAGCAGGTCGATGCGTTTGTTCATCGCCTTGAGGTACGCCGCGACGCTGCGTTCGCGCTCGCTGATCTGGCGCAGCAGGTGCTGTGACTCGAATTCGCTCAGGTGCAGTTCACTGAGCAGATTGAACAGTGGAGAAGCATCCTGCAACACTTCCTGGCCAGCAGCTTCAGGAATGGAGAGGGGCCGAATTTCCAGTGCGATCGTGTCCTCGATACGGTAGTATTCGCGGCGATCTTCTTCATCTAATGTCGACATGGCGAACCCATGGTAGCGGCGGTGGTCTGAGTGTAAAGCTGGTTTGTGACCCCCGCCACAAGGACGTTCCTTTTCCCTCCGAACAAGCCCCGACATGTTCAGACCTCTCTTCGTATTTATCGGCACGCGTTATACCCGTGCAAAGCGTCGCAATCATTTCGTATCGTTCATTTCCCTGACATCCATCATCGGACTGGCCCTTGGCGTGGTCGTGATGATCGTCGTGCTCTCGGTGATGAATGGCTTCGACCATGAGATGCGCACCCGCGTGCTGGGCATGGTGCCCCACGCGACCCTGGAAACCGGCGAAGCCATCAGCGATTGGCCGAGCCTGGCCGCCAAGGTCAAGCAGAACCCGCAGGTGCTGGCCGTGGCGCCATTCATCCAGATGCAGGGGTTGCTGACCAACGACGGCAAGGTGTCCAAGGTGTTGCTCAATGGCATCGACCCCGGGCTCGAGCGGCAGGTGTCGATCATCGATAACTTCATGCAGCAGGGCAAACTCGACGACCTGGCGCCCGGCAGCTTCGGTATCGTCATCGGCGACAAGGCCGCGGCCAAGCTCGGCGTTGCCATTGGCGACAAGCTGACCTTCGTCGCCCCGGAGGTCACCGTGACCCCGGGCGGCATGTTCCCGCGCATGAAACGCTTTACCGTGGTCGGCATCTTCCATGTCGGCGCCGGCGAGCTGGACGGTTACCTGGGGGTCACCAACCTCCAGGACCTGGCCCGCCTGCATCGCTGGAAACCGGATCAGGTCCAGGGCCTGCGGTTGAAGTTCGATGACCTGTTCCAGGCCCCGCGTGTGGCCTGGACCATCGCCCAGCAGCTTGGCGAAGACCGCTACTACGCCCGGGACTGGACCCGCACCCACGGCAACCTGTACCAGGCGATCCGTATGGAAAAAGCCATGATCGGCCTGTTGCTGTTGCTGATTGTCGCCGTGGCGGCGTTCAACATCATTTCCACGCTGGTGATGGTGGTGAACGACAAGAAGGGCGACATCGCGATTTTGCGCACCCTCGGTGCTACGCCAGGGCAGATCATGCGGATCTTCATGGTCCAGGGCACGGTTATCGGCGTGATTGGTACGTTCGTGGGAGCCCTGGTGGGAATGTTCGCGGCACTGAATGTCAGCGCCGCGATCGCCGCCCTCGAAGGCCTGATCGGGCACAAGTTTCTCAACGCCGACGTGTACTTCATCGACTACCTGCCATCGCAGTTGCAGTCCGATGACGTGTTGATGGTCTGCGGCGCCGCGTTGGTCCTGAGTTTCCTCGCCACCCTGTATCCTGCCTGGCGTGCCGCGCGCACCCAGCCTGCGGAGGCGTTACGTTATGAGTGAGTCGGGCATGAGTGAAAAAGCAATCTTGAGCTGCCGCAACCTGGGCAAATCCTACGAGGAAGGCCCGGAGTCGGTGGTGGTGTTGTCGGGCCTGCAACTGGAGCTGCACCCGGGCGAGCGCGTGGCGATTGTCGGCACCTCCGGGTCCGGCAAAAGTACCTTGCTCAACCTGCTGGGCGGCCTGGATACGCCAACCGCCGGCAGCGTCTGGCTGGCCGGCGAAGAACTGTCGGCGCTGAACGAGAAGGCCCGTGGCCTGCTGCGCAACCGTTCCCTGGGTTTCGTCTACCAGTTCCACCATTTGCTGCCCGAGTTCACCGCGCTGGAAAACGTCTGCATGCCGCTGTTGATCGGCCGCACGGCGATTCCCGAGGCCCGTCAGCGCGCCACGGCGTTGCTGGAGCGGGTTGGGCTGGGGCATCGCCTGGAACACAAGCCGGCCGAACTGTCCGGTGGCGAGCGCCAGCGTGTGGCGATTGCCCGGGCCCTGGTCAACAAGCCCGGTCTGGTGATGCTCGATGAGCCGACCGGCAACCTCGACTCCCACACCGCCCAAGGCATCCAGGACTTGATGCTGGAGCTCAGCACCTCGATGCGCACGGCGTTCCTGGTGGTGACCCACGACATGAACCTGGCCCGGCAGATGGACCGCGTCCTGCACTTGCAGGAAGGTTGCCTGACGCCCATCTGACCGACCGAAACCCGACACTTGGAAACAGTGTCGGGTCTTTTATTTTCATACGGTGCCCCGCGAATGTTCAGACCGTTATCGATCTTTATCGGCACGCGCTATACCCGCGCCAAGCGCCGCAATCGCTTTGTTTCGTTCATCTCCATGACCTCGATGATCGGCCTCGCCCTGGGTGTGCTGGCGATGATCGTGGTGCTGTCGGTGATGAACGGCTTCCAGCGCGAAATGAGCTCGCGCATCCTCGGCATGGTGCCCCACGCCACGATCGTCGGTGTGAACCCGATCGACGACTGGCAGCCGGTGGCCGCCGCGGCGCTGAAGAATCCTGAAGTGATCGCCGCCGTGCCGTTTACCGAGATGGAAGGCATGCTCAGTCATAAAGGTTCGATGCAGCCGATCCAGATCAGCGGCATCGATCCGGCCCAGGAAGGCAAGGTGTCCATTGTTGCCCAGCATATCGTCCAGGGGCGTCTCGATGCCTTGAAGCCGGGCGAATACGGTGTGGTCATCGGCGAGATCACGGCCCGGCGTTTCCGTTTGAATGTAGGTGACAAACTGACGTTGATCGTGCCGGAAGTCAGCACCGCGCCGGGGGGCATCACGCCGCGGATGCAGCGCTTGAACGTCGTGGGTGTGTTCAAGGTCGGCGCCGAACTGGACGGCTCCATGGCCCTGATCCACCTGGCCGACGCCGCGCAGATGCAGCATTGGCAGCCGAACCAGGTGCAGAGCGTGCGCCTGGCAGTGAAAGACTTGTACGCAGCGCCGAAGGTCTCCGGTGACATCGCCACCGGCCTTGGCGCGGACTACAAGGCTGACGACTGGACTCATACCCAGGGCAGCCTGTTCAGCGCCATGAAAATGGAAAAAACCATGATTGGCTTGCTGTTGCTGATGATCGTCGCGGTGGCGGCGTTCAACATCATCGCCACGCTGATCATGGTGGTGAACGACAAGGGCGCGGACATCGCGATCCTGAGGACCATCGGCGCCACGCCGCGGCAGATCATGGCGATCTTCATGGTCCAGGGCACGGTGATTGGTGTCGTCGGCACGCTCATCGGTGGCGTGCTGGGGGTGATCGCGGCGTTGAACGTCAGTGCGCTGGTGGGCTGGCTGGAACGGGTCAGCGGCCAGCACATCTTCAGTTCCGATGTGTATTTCGTCAGCAACCTGCCGTCGGAGCTGCAGCGTGGCGACGTCGTGCTGATCTGCTCCGCCGGGTTCATCCTGAGCTTCCTTGCCACCGTGTACCCGGCGTGGCGTGCGGCGAAGATCGAACCGGCGCAGGCGTTGCGGTATTCCTGATCACTCAGGGATGGCCGCGAGACCCTTGTGGCGAGGGGATTTATCCCCGCTGGGCTGCGAAGCAGCCCTAAGCCCTGATAGCTCGGTACATCAGGCCGATTGAATTGACTGACTTGGGGCCACTTCGTGGCCCAGCGGGGATAAATCCCCTCGCCACAGGGTTTTGTGTCAGGGCTGGCCTGCCTTCGGCAATTCGATCAGGAACCGCGTCCAGCCATCGGCCGATTCACAACGGATCTGCCCACCATGGGCGCGGATGATCGAGCGGGTGATGGCCAGTCCAAGCCCCGCGTGTTCGCTGCTGCCTTCCTGGCGGGCCGGGTCGGCGCGGTAGAAGCGGTCGAACAGGCGCGGCAGCAAGTCCGCTGGAACCCCCTCGCCACTGTTCTCCACGCTGACCCTCACGCCTTGAGTCCCATCGACCATTCGCACCCGCACTTCGCCGTCGACGGGGGTGAAGCGCAGGGCGTTGTCCAGCAGGTTGGAGAGCGCCCGGCGCAACATGTTGCGGTCACCTTCGATACGGCCGTCGCCCTCGCGTCCCAAACGGACCTTGGCGTCTTCGGCCAGGGGGGCGAAAAATTCCAGCAGCACGTCCACTTCCTCGCCCAACTGCAGCGGTTCGCGATTGAGCGCCAGCAGGCCATGGTCGGCCTTGGCCAAGTACAGCATGTCGTTGACCAACTGCGCCATCCATTGCAGTTCTTCGAGATTGCTGTGCAACGCCTCGCGGTAATCCTCCAGGGGGCGTTCGCGCGTGAGGGTGACCTGGGTGTGGGTCAGCAGGTTCGACAGCGGCGTGCGCAACTCATGGGCGATGTCGGCAGAGAACGCCGAGAGCCGCTGAAACGCATCATCGAGGCGTCCGAGCATGGCGTTGATACTGTGGGCCAATTCCGCCAGTTCGGCGGGCATTTGCTCTTCGGGCAGTCGGGCGTTGAGGGAACGGGCCGAGACGTTGCCGGCGATGGCGCCCATGCGTCGCAATGGCCGCAGGGCCCGCCGGGCGGCCCAGGCACCGAGCAGGGCGGTGGCCAGGGCCGAAAGGCCGACGGTCAGCCAGATCAGCCTTTGCATGCGTTGCAAGAAGTGCTGGTGGTGGGTGATGTCCAGCAACAGGGTCAGTTGCGGTGAATCGGCTCGGTCGGGATACAGCGGTGCATTCAACACCCGGTAATCGTTGTCGGCATCGCTGAGGGTCGACAGGCCGGGCCGCTCCGGCAACTGAGCCGGAATCCGGATCGAACTGTCGTACCAACGCACGCCATCGCTGCCTTTGATGCGCAGCGCCAGGTCGGCCTGACGGCTCAGCTCATCTTCCAGTCGGCGCTGGGTCTGTTCGGCGTTAAGGTCTTGCAGGGCGCGGCGCAGGCCGATCAGCTTGCCTTCGAGCAGTTGCTGGTCCAGCTCGATGAAGTGTGCCTCGCTGCCACGGCTGAACAGCACGCCGGCAAACAACGACACCACGGCGGTGCAGGCGGCGAACAGCAGCGCCAGGCGGCTGCTCAGCGACCACCGGCCCCTCACAGGCTGCGCTCTTCAAGCACATACCCCATGCCCCGCACGGTGTGGATGAGCTTATTGGGGAACTCATCGTCGATCTTGATGCGCAGGCGCCGGATGGCGACTTCGATGACGTTGGTGTCGCTGTCGAAGTTCATGTCCCAGACCTGGGACGCGATCAGCGATTTGGGCAGCACTTCACCCTGGCGGCGCAGGAGCATTTCCAACAAAGCGAACTCCTTGGCGGTGAGGTCGATGCGTCGACCGCTGCGTTCGACGCGACGGCGGATCAGGTCCAGGCGCAAGTCGGCCAGTTGCAGGCTGGTTTCCTGTTGCGTCGAACTGCCTCGGCGCAACAGGCTGCGCACCCGCGCCAGCAACTCGGAAAAAGCAAAGGGCTTGACCAGGTAATCATCGGCCCCCAGTTCCAGGCCGTGGACCCGATCCTGTACCGCGTCCCGCGCGGTGAGGAACAGCACCGGGGTATCCAGGCCAGCCCCGCGGACGGCTTGCAGGATCTGCCAGCCATCGCGGCCGGGCAACATCACGTCGAGGATCAGCAAGGCGTACTCACCGCTCAAGGCCAGTTGCTGGCCGGTGATGCCGTCGGCCACCAGGTCGGTGTTGAATCCGGCTTCGCCCAGGCCTTGGCGCAGGTATTGGCCGGTTTTGGTTTGGTCTTCGACGATCAGCAGTTTCATGGGCGGCTCAAGACAGGGTTGGGACGAGGGCGTTATACCGTGGCAGGCGGGCTGGTGGCGCAACCTGACAAAGTTGTAATCGAGCTGTCAGCCGATTGGCAGGGCTGCAGCGATAGAGTTTCCCACACGCTGAATCCGATTGGAGTATGGACATGTTGATGGGAAACCGCTTGATTCTGGCTGCTTGTGCACTGGGCCTCAGTGCGCCGCTGTGGGCATCGCCCGGTCATTTCGATTTTGGCCAGCCCGCGCCGGCGGCCAAGGCCAGTCGCAGCATTGACGTGGTGATGGGCGACATGACGTTCGATCCCGGCGCCCTTGATATCAAGGCCGGCGAGACGGTTCGGTTCGTGCTGATCAATAAAGGCCAGTTGCTCCACGAGTTCAACCTGGGCAGCGCGGCCATGCACGCCGACCATCAACAGGAAATGCTCAAGATGCAGCAGAGCGGCCAGTTGATGCCAACCGCGATGAAGCCGGGGATGGATCATGCCGCCATGGGCCACGACCAGGCGAGCATGCGCCACGATGACCCCAACAGCGTGTTGGTGGAGCCGGGCCAGACCGCCGAGCTGACCTGGACCTTCAGCAAGGCCACGCGCCTGGAGTTTGCCTGCAATATTCCCGGCCACTACCAGGCTGGGATGAAGGGCGACCTGACAGTCAGTCAGTAAGCACTCAAAGGCTGCGGCAAAGGCTGATAGAATCCGCTGATTCTTCAGTCAGGTTTCCGTCATGCATCCCGCAGCCGAACATTCGCCGCTGGGCAAATCCAGCGAATACATCGCCACGTACACGCCGTCACTGCTGTTCCCGATCCCGCGCACCGCGAAATGGGCGGAACTGGGCCTGACGGCCGAGACCCTGCCGTACAAGGGCGTGGATTTCTGGAACTGTTTCGAGCTGTCGTGGCTGTTGCCGTCCGGCAAGCCGGTGGTGGCCATTGGTGAGTTCGCGATCCCGGCGGATTCGCCAAATATCATCGAATCCAAATCCTTCAAGTTGTACCTCAACTCCTTGAACCAGACCCCGTTCGCCGACACCGCGAGCCTGGAAGCCACCCTGCGCCAGGACCTGTCGGCCGCGGCCGGCAAGGCGGTGGGGGTGCGCATCCGCAGCCTCAAGGACGTGGAGCGTGAAGGCATCGTGGCGCTGCCCGGTACCTGCATCGACGATCTGGACATCAGCGTCGACTCCTACGCGCACCCGCGCCCGGAGCTGCTGCGCTGCGATGCTTCACGCATCGTCGAGCAAAGCCTGCACAGCCACCTGCTCAAATCCAACTGCCCGGTGACCAGCCAGCCAGACTGGGGCAGCGTGGCGGTGGAATATCGCGGCGCTGCCCTGGACCCGGCCAGCCTGCTGGCCTACATCGTCAGCTTCCGCCAGCATTCCGATTTCCATGAGCAATGCGTGGAACGAATCTTTCTCGACCTGCAGCGCTTGCTCAAACCGGAGAAATTGACGGTGTATGCGCGGTATGTACGGCGTGGTGGGCTGGATATCAATCCGTATCGCAGTACTGAAGACGTTCAACTGCCGAACCACCGCCTGGTCCGTCAGTAAACTTATCTTGTGGAGGTGAGCTCTTGTGGGAGCGAGCTTGCTCGCGATGAGGGCAGCACATCCAAGATTGAGGTTGGCTGATACACCGCTATCGCGAGCAAGCTCGCTCCCACAGAGGATGCATTGCAGGCACATGAAACTAAAAAGCCCTGCTATATAGCAGGGCTTTTTGCATGCGAAGGGTTCAGATCCCCATGTTGCCCAAGGCTTGCACGATGTTGCGCAAGGTCCCGGCCAGCGTGGGGTGCTCCAGCTCGAAGCGTTCGACAGCCAGGTTCACATTGTCAGCGAGGTTGGTGTCCTGTGTTTGGGTTTCCAGTTCAAGCTCAAATTCGATCTGTTCCATCAGCGCCTGCAGGTCGGCGCGTTCGGCTTCGGACAGGGGTGGATTCTGGTCCAATTGCTCGCGCAGTGTGTTGAGCTGGTCTTGCAATTCGCGGGCAGGCATTGGCGTACTCCCTTTATTGATAGGCACAGCCATGGACCGCGACGCTGCGTCAAAAGTCCATGGCCTGCCTTAAGAGTAATCCACACTCGCGCGCCCTGCATGATCCCGGTCAGGGCTTCTCGCCTTTAATGCGGCGCAGGCAGATATCGGCCAGGCACGTGTCGAGTTCGCCCAAATGATCGATCACTGAATGTACCCCGAGGCCGAACAATTGCACGGTGGCCTTGGCACGTTTGGTTTCCCGCGCCTGTTGGCTCAATGCCTGCCACTCGGCGGGCGCCAGGCCACACAAAGAACCGCAGGATGCCAGTCCGATCGTCCATAAGCCTGCGTTGAGTCCTGACTGCAACAACCGTGGTTCGCCGCTGACCAACACGCAGCCGTCCAACTGCTGGACGTTCAGCGCCATCAGCGCTTGCCAGCAGGCATGTGGCGCTGGCCATGGATAATTTGTTGCAGGAAGTTGCGGCGCTTTGATGGACGTGGGCAATGAAGCCGCCAGGCTATGGCTGATGGCGGGAGGCAATTCGTCCAGCCAGGCGCAGGGGATATTCAGATGTTGCAAGCGTTGCAGGCTTTCCAAGGCACCGGGTGTCGGCTGGGCGTGATCCCCTGGCGCTGCCCCTGGCTGACGAATGCGCGCTCCGAAATCCACCAGGCATCCGCTGAGGCCAAACAGTACGGCGGTCAGGCTGGGGGCGGGGAGGGGCAGGGCTTCGGCGCGGGGCATGGGAACGTCCTTGAAATAACCAGCAGCCTAATGGGCTCCGATGACAGTCCGGTGACAGTGAGGTGAAGGGTACCAGTCGCGGAAAAGTCCTACGGCCCGGGTGTTTTTCGGTGCTGCCTATCCACGCGTTCCGTCTTATACTAGCCAGCTTACCGCCTGGGCTCGGCGCCCTTGCCTGAATAATCCAAGGAGTTTTTCCCTATGCGCTGGAGCCATCGTCTAGCTCAGCTGTGTCTTTCCGCTTGTGTCCTGCTGGTTCCGTTCGCCACTCAGGCCGCGACGGAAGACGATCCTTGGGAAAGCATCAACCGTCCAATCTTCACCTTCAACGACACCGTCGATACCTATGCGCTCAAGCCACTGGCCCAGGGTTATCAATACGTGACGCCGCAGTTCCTCGAAGACGGCATCCACAACATGTTCCGTAACATCGGCGACGTCGGCAACCTGGCCAACAACGTGCTGCAGGCCAAGCCGGCCGCCGCCGGGGTCGACACCGCCCGGTTGATCTTCAACACCACCTTCGGCCTGCTGGGCTTCTTTGACGTGGGCACCCAGATGGGCCTGCAGCGCAGCGATGAAGATTTCGGCCAGACCCTTGGCTACTGGGGCCTGGGCAGTGGTCCGTATGTGATGCTGCCGCTGCTGGGGCCAAGCACCCTGCGTGACGCGCCGGCCAAGCTGGTCGATGACTACACCGCTCCTTATCGTTATATCGATAACGTCTCGGTGCGTAACTCCATTCACGGCCTGAACATCGTCGATACCCGCGCCAGCCTGTTGTCGGCCGAGAAGATGGTGAGTGGCGACAAATACGTCTTCATCCGCAATGCCTACCTGCAGAACCGCGAATTCAAAGTCAAGGACGGTCAGGTCGAAGACGATTTTTGATTTCGATTTGTAAAAGCACAGAAGGCGGCCCAAAAGGCCGCCTTCTGTGCTTTGGCATCGTGTTTGAGCGGGTTTGATCCTTCCATTGAGTTACGCTTCGCTCGGTTCTTATAACTCTCTGTGCTTTGACAAATAAAGACGGCAAGCGGCTATCTGCATGAGCTTGAAACGCCCCGCGGATGGGAGTACCGTCTGCGCCTTAGAAGGGCACCTCTGATGTAAGGGCGTGTAGGGCAAAGGCCTGAAGCCGGTACGACAGAGAGGCTAGAAAGCGAATCCAGTAGTGCGTGCCAGGCCAGACCGCCCAGCCCGCTACGCCAACCTAATTCTGGCGCCGTTTGCCCACATGCCAAAAACCAGTGCCACGCTGCTGATAATCGATGATGACGAAGTGGTGCGAGCCAGTCTCGCAGCCTACTTGGAAGACAGTGGTTTCAGCGTCCTGCAGGCCAGCAATGGCCAACAGGGTCTTCAGGTATTCGAGCAAGACAAGCCCGACCTGGTCATCTGCGACCTGCGCATGCCGCAGATGGGCGGACTCGAACTCATTCGCCAGGTGACCGAGCTTTCCTCGCAGACCCCGGTGATCGTGGTGTCGGGCGCGGGCGTGATGAACGACGCGGTCGAGGCGTTGCGCCTGGGCGCGGCGGATTATCTAATCAAGCCCCTTGAAGACCTCGCGGTGCTCGAGCACTCGGTGCGCCGGGCCTTGGACCGTTCGCGCCTGTTGGTGGAAAACCAGCGCTACCGCGAGAAGCTGGAAACCGCCAATCGCGAGCTGGAAGCCAGCCTGAACCTGTTGCAGGAAGACCAGAACGCCGGGCGCCAGGTGCAGATGAACATGCTGCCGGTCAGCCCCTGGACTGTCGACGATTTCCGTTTTGCCCACCAGATCATCCCGTCGTTGTACCTGTCGGGCGATTTCGTGGACTATTTCCGCGTCGATGAGCGGCGAGTGGCGTTCTACCTGGCGGATGTTTCCGGCCATGGTGCGTCCTCGGCCTTCGTGACGGTGCTGTTGAAGTTCATGACCACGCGGCTGCTGTTCGAATCCAAGCGCAACGGCACGCTGCCAGAGTTCAAGCCGTCTGAAGTCCTTGGGCATATCAACCGAGGCCTGATCAGTTGTAAGCTGGGCAAACACGTCACAATGGTCGGTGGAGTCATCGACGAGGAGACGGGTTTGTTGACCTATAGCATCGGCGGTCACCTGCCGTTGCCTGTGTTGTATACGCCAGACAGTGTTCGTTACCTGGAAGGGCGTGGTTTGCCGGTGGGCCTGTTCAACGAGGCCACCTACGAAGACCACGTACTGGAATTGCCACCGACATTCAGCCTGACGCTGATGTCTGATGGCATTTTGGACCTTTTGACAGAACCTACACTCAAAGAGAAAGAAGCGGCCTTGCCTGAACGGGTGAGCGCAGCGGGCGGCAGCCTGGAAGGCTTGCGTCAAGTGTTTGGATTAGCCACGCTCGGGGAGATGCCGGATGATATCGCCCTGTTAGTGTTGAGCAGGAACCTTTGATGAGTACCGGTAGAATCCAGTTCGCCGAGCAGGACGGCACCTTCGTCCTGAAGTTTGTCGGTGAAGTGCGCCTGACCCTGTGTTCGGCGCTGGATGCGACTATTGAGCGGATCTTCACCGCGCTGAACTTCAGCGCCATCGTGATCGACCTGACCGAAACCCGCAGCATTGACAGCACCACATTGGGCCTGTTGGCCAAACTGTCGATCCTGTCGCGGCAAAAGGTCGGCCTGCTGCCGACCGTCGTCACCACCCACAACGACATCACCCGTCTGCTGCAATCGATGGGCTTCGACCAGGTGTTCAACATCGTGGGCGACCCTGTGCCGTGTCCGGAATGCCTGGACGACCTGCCTGACCAGGATCAGTCCGAAGAGGAAGTGCGGATCAAGGTGCTTGAAGCCCACAAGATCCTCATGGGGCTCAACGATTCCAATCGTGAAGCGTTCCATGACCTGGTGAATGCGCTGGAGCGGCCTTGAGCCTTGGGTTTTGTGTAGGCTGCACCGGCTTTATCGCGAGCAAGCTCGCTCCCACAGGTTTTATGACGTTCTGACATCCCTTGTGGGAGCGAGCTTGCTCGCGATGGCCGCCACATCGCTTAAGCCAAGCAAGCCGCATAAAAAAGGGCGAACCCAACCAGGTTCGCCCTTTTTGCATGCCGGCTGAATCAGCTCAAAGCTTGGCTTGCAGCAACGCCTCCAGCTTCTCCTGGTCCCGGGCAAACTGACGAATACCTTCGGCCAGTTTCTCGGTCGCCATGGCGTCCTCGTTGGACAACCAGCGGAACTGCGCTTCGTCGAGGATCAAGCGTGCCTCCCCGGCTTGCCCTGGCGCCAGCTTGCGCTCCAGCTTGCCTTCGTCGGCGGCGAGTTTTTCCAGCAGGTCCGGGCTCACGGTCAAGCGGTCGCACCCGGCCAGTTGCTCGATCTGGTTGAGGTTGCGGAAGCTCGCGCCCATGACCACGGTCTTGTAGTCGTTGGCCTTGTAGTAGTTGTAGATGCGCGTCACCGACTGCACGCCCGGATCATCCGCGCCGGTGTAGTCGTTGCCATTGGCTTTCTTGTACCAGTCGTAGATACGGCCCACGAACGGCGAAATCAGGAACACCCCGGCATCGGCACAGGCTGCGGCCTGGGCGAAGGAGAACAGCAGGGTCAGGTTGCACTGGATGCCTTCACGCTCCAGCTGCTCGGCGGCGCGAATACCTTCCCAGGTGGAAGCGATCTTGATCAGCACGCGCTCGCGGCCAATGCCGGCCTTTTCGTACAGGTCGACCAGACGATGCGCACGCTTCAACATGGCCTCGGTGTCGAACGACAGGCGCGCGTCCACTTCAGTGGAAATACGCCCCGGGATCACTTTCAGGATTTCTTGCCCGACCGCTACGGCAAAACGATCGCTGGCCAGGCCCACATCGCCCTTGCAGTCCGCCACGCAGGCGTTCAGTTGCTCGGCATAGCCCTGAATGGCCGACGCCTTGAGCAGCAGGGAAGGGTTGGTGGTGGCGTCCACGGGTTTGACGCGGGCGATGGCCTCGAAGTCGCCGGTATCGGCCACGACGGTGGTGAATTGTTTGAGTTGTTCCAGCTTGGAAGTCATGAGCGTGCTCTGTCCTATGGGTCCGTTGACATTACCCGAGGGCCGGCAGCCGCTCAAGGGCGTGAAGAGGTATCGACGGCCCCAGCGGCAACAACCTGAAAACGGCTGTTTGAAAGGCCGGGGCGGTATCGGTAGATACGATGCCAAAACAGCGTGCAGGTTCAAAGCAAGTGACGGTTAACGCCCTTCCAGCAGTTGCCCTGCCTGATCCAGCAACGCCAACGGATCCTTGGTTTTGTGGATGTCCACCGACAACAACTGCCGAAACCGCCGCGCCCCCGGAAACCCGGTGCCCAGCCCCAACACATGACGGGTGATGTGATGCATCGCCCCGCCAGCGGCCAGGTGATCGGCGATGTAGGGCCGCAACTGCGCCAGCGCCTCGGCCCGGGTGATAACCGGCGCCGTGCTGCCGAACAGCTGCTGATCCACTTCGGCCAGCAGATACGGGTTGTGATAGGCCTCGCGCCCCAGCATCACGCCGTCGAAGGTCTGTAGATGCTCGTGGCACGCCTCCAGCGTCTTGATCCCACCGTTGAGCACAATCTCCAACTCCGGAAAATCCGCCTTCAACCGCGCGGCCACGTCATAACGCAGCGGCGGTATGTCGCGATTCTCCTTCGGCGACAACCCTTCCAGAATCGCAATCCGCGCATGCACGGTGAAACTTGTGCAACCGGCCTCACGCACCGTCCCGACGAATTCACACAATTGCTCGTAACTGTCCCGCCCATTGATCCCGATGCGGTGCTTGACCGTCACTGGAATCGACACCGCATCGCGCATCGCCTTCACACAATCGGCCACCAAATCCGGATGCCCCATCAGGCAAGCGCCGATCATGTTGTTCTGCACCCGGTCGCTGGGGCAGCCGACGTTGAGGTTCACCTCGTCGTAACCGTGCTCCTGGGCCATACGGGCGCAGGCGGCCAGGTCGGCAGGCACGCTGCCACCCAGTTGCAGGGCCAGGGGATGTTCGGATGGGTGATGGCGCAGGAAGCGTTCGTGATCACCGTTGAGCAGCGCGCCGGTGGTGACCATTTCGGTGTAGAGCAGGGCGTGTTTGGAGAGGATGCGTAGGAAGAAGCGGCAGTGGGCGTCGGTCCAGTCCATCATGGGGGCCACACTGAAGCGGCGGGAAGGCTCAGATCGCGTATTCTCTAGCTTTGAGCCTGTTTTTGCAGTGTTTGTATTCAACGTGTTTCGTACCGATTTTCGGGGGTTTTGGGGCGTTTTTACCAATCGGTTGGTACAATGTACCAACCGAATCAGAACGTGTACCAATTCTCATGGCAACGATCAGATCACGCAAAAAGGCCGACGGCACCATCAGCTACACAGCTCAGATCCGCATCAACCGCGACAAGGTGACAGTCTACCAAGAGAGCCAGACCTTCGCCCGGAAACAGGCGGCGCAAGCTTGGGCACGCAAACGTGAGTCCGAACTGGATGAACCTGGTGCGATTGAGCGGGCGAACCGCAAAAGCGCCACGCTCAAAGAAATGATTGACCAGTACCTGGTCGAGGTTGAGAAAGCCCGGCCGCTGGGCAAAACCAAACGCGCAACCCTTACGGCCATCGGCGAAACGTACCTGGGCAAGCTGGCCGATACCCAGATCAATACCCAATGCCTGGTCGATTACGCGCTATGGCGGATGAGCCCTGAAGGTGGGGGCGTCCAGGCGCAGACCGCTGGCAACGACCTGGCGCACCTCGGTGCAGTGCTTTCCATCGGCAAGGACGCTTGGGGTTATCAGCTTGACCCGATGGCGATGGGTGGCGCACGGCGCGTACTGCGCAAGCTCGGCTACAACCTGAAAAGTCGCGAGCGTGACCGTCGCCCCACTCTGGATGAGCTGGGTAAGCTCATGAAGCATTACCAGGATATGCAGGCCCGGCGCCGAAGCATCATCAACATGATGAAAGTTGTGGGCTTTGCCCTGTTCTCGACGCGCCGTCTCGACGAAATCACCCGGATTCGCTGGGACGACGTCGACGAGCCCGGCCAGCGCGTGTTGGTTCGCGACATGAAGAACCCAGGCCAGAAGATTGGCAACGATGTGTGGTGCTACCTGCCCGACGAGGCCTGGAAGATCCTCCAAACCATGCCTCGAGCCGGCGAGGATATTTTCCCGTACAGCCCGGAATCAATCTCCACATCCTGGGCGAAGGCCTGCAAACTCCTAGAAATCAAGGATCTGCACTTCCATGACCTCCGTCACGAAGGTGTAAGCCGTCTGTTCGAAATGGACTGGGATATCCCCCGGGTGGCGAGCGTTTCGGGGCATCGGGACTGGAATTCGTTGAGGCGCTACACACACCTACGTGGCAAAGGTGACCGCTACATAGGGTGGGAATGGCACGAAGAGATATTGAGGGCGCCCGTCCAACTGGGCGCCGCATCAATGAAGTGGCTTAAAAGGCGTGTTTTAACCCGTTGAGCTGGCTGTTCTCTTTAACCGCGGCTGCGCGCTGTAGATCGAGGTAAGCAGCCAGGTCGGTGATATGAATCCCCTTGGCCGACTTCTGGCTGCGTTCCAAGCGGGTGATGGGGATCTTGATTTGCCCGCTCATCACCTTGCGTTGGAACATGTCAGGCGTCAGGTGCGTGAAGTAGTCCCGGCAAACCTGCTCCAGCGAAATAATCGCCTGGCCGTCGTACTGGGCCATCAGGATAAAAGCTGTGTTCATGATGTCCCTCACATCCGAAACGATTGATGAATGAATGTCGGCCGGGCGGCACGTCCTGCAGGTTGTGCGCTGTCGGTTTGGATCTCGCAAACAAAACGATGTCGTTCACGGTTCGGTGCGCTCAACGCTTGAGTAAGCCCTGGCACCGCGCCGAGGCATTGCTCATAAGCGTCTGGCCCGTCCCAGCGTTGAGCTGGTAGCACCTGGCAATCCGTTCGGGTTGCGTCCGCACACAGGTAGAGCAGAAGGAAAACGCTCATACACTGGCCTCCGCCTGAGCCACACTCAACGCAACCGCCACCGGCCGCACCCAAATCGACACATTGCTCAACATGAACGTTTCGCCAGTCTCGGCGAGCAGCAGCGTCATGCCGAACACATCGGCCATCGCCTTCGACGCTGCTCGTGGGACCGCGTTGCCGATGCGCTCACGGTGGAGACCGTCATTAACGCCATCCAGTTGGAAGAACCGTGCCTGCTCGATCTTGCGAACACGCTGCATCCGTTGGATTTCATTTGCGGTCTGCGGATCGGTTGACCAATGGTCCTCCGGATCAAACAGCGATTGTAGCGCGGCCAGCTCCAGCGTGGTGAAGGGTCGGTGCCAGGTGCCGTCGAGGCTGGTGATCATGCAGGTCAGCCTGTCGTTAGGCGCCGGCATACGCCAGTCAGCGACCGACCACCGACCGTTGTCATGGCAGGCACTGGCGGAAACGGCACCGGCCGGATCCTTCCAATCGACCACTCCATAATGCCCGCCGGTCAAGTAGGCATCGCCCTTTGTGCGCGACATGCCCGGGCGTGGATCGGCGATGGACAAGGCGCCGCTGGCAACCTGTTGAGAGCCGGTCACGGTCTTAGCGTTTTCGTCCCAAGGTGTGATGCGCAGTTTTTGCGTGCTGGCCCCGGCGTGCCAGTTCTTGTACGCAGGATCTGCCACGGCAAAGGCACCTTGCCCTGTCGTGCTGCCAGCGATGACGGTACCGGCCGGCTTGTTGTAGTCGGTCACCAGGTACTTGCCGAAACCCTTGGAAGGTTGCCGTGGGTCGGCCACGGCCTGCCCACCAGAACTGGGACCATGTCCTGCGGTGACAGTGCCGGCGGCTTGGTCGTTGCGCACCACGCGGTACACGTTGTTGTGCCGCTCGCCGCTCATGCGCGGGTCTGCAACGCTGAACGTCCCTTGCCCTGGGCTTCGCTGCCCCGTGACTACACCACAGTGCCGGTCATAGGGCAGCACACCGTACTGGGTGTATTCGAATTTGCTAGCCGGCCGAGGGTCGGCGACCGAAAATTTTCCATTGGTAGGGCTCGACCGGCCAGCCACGGTGCCGGTGGTGTCCCGCCAATCATGCACACCGAGATAACCGGCGCGGTACTCCGGCACGATTACAAAATCACGCAGGTGACCGTCCTCGATCGCAAACCGGCTTAAGCTGCGCCAATCCTTTCCAGCCTCAACCAGGGCCAGGCGGACCCATGTCTTCCACTGCAACGCCGGCACCCGATGCATCGGCCCAGCCTGCTCCACGTCACCTGCCAGTGGCATGCGGCTCAGCACGTCGCCCACGGCCCGCAGGCTTCGTTTTTCCGGCTCGTACAGGAATGCCGGTACCTTTTCGACGTGCCGGGCGACCAACAGAAAGCGCTTGCGGCTTTGAGCCAATCCGCCAATTTCGCCACAGTCATGGGTGGTCTCGGCCACGGCGTATCCGTAGTGGCGCAGCAGCTTGTTGATCTGGTCCAGCAAATGTCGCCCACGAGTTGCCAGGCGCGGTACGTTTTCGAACACGATCAGCGAAACGGGGTTGTGCTTCCAGGCCTCGCACATCAGCCAGACACAACGCAGGGTCAGCTCATTGAGCGCCTGATATTTCGGCGTCTGACTCATGGTTTCCGATAGCAAACCGGATGCACCCTTACAAGGGCTGCTGATGAACACGGCGTCAGGGTCTTCATTGCCGGCGGCGCGGCGAAGATCCTCGGCAGTAGCCTCCTTCCAACCGGCGGGTGGCTCCTCCCCATGGAAGGCGATGTACTGCTGCCGGGTGAACAAGTCCATCAGCGTGCCAGGTACGCCCGTCATCATCTGGAAGTCACGCAACCCGGCCGGATCAACGTCAACGCCTCCCAGGCAGCGCCATTCGGCTTGGACGGGGCCAAGGGTGGGCTTGGAGTCGCTGAAGCCAGCGGCACCGCTGCCAAGGCCGCAGCAGAGGTGGAAATGGGTGAAGGTGCGCTTAAGCATCGTAGCGCCCTCCCAACAAGGCTTTGGTGAGTGCATTGGGTTCGCCTTCACGGCTGAGCTTGTTGAGCGGCTGCAAACTCCGGCCGTGGCGTGATTCCACCAGCGCGACCTGGTCTTCAATCGCCATGATTGTGCCCTTGCGCACGCTGAATTCGACACTGCGCGCCATGGTCCTGGCGACAACAAAGGAAACATCGTCGCCGACTTTCAAAGGGTTCGTGCTAGCCTCTACGGCGCTGCTGCTTGGGGTCTGTGCTTGCATGGTGCTGCTCCTTGGTGGTGGTAGGTGTCGGGGAGTTGCCGCTCCTCGACACCGTCTTTTCAGGCCGTTCTGGCCTGGTCTTGCTTGATGATCGCTATGACTTCGTCCCGGTCTTTCGCATAAGCGAAAGGCAGGTCGGCGCCTGGGCGAGTGATGGGGTACCGCGCTTCAGGCAACCGGCACTCGGCCACGGTGTAGCCGCTGTCGGTAATCCAGCAGTTCTGCTGCACTTGCCCGTCTCTATTGCGTTTCGGCGCCCACTTCATGCCCAAGCCCTGATCAGTTCTGCCCATATGGCGTCGCCGTTGGGGAAGTACGTGTGCACCTCTTGTTCCGGTGAGAAATCCAGTTGCAGCACGGCCAGGCAGTCGTCGAACAACGCAGTGTCGAGGCCGCGTAGGCTGGTCAGCACAAACGGGTAGTCGTGGCCGTTGTAGAGCCCGAGCAGGAAACGGCCGACAACGGCGCTCTGGCCTGTACCGCGCTGGGCGACAGGGACCAGGCGGTTCAGTGCCTCGATACCGGCCTTGCGGATGGAGGGGCGCTTTGCTTCGAACTCTTGCAACTGCTGAAACCAGTTTGTGTGCTGTTTTTGCGCTGACGTATTCATGCGGGTTCTCCTTTCGAAGACCGAATCAATAAGGAATGGTGTTGAGGAAAGCGATGTCGTGAATCAGCTTCCTGGTATCCAGTCGCAAGGCGTCATTGATCGATAGCAAGTTGCAGAGCAGGTCAAGCAGGACCAGCATTTGCGAGCAGTTGAGGGCTGTACGCGCGCTCAGGGCGGGGCCGTACTTTTCGAGCAGTTCTTTCTGATATGCGGGCCCGTAGTAGCGAATGTTGTTTGAGATCCACGCTTCCCGCTCTTTTACCTCCAGTCCGAAAGCGCTCACCTGGATCAAGTCGACATCGCTGATCGCGTCGGGTCGGATTCTGGTTGGTTGGGCGTCACTGGCTGAAAGGTCGACCATAATCATTCGGCTGCTGAGGGCATCGCTGCACTCCAGCGGCTGATTTGCGGTAATCACGATTGCGCCTTCGAACGTCACTTCTTCGCTCAGTCCCTCTCCTGTGCGCGTGATGATGCTGCCGGAGCTGTAGAGCGGCTTCAGTTCGTCCCAATCGATGGACTGCTCTGTCCCGTCTTGATTTTCGCAAACGACTATCCGCTTCCCTGCACCTGCAAATATTCGGGAGCGCCCAGCTGGGCTGGCGTGAGTCAGCGAATTGCTCCAAGGCGCCTGCCCGTTCAGCTTTTGTAGGTAATCCAGCAAAAGAGTCTTGCCGCTGCCGGCGGCGCCGACGATATGCAGGAACGGAAAGCTGTACTGGTCCTGGCGGATTCGGGCGGCATGTGCGGCCCCCAACCACCAGGCCATAGCCACCACTCCTCGAACGCCAAAGTAGGCGACAAAATCGTTGAAGCGAATGGCGGATTTAAGTTCGTTTTGCATGGTGTTGCTCCTGTTGTTGCTGTGGTTAAACGCCCTGGAATACCCAGCAGCGAATGGTTTTCGGTTTGTCGAAAGCGTCCAGCAAGCGCGCCGAGTTAACGGGCTTGTTCGACTCCAGAAATTTTGGTGACTTGCTGGTCTTGAGCAGGCGTTTCAGGTCGCTGAGCGCGGGCACCTGCTGCCGCTTGTTGGCCGCCATCTCTACGAACTCGTTGAGGTTCACGGCGATCAGGCCATCCCGACGCGCATGGTTGAGTGCGCCTTTCTCGTCCAGGCCATTGAGGAATTCGTACAGGTCCCAAAACTCGCGCACGGTCGGGTGGTCGGCGTTGATTGCCTGCTGCCGCTCCAAGGCCATGCGGCTGACCTCGGCGTGCGCCAAAGCCTTGCGGTGTTCGCCCAGGGGCACTACTTCTGCCAACGCATCCACCAGGCTGCGCAGTTGGGCGTGGTTCTTGGCGATACGGACGGTGCGGATTCCAGGTTGGGCCAGCAACTCCTGCTCGTAGCGGGAGGTGTTTTGCTCCATCAGGCGCATGGTGTTGGCTTCGCGTTGCAGCGCTTTCACCAGGAAGCCGCTGATGCTTTCCATCGGCATGCGTTCCAGTTGCTCGGCGAACTGCTTGGTCTCCGGGGTGTGGTGCTCCCGAGTCAGGTGGACATGGCAGAGTCGCTGCAGGATGGGTTCCGAGGCATTCACCGGGTTGTTCTGCGCGATCAGCAGCGCGGCGCGGAACGGCGGCTCATGAGTGTCGTTACCGTTGTTTTTCACACCCGTGGAGCGAACGCTACGGCCGTTGTAGGCGGTTTTCAGTTCGTCCCAGTCGAAGTGCTTAACCGGCTGGCCTTCCTTTTGCTCGCGCTCCGACTCGATGAGCACCACCGGCAAATTGCTGACCTGAGAGAAGTTGCGCGCACGGCTCGCGGCGGTCGCTTTGGACGGGTCGAAACCTTCGTAATCAGTCCGGCCGACCAGTTTCCATAGCAGCTCGACCAGGGTTGTCTTGCCCGATCCGGCTTCGCCCACCAGTTCCAAGAACATCAGCGACTTGTGAATCTGGCGTATCTGCTCGGCGTGCAAGGCACCCAGCCACCAGGCCAGCACCACCAGCCCCTGAACGCCAAAGCAGCGCCAGTAGATGTCGAACCAACCTTCGTTGTAGGCGTTGAGGTCGGTGTTGATATGCAGAACTGGCGACTGGCTCTGCGACTTGATGCTCAGCTTGCCGAGGTCAAAGAAGTCCTCGTTGTTGCGCGTCTGTACCTTTCCGCCGAAGAACGCCAGGTCGTTGAAGACATAGGCGCCATGTTCACGGCTGTAGCCAATCCATTCGATTGTGTTGACGGTTTTCAGGCAATCGAGCTGAGGCGCCAGGATCCGTTTCAGTTGCTGGGCGCTGCCCTCGAACATTGCGCCATTGGAGACATTGAGCAGGCGATTCGCGAATTCAGGTGCAGAGGTGAGCTGCTTGGCCGTGAAGGTACTTTTGATGGCAGCCCCTTGAGGGCGCTCGATGCGGAAGTAGTACCAGGCCTCATCGGTCAGGTCATTGCGCATGTAATACAGCGCCTGGAAATTGCAGTTGGCGATGCTGGTCACTGAGCCCGATTGACGCAACGCCTTGTAGCGGCGCTGTTCGTCGCTGAGCAACTGGTCCTCATGACGCTCAGAACTCTCCAGATCGCCCATGGCGCGGTCGTATCTCTCAAGGTCAAGCCGAAACCAGTACAGGCGCTTGCGGAACGAAAAGTGGAACTCCTTGCGCTCGTCACGCAGGTAAATGAGAAAGCCCTTTTCCTCAGCCGAGTCAGCCAGCAGCAGGTCGCCGTGATGGCGAGCTTCGTCGAGGTCTTGAGCGATCTGTTCGGCGCGTTTGTCATCGTCCTCTATCGACTTCCACCGGTGGTGCAGGTCGTTCCAGTCAACTTTTTTGCCGTTGGGCTGAGGGATTACTGCTGCCTTGCAGGTGAAGCCCAGGTCGCGGGCTTCCTTCGCCCAGCGGCGCATGTTGGCCTTGGCGATTGGCTCGTTATCCAATGCCCACACCAGGGTAGGCAGGCGCTTACCGGCATCGTGGCGCAGCTTGATCAACGCTTTGAGAGAGTCAGTCGGGCAGGGGGCGCTGGACATCATCGACACTGCCGCGATGCGGTTGTGAAATAGCGCGATAGCGTCGAAGATGCCCTCGACGATCAACAGCTCTTCGACTTCCAGTAAGTCCACGCTTGGCGGGCACCACCACACCCCTTTGTAACTCTCCCTGCCATCACCGGCCGGCCGAAAGCGTGCTTTCATCTTGCCAAACCGGTCGGGACGGTCGATCAAACGCTCCCAATAACCCCCTTTCTCCAGGGCGAAGCGCACAGTGGCACTGCCGATATTGAGGTCGCTGTTCCAGTAGTGCTCTTGGGTGAACCAGCCGGCGATGAGCTCGAACTTGAAGCCGCGGGCGAACTCCAGATAGGCACGTGCAGTGGCAAGCGGGTTATCCGGTGTAGACGGGGCGGTCTTGCTCCAGTCATTGAACAAATCGTCATAAACGTCCTTGACGTGAATGCGGTGGCCGCACTTTTCTGGCCGTCCGCAAATCAACATCCAGGGCGCATCGTAGAAGGTGTACAGCGTCTTCTGGCCGCAACCTGGCGCAGGGCAGACGCCCTTGCGCATGTAGTTGGTGCCGCGCATGTGCTGGAGCTGGTAGTCCCGCTCAATACGCCGGATAACTTCGGCTCGCAGCCTTTCTTGCATTTCCATCGGGGCTTACTTCGCTTCGGCAAGACTGTGTTTAAGGGCGCCAATCAGGCGTTTTTGCGCGGCCATTACCGGGAAGGCCGCGAGCAACGAGCCATGCCGTAAACCCTCGGGGATCATGCGAAAGCGGTCGTCGTACCAATGCTCGTTAAACTGCTGGGCGTATTGGTTCCGTAGCGCTTGGAGCAGCGCTTCGGCCTCTTCGCGGGGCAGTTTTGCGGTGATGGCGACGTCGATTTCCATGGTCCACCTCGGATTTCGGGCAAAGCTCACCCAAACCCACGGGAAGCGGGGTAGGGCGGATTGTTTAAAAGGGGGTTACTGAGGTTGTTGCTTCAGCGCGGCATCGCGCTGGGCCAGCATCGTCTGTGGTAGCAACCTTGCCGGGACCGGGTAGCGAAGGTCCGCCCGGGTGTCGATCAAATGGACGACGGTGCTGCCTGGGCTGGAGCCCCAGTCCACGCCGATCCACTTTCGCTGGTTGATGATCTGCAATTCAGTCCAGGCGTTGTGCACCAGTTGCTGTGCCATGAAAACTGGTACTTCCAATGCGGTGGTCATGTGCCGAACGCAGTTTTCATACAGTAGGTCTGAATCCACCAGGTGCTGCGCTTCGTGCCGTTCTAGGTAGGCGAATGCGGCACGTTGCATGCTGCTGCGGTAATCGTGGTCAAGCTGTTCATGGTTCATTGCGCACACTCCATTTCCATTTGGTCGAGCAGGTCGGGTTGATCGTTGGCGGACTTCATCGCGGCGCGGCGCAGGGCGATGTCGGCGATAGGGAGCTTCACGGAGGGGTTCGCCATGCCGCTGGGGCTCATTTCATGCGTCATTTCGAACTCGGCCCGCACCGACCAGCCGCAAGCTTCGTTGGTGCATTGCAGGTAGGCCACCCGCAGGAAAATGTGCGTGCCTTCGCTGGTGCGGATACGCATGCGGCCGAGGCAGTGAGGGCAGACCAGCTTGTAAGTGCTCAATGCTTGCGCTCCTTGCTGTGTAGCTGGATGGCGGCCAGCACTTCGGAATGGCGCGCAGCCATGTAGCGATTGTGAGCGCCGAGAATGGCCGCAGCTTCGCCTGGCTCAACTACTCCGTCCTCCAGTGCCTTCGCGATGATCTGATCGACGTAACCACGCTTCGCTGCGGCATGTACCGACCGGCTGTACAGGTCGATGTTGTCCAGCGTCTCGGGTTTAGCGAGCGGCACGAACATGCCGCCGTACATGGCGGCGATGTATTCAGGCAGGTGGGTTGTGCCGGAGTCTTGCTCGAGCAGGTGTATCTGCTCATCGCTCAGGGGGCGGCTGCCGGCATTCTCGTAAACATGATTGTCGAATTTCTTGAGTTCATAGCCGAGTCGGGCAGCGGCGCACTCGCGCCCGCCGGGGTAAGCGCAAATGACTGCGCTCATGACTTGGCGCCTGGTCGCTAGTATTGGGCGTTTCATCTTCTGGTTTCTCCCTGGTGCCATCGCCCCTACAGTCATTTCATACAGCCTTGCATTCTGTTTGCTCGTTGGAATCCGCCAGGATTCCGGGCAGAACTTCTTTGCCTATCACCTTGGAGAGGTCACGCAGAATGCGGAACGACAACCGCCCCCGAGGCAGCGTGTCGTGACCGGCCCAGCGCTGAACTACCTGGGTCACCGTGCGAGGCTCGTAGCCGTGACTGATTGCGAACTGGCGGAAATTGCTGCCGTTCTCGATCAGTCGCGCCTGGATTTGGCGCTTTTCCATGGCTTGGCTCATGGTTGATGTGTTCCTAGTTGGTTAAGATGTACCTGTTTGTTCGCAGTATACGCACCAAAACGAGTGCGTCAACCGGGTTATATGAAAAAATGAGTATATCCGAGCGTCTTCGCAGCGTTCTTGATGTCAAAGACCTGTCCATAAAACAGGCTGCCGAAATGGTTGGCATCCCCTACAGAACGCTCCAGAACTACCTTCTGGACGAGAGAGAGCCCAACGCAAAGGCGATGTCGGCCTTGCGTACTCATTTGGGTATAAGTGTGGACTGGTTGTTGACCGGTGAAGGTCCCATGTTCCATGGCTCTGTGGGCGAGGTAGCCCAGGCTCAGCCTGCAAACAAACAGGAGGAGGCCATCCTTGAACTGTTTCGCTCGCTTGGGGAGGCGGGCAAGCGGGAGATACAAAGCGCTGCTGAAGAGAAGAAACGCTTAATGGATGTCGAGCAGCGCCTCAAGGATTTGACTGAAGCCCTTGCCGATACCAAACGGCCAGCATAATCTGTACCCATTAAGAAAGGATCAGCCAGTGCAGGACGCCGGTGATCCACCCGCTTCGGCCCGTGCTTGAGGCGGGCGAGAAGTCATCGGAGCCGCGCTAGTCAGCAGAGGGATTTGAGACATGCAAAGCAATAGTCGTTTCCGCAGTTGCCGTGAGCTTCTTAAAACCGCAGGTAAGTCGCGGAGCCTATCTGGCAGCGCGTGTTCTCACTTTCTAAACAGTTACGGCTTACAGTTACACATATTTCATGTAGATATGTGCTTAGTTTGTGCTGTCAATAAGTCTAAAATTCACTCTTGAGATATATGAGGCGTTAATGCTAAATCCTCTTTCCTATATTGATGCGCTTCAGGTTCGAGATGTCTCATTTAAGAGTGTAAGGAATGCTTTAAAAAATCACGATCTACCTGTTTCGACTGGATGGCAGCAGACTGTCGCAAAAATTATTCCGGAACTTAAGAAAAAAGATACGAAGGACGCTTGTGCCGCCTCGCTTGTTTTGATTCATAATGAGATGACACTTTATTGTGATAAAGTTGTCAAGATCTATGAGGTGGATGCAGGACTTATCAATCTTCTAATTGGTGCGATGAGTAAGGGCTTTGTTGATAAGGGTAGCGTATACACGAAAGGTTTTCCCTTTCCTCTAGCGCTTGATGAGCTTTTAAAGGCCCCATTAGATATCATCTGTGCCGCCCAGTGGGATGAAAAAGATCGCTCCAATTTTATGATGTGTTCGAAGCAGTACATCACTGAGCGAGAAGAGCTTCCTGGCGATTCTCTTGATGATGACGCGACAAAAGATTTTGGGGTGTTTGACGAATTAATAGGTATTCGTCGTAGGCCAATACAACTGTACGATGTGGTGAGCCTTCTGCCTGATGAGGGTTTGATAGAGATCAGGCTAGATGGAGTAAAGAAATTCAATGCTGACGATATAAGTCGTCGTATGCGTAGAATTGAACAGCTGGTTTCTCAATTTGCTGCGAAAAATATTGGCACGCCTGATATTCTTGGTACCAAGTTGAATTTTTATCCTGCCATTAAAAAGCTTTATGATACTAATGATGGAGTGGTTGGAGAGCTAGGGCATGTCACGGACGCAGCTGGTATTTATCGTGAAAAGATGAGGCACAAGAGTCGAGACGTGCGATTGGATCCTTACCACCATGGTGGCACAGTTGCTGTAGTTGATCTAAATGCGTATTCCATATCAAAACATTGGCCTTCACCTGCGGGGAATGGAGAGCCGGAGATTTCTATTCCTGCACACTTTTCAATAGCGAGTGACAAAAATCCAGTGATTGATATTTTGCATGTGCTAAACTGCACCTCTCAGGAAGACTACGATTTTGTGTTAGATAAAGTTCTATAAGAGCTTATTATGAAGAAAGATGTAGTCATTAGTCGTATAGCAGATGACGACCCTTCAGAACCTCTGAAGGGTGCTTGCTTGCGTCTTGTTGAATATATCTACTCTCATGATGATATTGCTCATTTGACTTTTACAAGGCTTGCTAATATAGCTGGTCTTGATGATTTGTTACTTTTGGTTCAGATGACTCAATATCTTACAGGGGCTTCAGTACCTTTATTAGATATGAAATTTGAATTAATAATTGAAGATGAAGTTTTTTATTTGGAATCTGAGTATCTGGATGAGGCGCAGCGAACAAATAAACTTATGCATCCAGAATATGGGGTTGAGGTCCCTGACTACGAGAGCAAAATTTACCCTTATTTTGTGCCAAGTCGTGAAGTGGTGGAGGGCAAACAGGAATGACTGAGGGTGCTCTCGATAACTTGACAATAGCTCAGCTAAGAGCTATGGGGCCAATAATTCCAGGGGTAGAATTGTTTTTTAATCGACTTCTAGCGAATACGTATGAAGATTTTGTTAAGGTGTTTTATAAGGACCTCGACGCTGTTCTCGGCGGTTTTCAGGAGAATCCTGAGTTACTTAAGAAGGATGGTGAGGACAGGCTAAATACAGAAATAAAGCGAGCTCTACGTCTTCTTGGTTATATCGCTACTCATGACGAAAAGATTGGTGGTCATTCCGATCTGGTAGTTCGTGGTAAGAAAGATAATTTTTTATGGATAGGTGAGGCTAAGATTCACGCGGGTTATGATTATCTTTATAAAGGCTTTCAACAGTTAACGACTCGTTACTCCACTGGCGACGTTAATCAGGATTGTGGTGGTATGTTGATTTACATTAAGAATAATGATGCCGCGAGTGTTATGGCTGCTTGGAGAGCTCATCTGGCGAGCCAAGCTCTGGAAGGTTATATCGAAGCCGCCTGTAACGAACGTCCAAGTTTCGTATTCTATAGTGTTCATAAGCACGACAGGTCTGGAACTCCTTTTAAGGTGAAACACATCGGTGTCATTCTTGGCTTTGACCCAAAAGATAAAAGGGCTGCCAAGCCAAAGGCCGATAAAGGTGCGAAGAAGAAAGCGACTTCTTCTTAGGATATGGGCGAGTCGGTCGGATTTTTCATTCGTTGGTACTCTCTCGTTACCGCCCGTTTTGCAGTTTTTTCGCTTGCATACAACCACCGCAACCGCTTCGGCTTGCTCTGATCCCCCGCAGTCACGGTCTTCTCCTTCCCGGTCTTCTTGTCGCGGTAGTACGCGATGATCCCTGTGTAATCCCCTTTATTTTCCTCCGCCAGCCCCTCAACCGTATCCTCTGGCAGCTTGCTTTCCAGCTCCAGACTGACGGTGTAGCCGTTGTCTGCGCTGAGGGTGTGCTGCACGTTGCCGCCGTACCAGATGATCTCGTCAATTTCCGGCTTCACCCCCTGGAGCGTGTAGGTCAGCTCAGGAATCAGATCGGGCCGACCCCGAGCCAGGGTGTAGCTGAGCGTCGCGCTGCCGCGTTGCAGGCGGTTGAATTCGGCCCGAGCAGCACGCAGGGCTGATTGGCGGTCACTGAAGGTGTGGCGCAAATCCTTGAGGTGTTCACCGCCGCCGGCAATGGCCTCCTGTTTCTTTGCACTGTTCACGTCATAGAAATAGGCTCGCACACCGTCGTAGCTGTCGCGGTCAGCTTGCAGGTAGCGGTGCTGGTCGCCATCGGTGCGGGTGAGGGTGATATGCGGCAGCTCGGCGCCGGTGGCCGTCTTGCCGCCGCCCGCCGGCAGGCACAGCAGGCAGCCCGCCTTGACGGTGACCACGGCGTCGAACTCTTCGCCTACGCGGCTGATCAGGTTGGCGTCGGATTCGTTGGCCTGGTCCAGCTGAAGAATGGGCAACCCGTCTAGGGCGCCGGAAATGGTGGCGGTGAGGCCGTTGCCCAGGGCTATGTCGCCCAGGACGTCGCCGAGGGTGGTGTTGCTCCAACTGCGCTCGCGCTTGGTCTTCAGGCCTTTGCGCAGGTCGGCAGAGCGGGCGCGGATGCTGAGTACGTCCGGAGCACCGCTATGCTCGGTTTCATCGACGGTGTAGGTGCCCTTGTCCACCAGGCCTGTGTCGCTCCAACCCAGCCACAACCGAATCACCGCGCCCTTGGGCGGGATCGCTAGCAGGCCGTCGTGGTCGCTGAGGGTGATGCTGAGTTGGTCGGCCTCGATCCCGCGATTGTCGGTCAGCTCCAGGCTCATCAGCCGTGGACTGATCAACTGGGCGATGTCGTTGCCATCGACCGTGATGCGAAACGCCGGCACCGGATAAGCGGCATCGCGGCGGTAGCGTTCGGCCAGGTCTTCGATGTAGCCGGTGACCTTGGACAGAGCAGCGTCGATCACAGCAACGCCCTCAAGATGTTGATGCCTGCGCTGGTACCAGCGCCGAGCAGGTCAATCCGGTCGTCGTCGATCCGTTTGAGGCTGATCGTGAATTCGATGCGCCGTGGCGTGCCGTCGCGGAAGAAGATGGTTTTGGTTTCGCTCAGGCTCTCGATAATCCACAGGCCGTAGATTCGGCCGCTTCCCTCTACCATCGGCCAGGCCTTGCCGGTGTTTGCCATCAGGCGCAGGGCGTCGAGGCTCAAGGCACTGCCGGCCAGCTCCGGCAGGATGATGCCGGGGAGGGTGATGGTGTCGTCGCCACGCCCGACGAACTGCCGAGCCGGAGCGGCGCCGACGCGGCTGTTGCTCGCATGGCGCCACTCGGTTTGGCGTTGCAGCTCCTGGTAAGCGGCGGTGGACAGGCTAAACACGAACATGCCCAAAGCAAGCATCATGGGGATTACTCCAGATCTGACAGTTTGCTCCGCTGGCGTGCGGCTTTCTCGCTGGCGATACGCGCCAGCTCGGCCCGTACGGCGCGGCTGATCGCCTGGGCTTCCATGCCTGGCGTGGTGTGGATGTTGATTTCGTAGGTGTCGTGGCTGTCATGAACCGCCGCCGGGGCAGGGCTGATGGGCGCCCGATCATCGATCGACAACGAAGAGGCAGCGGCAGCCCCGACCGGGAATTGCGGCAACGGCATGGCGGCCAGCGGCATGGCGGTTGCGCCGAGGGCCAGTGTGCCGGCTGCCGTGAGTTGTTTGCTCAGGCTGGTCATGGCGCTCAGCGGCCCGTTCTGGCTGCCCTCAAGCCCCTGAGCAAGGCCTGCCATGGTGAAGCCGCCCAGCTCCGCGAACACACGGGAGGGGCTGTGGATGTCGAGCTTTTCCTTGAACCAACCAATCACCGCATCGCCTGCCCCGGTAATGGCCTCCTTGGCTACGGTCAGGCTGTTGGTGATGCCATTTGCCAGGCCTTGAATCATCTGCGTACCCAGTTCAGCGAACTGTGCGGGTAGACCCAACAAAAGGCTGAGCATGTTGCCGATGACTGCGCCAAAACGCTCGCCCATTGACTGAGCCGCGCCGCCGACATCTTCGACGGGAGTGAGTAGCTGGCCGAACCAGTTGATAAGACTGCTGACACCATCCGAGATCAAGCTGAACAACGGGCGAGCGATGCTACCCAGAAGCTCCAAGGCTGCCCCGACACCTGGCAACGTCATGACGACTTGGCCCAGGTTTAGCAGCGATTGGCCGAGGCCTGCAAAGCTATCGAGCACGGGTTGAAGGGCACCGACGAGCCCCTGCCAGAAACCGAGGAAAAAGCCCTTGATGGGGTTCCAGTACTTGTAGACCAACACACCAGCACCAACCAGGGCGGCGATAGCCGCCAGCAGCCAGCCGATGGGCGTCGCCATGATGGCGGTACCGACCGCACTGATCGCGCCGCCGAGCATCGGCAGCACGCTGGCGGCAGCCAGGCGGGCGCTGCTGACGAAAGCGGGTAACGCACTGAGCAATCCACCCGCCGAGCGAGTGGCTACCAGGGACCGCCAGACTTTCCCAAGCCTGCCAATGTTGGCTCCGGCGCCTGCTGCTGCGGTGCGCGTGCCTATCAACTGGGCTTTCACGATGCCCAGGCGAATGCCAAACATGCCCATGCCGTACCGCACCATGGCGAAAGGGCCGAGCAGACTCGCCATCGTCAAGGCCAGGCCACCAAACACGAAGGCCAGGCCTGCAACAGCCGCTAGAACCTTCACCAGCCCGCCCGCCAGTCTCGGGTTTTCACGAGCCCAGGCACCAACGCTGTTAGCGACCTCGCCGAGGGTGGTGATGATCTGTTTCAGCTCGGGCGCAACGGCGGCGCCGAACTCAGCCAGGGCGTTGGTGAAGCTGCCTTCTGCGGCCTCCATGACGTTGGTGAGCGTGGCGAGCTGTTCGTTGACTCGCTTGCGCAGGTCGGCCTGGTTTTGAAGCTTCTGTTGCACTTCCCGATAACCCGCGATCCCCTTGTTCATCATGGTGTTCAAGGTGGTCATGGTTTCGGAGTCGTCGCCGAACAGCAGTTTGATCGTGGACGTGCGGTCTTCGTCGTTCAGTGATTTAAGTTTTTCGACCTGGGCGAACAGGTTCTCCAGGCCGGCGAAGTTGCCTTTGTCGTCGGTGAACTTGAAGCGGATGTTTTTGCCTTCCAGCTCCATGATTTTGTTGACGTCCTTGATCCCGTCCTTGTCCAGGCCTGCCTGGAAGATTTTCCGGTAGGCGTTACCGGCCGCGCCGCCTTCCATGCCCGCCTGGTCCATCATGATCAGCAGCGGGGCCAGCTCGGCAGCAGCGTCGATGCCTGACTTCTTGATGGTGTCCATGACCGGCGCGATTTTGCTGAAACCCTGGAGCATGTTGGTCGGGTCTACGCCGGAGTAGAACCCGCGCTGGATGATGTCCATCAGCACCATCATGTCTTTTTCGGATGTTCGGGTTGCGTCCTGCATTTTGGCGGCGAATTCAGCCGCGGCGGTTACGGGCATCTGCAACTGAACGCCCAGGTACGCGGCCGCTTCACCGGTGCCGCCGAGGATGCTCTGCGCGCTCAGGCCCTGGCGCCGCAGCATGGTCATCATTTCCTGGAAGTCGGCCGTGGTACCGGGCAGGCGGTCGCCCAGCTTGGTCGCCAGGTCGGTGATTTTTTGGAAGTCTTCAGACACCTTGCCGGTGCCGTCCATCATTGAAACCTTGAGTTGCGTGGCCGAGTCTTCGTTTGGCGCAAAGGCACCGATGGCCTTAGCCACCGGCCGACTCGCTGCATATCCCACACCCAGGCCAGCGGCGCCGTTCATAGCCATGTTGCCGGCGAGGTTCTGCGTTTTCTCCAGCTTGGCGCGCTCGATGGCAAGGCGCTTTTGTTGAGCATTCAACGCGACCAGACGTTTGCCCTGTTCGCTGATGCTGGCGTTGGTGGCGCTGATTTGCTCGCGCAGCTGGCGTTCGTGGCTGCTCAGGTTCTTGGTGCTGATACCGGCGCTTTGCAGTTTGCTGCGCAGGGCCTGGAGCTGTTCGCCCTGTTGTTGATGTTGTTCCTTGAGCTTCTGCGCTTCGCGAACGGCTGCACGGAAGTCCCTGGTCATGGCCTTGGTTGGCGCGCCTGTAGCGGCGAACTGCTGGGACAGGGCCCTGACTTTGTCGCGGGCGGCGATGAGGGCTTGCTCGGTTTGCTCGGCGGCAGCGCGCTGGGTGCGCCAGGCGCTGACGTCCTTCTGTTGAGCGTTGAGTTCCTTGAGGCGGTCGCGGGCTTCCTTGAGGGCGCGGGCGGCCCCGATGCTGCCGTTGTTGATGGCCTTCAGGGGGCCGCTCGCCTTATCGATGGCATTGAGCAGCACCTGAAGTTTTAAGTCATTCGCCATCGGTGGAACTCCGCACCCGGGCGCGCTCGCGCCACTCCATCAGCTCTTGAAGGCCCAGCTGGTCCATGTCAGCCGGTGCCCAGTGAAAAACCACAGCCAGGTCGGCCATGGCGTCTTCTACGCAACGAGGGACGCGTCCGTCTTCACCGACTTCTGCAACAAAAAACCGGAAATCTTGCTACCACAGGCGAGCAGGTCGGCCGGGTCCATGCTGGCGGCTTCGGGCGCCGTGATGCCTGGGCTACTGATGCGCGGCAGGATCTTGATGAGGGTGGCTACGTCCATGTTCAGCAGCTCGACCAACTGCACACCGCGCAGCTCGCCGGATTGCGGTTTGCGCAGGGTGATGCTGTCGATGACGGTTTTGCCACGGGTGATAGGGGTGTCCAGGGTGACGGTGTTGTCGTCAACCGGGGGCAGCGCTTCGAGGGTGTCTTCTGGTTTCATAACTTGCTCCAGTTTGCAGGGTTAACCGCCCTGGGTCAGGGCGAGATTGGTCAGATGCCGAGGGCTCGGCGCTGCTCGGCCATCATGTCTACGCCATCGACGACTTCGATGAAATTGAGCAGGTCGATTTCGATGATCTCTTCGTTATCGACGATCAGTTTGTAATAGGTGCAGGTGGTGGTGATGCTGTGCTCGGTGTCTTCACCCGGCTGCGCATCGCCCATTTCGATGGTTTCGTGCCGGCCGCGCATTACGACTTCTACGGCGCTGATCTCGGCGGTGTCGTCCTGCTGGAACGATCCGGTGAAGCGCAACGCGACGCCCGAGGCGTTGACGGCGCCGAACTGTTTGAGTGCGATCAGATCCAGGCCGCCGGTCTTCCATTCGAATTGGATGCCATCATCCGAGAAGCCCAGATCGGCCTTGACCGGGCCGTTCATGCCGCCGCCGCGATAGCCTTCCATCTTGCGGCCGAGCGGGGGCAGAGTGACGGTTTTGACCACGCCCAGATAGCTGTTGGCGTCGTTGAACAGGTTGAGGTTTTTGAGTTTGCGAGGCATAGCCATGGTGCGTGTCTCCGTTGCTCAGGCACTGGGTCAGCTCCCCTTGCGGGGAGGCCCGGGTTAGCTGTTGATCTTGCTGGCGAAGTCGATCAGGTAGCGGTCAGTGATGCGTTGCCGCAACGTGAGATCTTCCAGCGGCGGTACCGGCGTGTAGTCGTAGTCCAGGAACAGCTTGCCGGCCTTGAGCGTGTCTTTGTCGTTGGCATCGTCCGGGTACCAGCAATTGCCGCCGATCAGGTAGCCCGCCGCGATCAGCTCGCGGAACTTGGCGTTGATCCCTTCGATGATGTCGCGCACCAGGGAGGCATGCATGGGCTTGTCCACGGCCCACATATGCGCCTCGGCCATGGTGTCGGCGAGGATCTGCGCGGTGCGGGTGTAATTCTCAAAGGCAAACAACGGGTCTTCGCTGGTGGTGCGGCTGCCCCAGAAGCGAAAGCCGCCTTCGTTGATGAGCGTGGTGACTTCGTTGCTGTTGAGGTAGTTGGCGTCCGTGGCCGGGTTTTGCAGGTCCCAGAACACATCGGCGCTGATGCCGGTGACGCCATTGACTGCGACGTTGGACAGCGTCTTGTGCCAGCCCACTTCCTGGTCGATCTTGGCGCGCAGGCCCAATGCACGGGCCACGGCCGAGGCGGTGACGGTCGCGTTGGTGACGGTGCTCCAGCTCTGGAACTCCGGCCAGATGACCATGGCTTCCCGGGCGCCAAAGTTGTCACGGTAGGCGACCACTTCTTCCTTGGTTTTGCAGTCCCAGGCGCTGATGTAGGCGAATGCGCGCAACTGCTGGGCGATGGTGACCAGAGCGGTGGCCACCGGCAGGCTGTCGAGGCCTGGCACACCCAGGATGCGCGGCACCATGCCAACGCGAGCCTTGGCGGCGAGCAGGGCTTTCATACCGGTGTATTTGCCATCGGCGGTGGTGGTACCGATCAGGGCGCTAGTGGTTTCTACCTCGGTTTCCCCTTCCTTCACCCGCACGACGATGGTGTAGGGTTTGGTCTGGTCGGCGATGGCTTGAAGACTCTTCGACAGTGTGCCCGTGGTGCCGGCCTTGCCGATGGCGGTTTGAACGTTGGTCAGCAGTACCGGAGTGTCGAATGGAAAAGCGGTGGCATCGGCGTCGTCGGCCGTGCAGACCATGCCGATAACAGCGGTGGGGATGGTGCGAATGGGGCGGGTGCCGTCGTTGAGTTCGATGACCCGCACGCCGTGAAGATAATCGGACATGGGTTTGCCTGCGCAGTGATTGGGATGACAGTGCACAGGCTGCCGCGCGCGCGCCGGTTGGGCGAGCGCGGGGGCTTGTAGGGGAGGGGATTACAGGACGAGATGACTTAAACAGTTCATTGAACCTGCCCAGCGATCCATGACGGCGCCATGGGCCGAAACTCGACGGCAGGGAAAGCCGCCGTTTGCGGCCAGTCGCGCAGGGCTTGTACGTAATCGAGCAGTTCCCCTGATTGCTCAGCCGTGAGGGTCGTTGGCCGGGCTGAATCGACTTCGTCACGGTGACGCTCCCGCAACCAGCGTACGCTTTCGATTTGGGCGTCCCGCCAAAGGCGTTCGGCTTCCGTCCGCTCCTCGATGGTTGCTGGTGGAGGATCGATTAGCGTCGGTAGGCCATCAGGGTCGTGAGCGCGAATCTTGCCGAAAGCAGGATTGGCAATAACCTGGTCATAACGGTCATCGGGGATGTCCACGGCATCGGCGGGTATTTCGGTATGCAGACCAACGATGTAGCAGTTCCCCGTTGTTTTGCTGTACTTGCGCATGACTAGCTCCCCAAACAAATGAACGTGTATCCAATGACCCCCGGGGGAGTCGATATCGCCCCTCCGCTGACAGTACGTGCCAATAAATCGATTCCGTTGGGGGTCGCACTTTGTGCACTCATCATCGTCCCCGTCTGTGAGGTGGAGACAGAGTAGGCGGTCAATGTGTTCGGAAACGCCAGCGCCAGGTTCACATGTACGATGCCCGCTCCCGCAGGGATCGCTCCATTTGCCCACTGAATGATCAAGCCGCCGAGCCACGTCGGGAAGACGATGTAGCCGTTGCTGGTCAGACTGATGGAAAAGCCCCATCGCAGTTTTTTGGGAGAAACAATGGTCGCGTCGTCGGTGCCCAAATTGACTTGCGATTGGCTTGCGATCTTTGCCCAACCGAAAGCCGACTCCGTTGACTGGGTCACTACGTTGGCAATGGCTTGGAATACCCGCAGCGGGGTCATGATCTTTGTATTGTCAGTTCCAGCCTCGGCCTCAGCCTGAGTGGCTTGTGCGGCTCGAAGCTTCTTCGGCGTTATGAGGCAGGTGTCGTCTGTGCCGATTGTGACTTGGGCTTGGGTGGCGACCTTTGCCCAGCCGAACACCGTCTCGGTGGCCTGTCCTACTACTTTGGCGATGGCCTGGAACACGCGTAGCGGTGTCATAGTTTTTGTATTGTCAGTGCCTGCCTCGGCTTCCACCTGCGTGGCTTGAGCAGCCCTGAGTTTTTTGGGCGTGACGATTGCTGTGTCATCTGTCCCTGTGGTGACTTGAGCTTGGGTAGCAATTTTTGCCCAGCCGAATGCACTCTCCGTTGCCTGTTTTATTACCTTGCCAATGGCCTGAAATACCCGCAACGGGGTCATGATTTTGCTGTTTTCCGTTCCTGTCTCGGCCTCGACTTGGTTGGCGCGTACAGTCAAGCCATCCACATAAGCACGAGTAGCCAGCACAACGGACGGGTCAATCTTCAACTCGACGTTGGCGGTGTTGCTGATGATGAGATTCATGCGCACCACCTGGGTGCGTCCAGATCCTTGAGTCAGCAACGGCTTGAAGCTTGGCGCGCAGTTCGCCACGGCGACCAGGTCACCGTCGGCGTCATACAAACCAACCTCACGAATCCACCACCCACCTACGTTCTCAGGAATAACCTGCTCGGCAATGATGATGTTCGGGTTGGCTGAGTCAACCTTCAACTGATTCAGCGGGGCGCGTCGCCGCTCATTGATTAAGTGCGTCTGTTGCTCGCTGGGGATTGGGTCGGTGTCGTTGGCGTCCCCGACGCCCATCTGCGCGAATGTCCAGGGAATGCCCAGGGCGTCCGCGTTGGCCTGCTTGGCCTTGCCGATGGCGGTGAGAATGGCGAAAAACTGGCTGTTTTGGTCTGTCATGGGTAGATGTCCATGGTGTCGATCTGGTGTTCACGGCCGCCCTGGTGGATGTAGCCCGTGACCTCGATGTCCCGCTGTGTGGGTGGATAGATATCAATCTCGTCGCCCTCGGTGATGCAGGCGCCGATATGAACTGAACCTGTGGTCTCCAGGCTGATGGCGAGCCCGGTGAGGTGGCGTGTCAGGGGTTTGGCATCGTCGATCAGCCAGGTGAGCTCCTGGTACATCTCTTCGGTGATACCAGTGTCCAGCACGCCGACCTTGAGCCTGAAGGTGGCGCGAGGACCGACCGGCACGGTCTGCCACCATTCGATGATTTCAATCAGGTAGCCGAGCGGTTCAACGACACGGCGCAGAGAGCCAATAGTGCCCTTGCGCGAATGGATGTAGTACGCGCTGCGGATAGCGGCGCGTTTGGCTGCTTCGGTCCACTTGCTGTCCCAGCGATCCACGGAGAAGGCCCAGGCCAGGTAAGGCAAAAGAGGCAGCGGGCACCGGTCGGGGCTGTACAGAGTGCGCAGCGGAATCGGCACGCGCTGGATCTGAGCCAGTGCCTGCGCCGCTTGGCGCTCCAACGGCGTCGAATTGCTTGGAAGAAGGGGCGCGTCAGGCATCACTCAACCCCCAACGCCAAATCGACGGCCGTGCAGTACGGCGCCTGGTACTTCGTAGCAACGATGTCCGCCCAGTTCTCCAACACGACCTTGCGCACCCCCTCAACGTGCAGCGAGGCGTGGATAATCGATTCCGATACCTCCAAGCCCAGGCGTCGCCGCTGGTGCACGAAGGCCAGCAACTGCGCATTGGCCGCCGCGAGAATCAACTCGCTCTCAGGGCCGGACGTCGAAAGAAACAGCTTGGCCTTGACCTGGTAGTTGATGACCTGCGCACTTTGCACGGTGAGCCGATCCGCGACCGGGCGGCGGTCGTCGTCGCTGAGGTAGGCATTGACCTTTGCCAGCAGCGCGGGCGAGGCGGTGCCGTCACCCAGGATCGATTGCACTGTCACCACCGCCTCGGCTGGGGCGGGACTCTCGGCAGTGGCATCGGCCACTTGGCCGTCAGCAGACCGCGCATGGAAGATGTAGCTATTGCGCGGGCCGGCGGTGCTCAGTCCTTCCCACGCCATTTGAGCCCGCTCCCGCAGGCTGTCGTCGCTTTCCATCAGCAACGGTACCGGCGGCACGGCTGTGGGCTTGGCGGCCTGGATGACCAGGCGCTTGACGTTGAAGTTGCCGGCCAGGTTCTCCAGGTCACTGCCCTTTGCCAGAGCCAGCATGTTGGCGACGGATGCCTCATTGACGCGCTGACGCCAGACCGTCTCGCGGTAGGCGTTCTCCTGGAGCAGTTTGGTCAGGGGCTCAGATTCCAGCTCAAGCCGTGCGGCAATCTCGGCTTGTTCCTCGACCGGCCAGAGGCTGATGGCGTAGGCCTTGCGCTCGGCGAGGATCTGCTCGTAATCGATTTGCTCTACGACTTCGGGCGCAGGGAGCTGGCCCAGGTCAATCGCGACGAATGAGTTCATGCGCTACCCCCAAGGTTCAGCGGCACGCTCAGGCTCAGCGGCTCGTTGCTATCGACGATGCTGCCCTCGATGTCCAGTGATGCTTGACCTTGCAGGGTGGCGCCCTGGAACTGCACGCGGCTCAGGGTTATACGGGGCTCCCAGCGCATCAGCGCCATGACGGTGGCGGCGTACACCTGCAAGCGGGTGATGTCGTTGAAAGGTTGGTCCACCAGTTCGGGCAACAGACTGCCGTATTCGCGGCGCATCACCCGGGTACCGAGGCGCGTGCTGAGCACGTCGCTCATGGATTGGGCGATGCTCTCCACGGTGGTGATGGCGGCGCCGGTGTGTCGGTTCATTCCGGTTTCCCTGTCTTGCCGCTGCCAGACATGACGTCGCCGTGCAGGTGTTTCACCAAGCTGATGCCGGCGGCCACCACATCTACCGACACGGTGACCTTACCGGTGACGTTTTGGTTGCCGTTCTGGATGTAGTCGCCCTGGTGCGTGATGTTGCCGACGATGTTGATGCCGCCGGTGCTGATGAGGTTGGTGGTGCCGCCATCGGGGAGCGTGGCGTTGAGGTGGTGAGCGACGCTGTCGTACTCGATCACCGTGCCGTCGCGGTAGGTGAAGCGGTGCAGGCCTTCACGGTCGCCGTTGGCGGGGATCTGGTCGCTGAACAGGCCGGTCAGGACGACGCCATTGCCGAGTTGGCCCGAGGGGCTGAAGAGCAGAACTTGTTCATCGACGGTGGGTGGGTTCCACTCCCGGTCGGCGCCGGCCCGCAGGGCAATCCACGGTAGCCAAGCGGTGGTCAGGGTTCCGGTTTTGACCTGCACACGCGGGGGCTGCATCTGGACGGCGGCGATGGTGCCGAAGCGGATGAGGTTTTCGATCAGGCGGGCGAGGGTGGCTAAGTCGTTCATGGCGCTGATGGTGGCGCCAGCCACATGAATGTGCAGCCTCGGTGACTTGTTAGACTGTAGAATACAATCTCAAGTTAAAGAATATGTCGTAGCGCTAAATGCTGGGCTCGATATCAACTAAGTACGGAGATCTGAGTGCGCATGGTATGTGCAGTCCGGTGAATGCCAAGAAAGAGAATGCTTTCAAACTGTTAAGTTCGGTTCCGTAGTTTGAGATCTCGCCATGAAGCACTTGGTGTCGATTGAGTGCGTTGAATGTTTTTCCGCTTGCTAAACTTTCTTGGTCTCTGATTTTTTTGCTTTTTAAGATATCCATGGTGTGCAAGTTCAGTAGTTGATATAGCAAGTTTTTTAATTCTTGATTGTCTCCTATCTGGGCTTGCACCCATGCGCTACCTTTGAGTTCAGAGCCGTCTCTAACTTTATCCATGGCGGAGGGGGTGCCTGTAACCTCTGAAAGGATTCCATCGGCTTGGGCAAGAAATACAGGAATGCTAAGGTAATAGCCTTCTGGGCTACAGATTTTGTGAGCGTTGATTGCTGCGTTTATTGCCTGTGCTCTGTCGGGAAATGCTTTTTTTAATTCGCTGACATACCAGTCCATGTCGTTTAAATAGTGCGCCTTCAAAATATTGTCTACTTCGTCGCTGTTAGCATCTTGTAGGCTGTCGATAAGAGACCAGACATCGGAAAAAGAATTGTTCCAGTTAAAAAACCAACCTTGTTCGGAAGCTTTTATCATTGCTTCTTTTGATCGAGTTGGCATGTTTTCGATGCGTTCCTGTACCGCTTGCCAATCAACCTGAGCGATTTTTTCCAAATATGGGGCTACGTTGGTTTGAATTTGTGTCAGCCATTGACCAAATTGTTGCGCAAAAGAATTTATTACTGGAGCATGAGCTTCCAATATTTTGGTTACTTGCTTTGCAAGTAGCTCATTTCGCTCAAATATTTTATCAGCCAAATCTTTCATGATGCCCCCAGAGATTATGTGCCTTTGAGGCAACATTTGTAAGTTCTGGCCCACCGAATCATTGGCTATCCCACAAGATGAGTGAGCAAGCCATCGCGGATTAGGTCTAAATCCGCATCTGTTAATCCTAGCATTTCCCGCCGTTCATACTTCACATTTGGGGCTCTTGGTTCAGCACGATCCTTCAGTCCATATTGGTGCACCTTGGCAATCCGGGCAACCCGTCCGGTAAAGCCTACGTAGATAGCATTCCCATCGCCCTGGACCCTCAAGTAGCTCGCCGTCCGCAGCTTCTGAAACATCTGCACCTTCCGCTTCAACCGTCCTTGTTTCCCTCGCAGATTGCGCTGCTTTCGCGGCGCGTACTTGCTCCCGTCCGGGTTGCGCTGGGCGATGATCCGCTGTTGCTGACTACGCCGCAGGGCCTGGCCGATGCTGCGGGCCAGTTTGTTGCGCGATGCCGGTTCCAGTTGTCCCAGTAGGCCGGCGGCCCAATCCTCCAGCGTTTCCAATCGGTTGGTCATTTCGGCACGACCCATTCATTGCCGGTGCCTTGGGTACCAGGTATCCACGCCGGGTCAAGGAATGCGGCCACCTGCTTAGGTTCGCCAGGATGGTGGAGGGTGGTATTGCCGTCGGCGTCTTTCCCCACAACCACACGCTCGGTTAGCGGCAGTGTCAGGCTCAGGTCCACCTTGCTGTTGTCCAGGATGTCGGCCTCGAACTGGATGCCCTCGGCGGACTTGTTCAGGTTCTCCAGCAGTTCGGACTGGTTCACGCTCAGCCAGCCCAGCAATGGCAACATGACGCTGTCGGGGTGACCTGCGTAGTCGGTGAGGATGACCTGTAAATCAAAGCTGTATTCGAACGACAGCGAGGCAGCCGCGGTGCAGCGGATTTTGCCGTTGTCGATGAAGATCAGCAGCCGGTCGGGGTTGTGCTTAAGTTCTGCCACGGTCGCCAGCAGGTGGGCACGCAGGCTTTCGGGTTTGTTCATGGGGCCGCCTGTTGATGGTTGAACACCATGTCTACCTGGCCGGCGCATTCAGCCCATGCGGCTTCGACGCGGTCCTGGTCGGTGAGCTGATCGCCGTTATTGAGTGGGCTTGTCGCCGGCAGGGTGCAGGGCACCACGGCCGGACAGCCACTGACGATAAGCGTCGGCGCCGGTGAGGGCGGGGCGCTCGCGCAGCCGGCGAGCAAGCTCAGGCAAAGGCTGGTCAGCCCAGTTGCGAAGGTCTTCGTTTTCACGTTTCAGCGCCTCAATGGTTTGCTCGCGCTTTGCCAAGCCCTGGCGCAGTTGATCCTGCTGGGTTCGCAGGGCAGTCTGGGCGATGCGCTCTTCGTTCAGGGTGTTTTGCAGGGTGTTGAGATTGGCGCGCAGCCTGTCAGCTTCATCGCGGGCGATTTTGGTGTCCTTCCCCGCGAGTTCGGTATTCTTCTCGGCCACGGTGATGCGTTGCTCTTGGCCCCAGATGAGCAGCGCCAGGGCGCCCAGCAGGGCGATGCCGTACAGCGCCTGGCGCAGGGTACTCATGCGCGGTACCAACCCAATTTGTTCATGTCGCCTACGTCCATCAGCTCCACGGGACCTCGCACGACGACTACACGGCAACCTGGTGTCACGTAGGCCAGTGCTTCGCACAGCAGCTCCATATCGGCTTGTTCGGTACTTTCGGGCACCACCAGCAGATCGCCGTCCTTCACGTTCAACTGTTGCACGCGTTCAAGGTCGATCATTTTAGGAATTCTCCAAGGTAGAGCAGCCGGAATTCCTCTGGGCTGTGCGAAGCACGGGCCTCTTCGAGAATGTCGGACATATGGATCTGCCAGGTGTAACGGCAGAAGTACCCGTTATTGGCTTCGATCAGACGTAACAGCAGATCGTTTTCCGAGGTATGAACGCCCACCGTCCGTTGGAATCTCGGTGTGGTTGCGTAAAAGGCGTCCGCCCGAATTCTGGTCGAATTGAGCCAATCGAATTCGTCGTAAAACCAGATAGCGTTTTCAGCGTCTTCATCGCATGGCACGTCTTTGCCATCTTCTAGAATCACCGCGCCAGGCAAGCGGCGGCGCATGTCTTCGACCAGCCCCTTCGAGGTAACGAAACAAACCTTCCTTCCCGCTACAAGGTAGGGTTTTGCACGTTGAATCAGCCGTTCGGTTTTCCCTGTTTGTCTCGGACTGATTTCAAGATGAGCAATTCGAGGGGGAATCATGCCGCCACCGCCTGGCCGCAGCCGCACTCAGCGTGCCGCTCATAGGCGCGCTGGAGCTTGATGTCGTACAGGTTCCGCTGGTAGTCCGGTCCGTTGTAGAGCTTGGCGAACTCGGCCCATTTGCGAGCTTTTAGCGCCTTGTGCAAAACCGGGTCGGTTTGAATGAAACGCACGAATGCGGCGAGCTGCTGAGACTCGCCTGCGCTCATGTCATCGACGAATGCCCGCACACTGGCGTAGCCCAGGCGCTGCCAGTGAAAGCCCATGATCTGGAACGCGCCCCAGGAGGCGGACTCCAGCGCGGCGGTGTCATCAATCAGACGCGCATGGCTCAGGCGTTGGTGTTCAGCAGTGCCGCCGGCATAGCCGCCGGACTTCGGATTGACGATCGCCGGATTGGCTGCGGCCAACTGGTCGGCGTGACGCTTGAGTTCGTCGGGGTTGTCGCCGTCGTGGCGCGGTGTGGCGAGCTGGCGGTACATGATGTGCCGCTCGAACAGAATCACCGGCTTACCGTTGGACAGGAAACCCTTTCCCTTCGATTCCACCTCGTTGACGGCATAGACGCTCGCCAACGGTACGTCGAGGATCTGCGAAGCCTGCACCAGGTCTTCATTTTTCAGCAGGAGCTGGCAGTCGCCACCGGCCAGGCTGGCCTGGGTCTTTTCGCCGGCAACGCCATCGGCGACCAAGCCGACTTTCAGCTGATACGCCCGTACGGCGGCCTCGGTGGAGTCACCATAGTCGCCGTCCGCTACCAGTCCGGCACCGTGTTCGTTCAGGTTCTTTTGCAGGATGCGCACCGCTTGCGAGCGGTCGCCGTGGCGGAGCGTCGTCATAGCTGTTCTACCTTGCGAGTGAAAAATTTCTTGGCAGCGGCGCGAGTCCCCTCGACGCCGAGCAAACCGATTACTCCACCGAAGAACGGCGCGGTGGAGGCGGGAATGCCGAGCAGCGCTAAGCCATGGCTGGCGGCCAACGCCAGGGCACCGCAAAGCGGGGCCTCAACTGCCATCCGGCGCAGGGTTCCGCCGCCGTACATGATCCGTAGGGCGGCGATGGTCAGGGCCAGGATTCCCGCGTATAGGGCCGGCCAGTTCTGTTCGAGCCAGGCGGCGAGCCAGGCCCAGGTGTCGGGACGTTCAGGCATGCGCTTCATTCCGTAATCCAGGATGGGTAGGTTCGTGGGCTCGCTGCAGCTTGATCAGTCCCATAAATTCACCATCTGCCGCTGTGGGGCGGCCGTCTGGGCTTCGGGCATTTGCACAGCCAGGCCTTGGGGCAGGATCGGTCCGTAGTCGGCCAGGCCGGGGTTGGCTTCGAGTACCGCTTCGGTTACGCCGGCGGTGCGGCCGTAGTGACGCCAGCACAGGGCGTCAACGGTGTCGTTTTGAAAGGCGCGGACGGTGACGGGCATCAGATCAGCTCCACGGTAGTGCGGTTGATGCCCAGGAAGTCACGCACGGCCCAGCGCAGGTCGCGGCGGTAATCGTCGATGTTTGGCGTGAGGTCTTCGGCGTTCTGGTTGCCGCTATTGGTGGTGTCGTAGGAGCGGTAGCGCTCGCACACTTCGGCACCGGTGGCGGCTTCGATGGCGCGGCGGTAGAGGTGCTCCAGTACCGATACGTCGTTGATCTTGTCACCAGGAACGTCAGCCAGTTCGGCATGGCCTGCGGCTTCCTGCCTGGCTCGCCATTCGCTCAGCTCACGGTTGACGCTGATGGCGGCGGCCACAGCGGCGGTTTCCAGGCGTGGCGCGGTGACGCTCGCGTCGATCCTCAGCGTGGCGCGCAATTGATCCAGATCGATGGAGGGCCAGAAGGCGTCGGTGTTGATATGGCCGCTGGCGACGGTGCCGCCGGCTACGAATCCGCTCATGGAACAGCACTCAAAAATAGGTCGCCGGTGGTCGGGGCTTCACGTTCAGGAGGAGCGGCCTGGCCGATCCGCCCCGAGCCGGCGGGGTGCGTGGGGACGCTCGGTTAGCCGGCAGGGCCGGCAAGTTTGTTGAGCAGGCGTTCGGCCCGCTCCAGATCTTTCTTGCCACCGCAGGCGTCGTGCAGAGCGATGGCTTTTTTCAGCAGATCCACACCGGCCTGGAGCTTGCCGGGTTGGCCCGGGGCCTCCTCGGTGATGCCTTCCAGCGTGGCGCGGCCCATGGCGAGAAACAGCTTGGCGCGGGCCTGGTCGGGCATGTCTTCGGCGTCGGTGAGTTCGGCGGTGCGGTGAAGGATTGCCAGGTCGAACGGTTCGCCCACCTTCTGAGCCTTGAAGGCTGCCGTCGCGACTTCCTCGGCGACCAGGCAACCCAAGGTGCGGGCGAAGCGGTCGGGCATGACCATCTTGTGTTTCAGCACGTAGGTCGCGATGTCGAGCCCACCGGTGAAGTCGCCAGCATCGAAGCGCCAGACCATGACGGTGGTCAGGACCTCGTCCTGGGCGCCCTGGCCGCCTTCCAGCACACCTTGCACATAGGATTCATAGCTCGGCAGTAACTGGCGCTTGAGTTCGGCCTTGCCCTGGTTGGACTGGACCTGTTTCAGGCGCAAGCGGTCTTGCAGCAGCTGGTTGAGCTGGTGCTCGTAAGCCGTGGCGCCGGCCATGGTTTGGGTGGGCTCGGTCGCTGCCGCCTCGATGGCGGCAGTGACGCGCTGGTAGTGGCGCTTGGCGAGGCTGTTAGCCATGAATCAGGCCTCCTCAAGCTCGATGTTTTCGATCAGGCAGCCGAGGCCGTAATCCTCGACGACATACGCGTCATTGCTGGACTCGTAGTTTTCGATGCGGTTTTTTTCCGGTGCTTCTTTGACATAGCGGCGCCGACCACCGATCTGCCAATAGATAGCCAAGTTCGACAGAGTGGTGACCAACGCCGAGCCGTCTGGAACATATGGCACTTCGACCGGTTGTTTCCCGCCCATGCGCTTCTGCGAAAGGATCATGTCGGTTGCCAGTTTTTCGGAGGCTGGCTGTTCCTTGTTGATCAGCGGGAAATATTTGTCGTGCACCAGATTGCTGCCCAGGATGACGACGATGCCCGGATCCTTGCGGTGCCATGGGTCGATGAGGTTGGCGACCGCGTCGAACACCAATGCATCAAGGTTGTTGTAGTCGGCGGTGGCACCGCTACCGATGATGATCTTGCCGGCAGTTTTCCCCTCTTTGAGGACTCGTGCAGGCGCATTGAGACGGTACTGTTCCAGCCAGCCGATATTGACGTCTTGCAACAGAGCATTGACCTGGCGGTCGGTCGTAGCGGCTGCGCTGACACCGTTGAAGCCGATCATGATGCGGTCGAGCGCCTGGCGCTTGAGGATCGCGTCGCGCAGGCGAGCCTGGAAGTCTGGAAATTTCGCCCAAGCGTCGAGCTGCGCGTAGCGGATCGCGGTGTCGAAGTCGGTTTTCTTGGCTTCGTAGCCTTTCTTATCCAGGGAGGATACGTCGCGAGGTTGGCGCACGCCGTTGCCGGTGGTGTCGGTACGACCGGCAATGGTGCTGCTGACACCCAGGCCGACTTTCTCGCCTTGGAGTTCATCGACGCCGATGATGCCGATCTTGCCCAGGAACTCGCTGGATTCCTGCATCCGGGTTTCCAGCGTCTGCTGAACCGTGGGATCTACGGAAAAGGTCGCGGTGGTAGAAGACACACCGTTGAGTCGGGCGAGCTGGCTCAAGTAGGCGTTGAAGTGTTCGCGAGTATCGTTGCGCATGAATATCGTCCTTCGTTTGTTCGGGGCTGTGGGTGGCCGGCTGTTAGCAGTCGGTCATGACCTGTTTGTCGCCACCGGTAACCGGAGGGCGCGTCTTTTGGTTGTGGTCCTGGGTGGTGGAGAGCTTGTTTTTCAGCTCTGTGAGTTCCGTGCTGACCTGGTCGAGCTGGGTTTTCAGCCCCGCTGAAAATTGCTTTTCTGCGGCCAGTTGGTCGGGCAGATCCTTGACGTGCTCGGCGATGGCTTCGACGGCTTCGCCGATCTGGGCGAATTCGGTGTCGTCCTTGGCCTGCTTGCCAGTCAGCAGCGCTTGCACCTTGTTGAACAGCTGGGCGCCGATGCTGGGCTTCTCTTCGATTTCTTCGAACTTCAACTCGGTTTCCACCGCCTCGGTAAACATCGACGTTGCCGAGTAGTGGCGATCCTTGAAGGGGCTGGCGTCAGGTTTTTGGGCAGAGAACGCCAGGACGTCGGTGCCCAGGCTGGCGGGCGAGTCGGTGACTGCCAGGCCGACGATGTAGGCCTCGCCGGTGTCGGCAAAGCTGTCGTCGATTTCGATAGAGGTGTAGATCTTCTGTTTCGCCTTGTTCATGGCGATCAGCTCTGGGGTCGGCTCAACCTGGGCGAACAGGGCCAGTTTCTTCTGGCCGGCGATGTCCACTTCTTCGGTTTTCACAGCCAGCACGTCGCCGTAGGCCTTGAACGGGCTGTCGGGCAACAGGCTGCGGAAATGCTCCAGCCAGATGCGGGCGCCGTAGGTGGACGGGTTGAAGTTCTTGGCGGCCTGTTCCAGCCAGCTGCGTTTGATGGTGCGCTTGTCCGAAGTAGCGCCCTCGACGGCGACGCGGAACCAGTTGCTGCGAAACTTCTTCATGCCGGGAATCCTCAGTGCGTGGGGCGCCTGCTGGGTTGAGCAGTGCGTTGCAATGAGGGGCATGGTCGTCACGGGCGCGAGCGGCGGCAACGAGACGGGACTGTAGGCGGGGAGGGTACAAGGGGCGGCGCTATTGAGTCGCCGCCGTGGGCGGCAGCATCTCGGCCATGACGACGACCACCCTGCTGCCTATCGATCCGCGACGCCAATCCAAGTTCCTGTACTGGATGGGTTGGCGCATCTGCGAGATTGCCGAGGCTACGGGCGAAAAAGAAAAAACGCTACACAGCTGGAAGGCCCGCGACGAGTGGGACCGGGCCGACAACGTCGAGCGCATCGGCGCCGCCCTGGAAGCGCGCTTGGTGCAGTTGATCCTCAAGGACAACAAGACCGGCGGCGATTTCAAGGAGATCGACCTGCTGCACCGCCAGCTTGAACGCCAGGCCCGTATTCAGCGCTTCCAGGGCGGCGGTACCGAAACCGACCTCAACCCGAACCTCGCCAAGCGCAACGAGGGGCCAAAGAAAAAATCTCCGAAGAACGACATCAGCGAAGACCAGATCGAGCTGCTGCGCGAGGCCTTCATCGACGGCTGTTTCGATTACCAAAAAGACTGGTACCGGGCCGGCAACCAGCGCACCCGCGTCATCCTCAAGAGCCGCCAGATCGGTGCTACTTACTACTTCGCTCGCGAGGCGTTCATCGACGCCCTGGACACCGGTCGCAACCAGATTTTTCTGTCGGCTTCGAAGAATCAGGCCTACCTGTTCCGTGGCTACATCCAGGCCTTCGCCCGGGAAGTCATCGGCGTCGAGCTGACCGGTGACCCGATTGTATTGCCCAACGGCGCCGAGCTGTTTTTCCTCGGAACCAACGCCCGCACTGCCCAGGGCTACCACGGCAATTTCTACTTCGACGAGTTCTTCTGGACGTTCAAGTTCGAGGAGCTGAACAAGGTCGCCTCGGGCATGGCGATGCACAAGAAATGGCGCAAAACCTATTTCTCCACGCCGTCGAGCATGGCTCACGAGGCCTACACCTTCTGGACGGGCGAGCGCTTCAACAAGGGCAAGCCCGCCGCGCAGCACACCAAGGTTGATGTGACCCACGGCGCGCTCCAGCAGGGGCGGTTCTGTGAGGACCGGCTGTGGCGCCAGATTGTCACTATCCTGGACGCGGAGCGGGGCGGCTGCGACCTGTTCGACATCGAAGAGCTGCGCCGGGAGTACAGCCCCGAGGCGTTTGCCAACCTGCTGATGTGCGAGTTCGTCGATGACGGCGCGAGCATCTTCCCGCTGTCGGTGTTGCAGTCCTGCATGGTCGATAGCTGGGTGGAGTGGGCCGAGGACTACAAACCGTTTGCCATGCGCCCGTTTGGCGACCGTCAGGTGTGGGTCGGGTACGACCCGGCCGAGACAGGCGATTGTTCCGGTCTGGTGGTGGTCGCGCCGCCACTGGTGCCGGGCGGCAAATTCCGTGTGCTCGAGCGCCACCAGTTTCGCGGCATGGACTTCGCCGCCCAGGCCGCCGCCATCAAGGGCGTGTGCGACCGCTACTGGGTGACCTACATCGGCATCGACGTCACCGGCCTGGGCAGCGGCGTGGCCCAGCTGGTGCGCCAGTTCTTCCCGGCCGTGACTACCTTCAGCTACTCCCCCGAAGTGAAAACCCGCTTGGTGCTGAAGGCCTACGACGTGATTCACAAGGGCCGGCTGGAGTTCGATGCCGGCTGGACCGACATGGCCCAGTCGCTCATGGCGATTCGCAAAACCATCACCGCAGGCGGTCGCCAGTTCACCTACACCGCCGGCCGCAACGACAACACCGGCCACGCCGACTTGGCCTGGGCGCTCTTCCACGCATTGCAGAACGAACCGCTCGAAGGGCAGACCGCTGCCAATACCGGGCGAATGGAGATTTTCACATGACCGAACCACTCGCCAGCCAAGCGCTACTGCCGGCCACTCTCGACGCCGCCAATGCGGGTACCCAGGTGTTCAGCTTCGGTGACCCGACGCCGGTGCTGGGTGGGCGAGAGGTGTTCGATTACCTGGAGTGCTGGTTCAACGGGCGGTGGTATGAGCCGCCCTTGTCGCTCAATGGTCTGGCCCATTCTGTAGGGGCAAGTGTGCATCTGCATTCGGGGTTGATGTTCAAGCGCAACCTGTTGAGCAAGACGTTTATTCCGCACCCGATGTTGTCCCGGGCGGCTTTTGAACAGTTCGCCCTGGATTTTCTGTGCCTGGGCAATGGCTATCTGGAAAAACGCCGTTCGGTGCTGGGCAGCACCAGGCAACTGGTGCCGTCGTTGGCGAAGTACATGCGGGTTGGGCCGGAGGGGCAGTTCTACCAGGTGCAGGGCTGGAAGAACGAGCACGCGTTTGAGCCAGGCAGCATCTTCCACTTGCGCGAGGCGGATTTGCACCAGGAGATTTATGGGTTGCCGGAGTGGGTCAGTGCTTTGCAGTCGGCGCTGTTGAACGAGTCGGCGACGCTGTTCCGGCGCAAGTATTACGAGAACGGCAGTCACGCCGGTTTCATCCTGTACATGACCGACGCGGCGCAGACTGAGGCGGATATCGACGCTTTGCGCAAAGCGCTGAAGGAGTCGAAGGGACCGGGGAATTTTCGGAATCTGTTTGTCTACTCGCCCACGGGCAAGAAGGACGGGATTCAGTTGATTCCGGTCAGTGAGGTGGCGGCTAAGGACGAATTCAATTCGATCAAGAATCAGACCCGTGATGATGTGCTGGCGAGTCTGCGCATTCCTCCGCAGTTGATGGGGATTGTGCCGCAGAACGCAGGAGGGTTTGGTTCGATAAGCGAGGCTGCTCAGATCTATGCGGCCAATGAATTGGAACCTATACAGCAACGGATGGGCCAGCTTAACGAATGGCTTGGGGAAGAAGTTATTTCCTTTAAATTATGGGCCTAGAGTAGTAGGCCCATGAGGCTGAGAGAGATTATAGCTCTGTTATTATGCCGAATATCAATTTTCTCATGTGCTCTTCGATTGCATCGTTTGTTCCCTCGAACAAACGGCTCATGTCATCGGAGGTTATTATTTTTTTATAGATTTTTCTCGCTATGTTGTCGCAATGCTCGGATGTTTCAATAAGGTTTTTTACATCTTTACTTGGTATGATATCTCCGTGCACAGTTTTTGAGCGAATGTTATAAGCTTTTTTGGTTTTTAGAAATATCTCAAGCCTTTCATTTGGATCGCTCGATAGCGAGAAAGCTATCCGCTCAGCTAGCTGGTGTGAGAGCTCCACTGTGTTGGTGCTGAATAGCGATTCAAAAAATGAGCAATAAGTAGAAATTCTGATTGCTAAATCGCTAGCTGCACGCGCTGTTTGTAAGTGGTAACTGGCGATGTTGATTCTACCGGTGGACTTTTGTAATGCGGTGTGCGTTGGTTTGTTCTGCTCTTTTAATCCTTTAAATGTACTAAAAGAAAGTGCGGACGCTGACTCAATATCCGCCTGATTTAAAGTTAGGGTTTCCGTGCCTCCTTTTGCAAGTGAGTAATATAAGCTCAATGAATTGCTGTGAATGTGTGGGTTATCGGTTCCTATAGCGAAGCCGTTATCACAGTTTACGCTGCAGTCGCGCTCCATCCAAAGTGCAGTTAAAAAGGCTTGAGCTTCCCTGAGTAGGTTAATGGTTTCTATGTGTGTTCCTTCTTCAGCTAAAACACTGCCCGAAGTATAGATTACTGGCCTTCCGCATGTAAGAAAGTTGTATTCGAGCTGGCCTAGGGCTGGGATTTGCCAGTGCGGTATCAGTGATTTTATGAAGCTGGAATTGTTCGTTATGAAAGTATTTTTTGCGGTTTTTATTGAGTGCTTTAGAGTGTCGGATATCTTTAAATCGGTCAGGCCTGTTATGTATAAAAAATTCACTTTTGACTCGTTTATCTAAGTTGGCGTGGACATGGTTATTATCCTGCTTTTCAAGGCCAAGCCCCAAGGGCTGCCAAAGGCTCTATCAGCTCTGGACCTTGATTTTTCACATTTCCTACTGTTCTGCCTACGGCATACCACTCGAAATCCTCCACAGGCCGGCAATGCTCTCGCGCAATTTCTTCAGCGCGTTCCGGCTCAAGGCCAGGCACCAGCCACTCCCGAGCTTGCTCCGGTGATAACACCAAAGGGCGTCGGTCATGAATATCCACCATGCCCTGATCGCTGGCAGCGGCGATGATGACAAAATCCTTGACCCACTCATACCAGCCCTCGCTTGGCAGCAGAGCACGCCCGTTCGGCCAGAGCTGTTTGAAAAACTTCCCTGTCGTGACAGTTTCAACCCTTGCGTTGATGGTGGTGCTGGACCAGATCAATGGGCGATGGGGTAGGGGCTCCTCTGATCAGCCAGCGCGCCCGTCAATCCAGATTGGGGTATGCGTCGGGACATGATGAGCCAGAGCTACACGACCAGGCTGGACCAGCTGTGGCAGGTGTCCTGTCGATAACCTGCTGACCCCATTGAGCCGCCCGCCGAGGCGGTTTTTTTCGCCCTGAGAAATCGCACAGAAATGGGGCGCTATCGGCGGGCAGTGGCGAGCTTCAAACCTGGCGCGCGCCGTCGTCCCCCCACCTCGCCTCCGGTCTAAATAGGTCTTTTTTTCCGCACACCTGCGGACTGCTCGAAACGAGCCCGGCCGGGGGCCTTCTGACGATCCTGGGAGGTGCAAAAGCCTGCGGATCCCTGCATGCCGAGGGGGTTCGCTCATTGGTCTCGACAGGCGCTTGATTTGAGGGGAAGGGGGCGGTTCAGAAAAAGAGTAATTTCAGTAATCAGGGGGAAGGGATGGCCTGGAGCCCACGTATTCCGTGGCTTTGCTGATTACAAAGATGAGTAACAAAGAGGTAACTCAAAAAGTAATAAATTATCAAGTCATTGAATTTAAAGGGTTTTTTGTTTTGTGAGAGTTACGTCAAATAAGAGTAATCAGATTACTTCAATATTACTTAAAAATTACTCTTTTTGGATCTTAAAAAATCCTTTGTTTTCAATTGATTACAGGCTTAATCGGGCCGATGTTACTTATGTTACTCTTTTTTTTGCCCCCCTCTGATACTTCTCTTTTGCTAGCCCATACGTGCGGACGCGTACGTGCGACTGGCATTTTGTCGAGTCGATGATTCACATGGGGGCTGGACTGGGTTGGGCAATGCTAGGGATTGGAGCGACAAGCACTACAGCGCGACCATGAGCACGCTGTTTGGTGGCTGAACAGAACCTGGAGGACAGTGAGTGGTGTGAAGGTGTCCGGCTTTTGCTTGCACAGCAAGGCTCGTATTTACGAGGCACGCCCTCTGATTCGAGCCAGGCCTTGTTTGATATGGCCTGCGTTTTCACCAATCGTGCTAAGTGCGCCTCGAACGTTCTCACCCGTCTCTGAAGCGTCTTGCTGCTCAGCCCACAGAGTCAGCTCCATTACTGCCGCTTCTAGGGCTAATTGATTTTGATAAAGCCGTTCCAGAACATCCGCTAGAGAGTATTCGCTTGCCATAGGTGCCGACTCGATTCGAAAGAAATTAAGCATAGCAGTACCCATGTGCGGGATTTGCTGGAGGCAGCGAGAACGGGGCCGGGCTTCGGTGCGTTGGAATGGTGTTGGTACAAAAGTGGTACGAGTTTTTTCGGAGGGCGCTACAAGGCACGTTTTACGAGGGCTGTAGCATTAGGCGTTCCAATCCATCATGGGGGCCACACTGAAGCGGCGGGAAGGCTCAGATCGCGTATTCTCTAGCTTTGAGCCTGTTTTTGCAGTGTTTGTATTCAACGTGTT
>NZ_FMUZ01000005.1:0-23976 GCF_900101575.1 Pseudomonas sp. NFACC37-1 | reverse complement strand
AATGGTGTTGGTACAAAAGTGGTACGAGTTTTTTCGGAGGGCGCTACAAGGCACGTTTTACGAGGGCTGTAGCATTAGGCGTTCCAATCCATCATCGGGGCGACGGAGAAGCGGCGGGAGAGTGGTGCAGTTTGTAGGGGCATTGGGAATCTGAATCAGCGAGGCGGATGGCACAGTTTATCAGGGAAGGGCAGGAGGTGTTGGGAGAGCAATATTGCGCCGGATTCACCAGTTGGTGCGGGGGCGTTGTCGAGTGTGAAATACGCCGAGGATTTGGAGGCGATCACCGTGTACGCGATACGGAATCAGGTAAGACCAGTTTGGGACTGCCCATTCCCGCGTCTGTTTGACTCGTCCTTCTCGACCCATTGCGGGAAACTGAGCCAATTTGTCTACGCTGGCAAAGATCGCTTCGGAGAAGTCGTCAGCAGCCTTGGGGTTTTCAAGCGCAATATAGTTGGCTTCGTCCTCCAGGTTTTTGAGTGCTTTTTCCAGCCACTCAACCTGCATTCTGACTCCAGCGCCGAGCGCGCATCGCTGCGACTTGCTCATCGGTAGCAAATTTGCCTTGGTCAGCTTCCTTTACGGCAAGTTCGATCTGTGTAGTCAGAGCTTTTTCGTGTTCGATGTAGTCGCGAAGAACGTCCATCGCTAGGTAGCTCGCACTTTGGCCGTTGGTCTTGGCCAGATCGGCGAGGGAGTTTGATAGGTCTTCGGGCAGATTCAGGGATATGCCGGACATGGCAGCCTCGATGGTGGACGTTTTCGGGCATCTTACACCGTTGACCGAGCGCTTGAATCAGCAGGCCGTCGCAAGGTGTATCTCGACGTGAATTGTTCCCCTAGTGCGCTGATCTGAAAAGCCTCACAGACGCCGCCGTCGAAGAAGGGGACATTTCTGCGGGTGAATCTGGTTTGGGCCAGGCCTGTGCAGTGACTACAAATTGCTCGGCTCTTACTCTTAATTGCCTTCTTGATAGAAAATTTAATGAATCTGTCCCATTTCTTTCGCATGGATGGGCGGAAAACGCCGCCTAGCCGACCGCCTCATTCCGCTTTTTTCGCCTCACGAATGCTATGTCGAAGTCTTTGCCGGCGGTGCCGCGCTTTACTTCATGCGACCCCAGGCCGCCCCGGTTGAAGTCCTGAACGATATCAACGGCGATCTGGTGACGCTCTATCGCGTCGTGCAGAACCACCTGGAAGAATTCGTGCGCCAGTTCAAATGGGCGCTCAGTTCCCGTCAGGTATTCGAGTGGCAGAAAATGACCCGTCCCGAAACCCTCACCGACATCCAGCGCGCCGCCCGATTCTTCTACCTGCAGCACCATGCCTTCGCCGGCAAGGTCACCGGGCAGACGTTCGGCACCGCGACCACTGGCCCGGCCATCAACCTGCTGCGGATCGAGGAAAACCTCTCGGCCGCGTGGCAGCGACTGTCCGGCACCGATGTCGAAAACCTCCCCTGGCTTGATTGTGCTGAGCGTTACGACCGCGCTCATACGTTTCACTACATGGACCCGCCGTACTGGCAGACCGCTGGTTATGGGGCGGATTTCCCGTTCGAGAATTACGAGCGGATGGCTGATTTCATGCGCCGTTGCAAGGGCAAGGTCATGGTCAGTATCAACGACCACCCGGATATCCGGCGTGTGTTTGAAGGCTTTCACTTCGAAAGCCTGGATATCCGCTACAGCAACATGAACCGGCGCCAGGGTAAGGCAGACGTCACCGGTGAATTAGTTATCATGAATTGGCAGCCGAGCGTGTTTAATCAGCTTTTTTAATCGACTTATCATTTGGCTAGCTCTTTGAGTTCAGGCATAGCTTCGAGCAACCTGCTATCACCGAGCACCCACCACTTCCAAAACACAGAGAACGGGTATTTGCTTTGTAACATGTGTTTGATACGACCCATTGGAGTGGCTTTTTCTTCGTCAGGTACCTTGGCGTCTGTCACAGTGTTTCTCCATCCTACGAGTTGATGATAATCATGGTAGATTAGTTCAATTAGTGTCTGTCTGGTAATACCTCGCAATCCAGTGGAGTTTTCGTTGTAGCATCTATCGAGTAGCTTCGCAGTGTTCAACGCCTTTTCACTGGGCTTAGCTTCCGTTAGTATTACCTCTACATCGTCATCGTAACGGGCAGGGACAAGTAGCTTTATAGGTGAAAAAACATCCGTGTCCGGGTCGCAGCAATCTAAAAGATTGGTGTGGCTGGACCCCTTTATGCTATTGCATCTGCTACACGCGTAATAGAGATTGCTCCAGTCAAATTTTAAGTTCGGATTGCCTTTGTGTGGTTGAAAGTGCTCTATTTCGGGATCGCTTAATGCGTGCTGCTCACATAAATAGCATTTTCCCAAAAAAATTTTTTCAAGCGCTTTAACTATATCAGGGGTGTTGTAGCCGGTTCGTTCGTTGCATTCCGGGAACTCATGTGGCCGCTCAACCTTGAACATTTTTGGCCTCGCTATCAGAAAGTGTTTTTTCTCCTAGTTGATAGAAAGTCTTGGTGCGGTCGTCCAAAAACTCATAAAGATTCAAGAGTTTGTTTAGCTCTATCCGAAGTGTTAATGTGTCAGTTTTTTCAGAGTTTATTAGTGCTGATATGCTTTTAACAATGTCCTCTAAAACTACTGATGTTGGTTTGGTGTGCATAATGCCCTTCATCACCGCAGAGTAACTGTAGAGTGAAAGGTCTGCGTCAATCACGGCGTTTGTACTGATATCGTATACGACTGCATCGGTTGTAGAGGTCAGTATAAATGGTGAGTGAGTTGTTACGATGAATTGCACCTTAGGGAATGCACTTTTGAAGAAAGGTAAAATAAGGCGCTGTAGAGAAACATGCAGGTGTGTTTCGATTTCGTCAATAAACACAACGGCCTCAAACTCGGCGGGGGATATATCGAGTATCTCCGTTCGCATGAGTATTTCCCCGTAGACACTAAATACTGATGAGTAACCTGATGATAAGCTCTGAAAGTTTGTGTCGCGCTTCCCCTCTCTGGTTATTGTAAAGCTATCCTTTCTCGAGTCGTACACCAATTGTGTAGAGTCATCCTCCATTAAGAGTTTGAGGTTTTGTTCTTGCGTGACGAACCATTCATCGATGCTCTGGGCATAACTCTCGTCGCTTTCATATCTCGCTACAATTGCAGCCCGACTTTTCAAATTCACTAAGTGTCGTTCAAGCTCACCACCAACGACGTTTTGCTCTATAGAACCCCGCCACTGTGCTTTGCTATCTTCGACACTTGATATTGAAGAAGCAGGGCCTATAGATGACTTTCGGTCTGCTTCGAAGAAAATCACTAGGTGGCTTGAGATTGGTGTCCCTTGAACTACCTCAAGATAAATATTGGACGCATAGTGATTTATTTGTTGGCGTAGAAAATCTATTCTGTGGGTATATTCGTAGTGGAGGTCGCCATTGCCTCCGGGGTCACCTTTTTTTATTAGTTCATCTAATTCTCTTTGTAATGTTGAGCATGATGGGTCATTCATCATTATTTTACTTATAAGTATGGTATTTAGCTGCTTGAGGAACCAGGTTTTTCCTGCGCCGTTGGAGCCTGTTATAATTAGGTTTTTTCCGTTTAATGGGATATTTAACGGCATACCGGAGTCGGGGATTTGTCCGCCAATTTTTTGGATGTGGGTAGCCATTTGTACTCGCTATTCGCTATATGGAAGTAATGGAGCGATATGCAGCATAATTTGCAGGGTTTCTACGATTAGCGCAACGAGACCTTTCGGATCGTTGGAGCGTCTGCAGTCGAAAGGTCCCTACGTGCTTGATGTCGGAGCGAGCCAGCACCACCGGCGTGTGCGTTAGTTAAAGATTTGAGGTTCTAAGCTTTGCCAAGCCTTGCCGAATGTGACCGGCGTTTTCACCAATGGTCTGTAGCGCCCTCTAACATTTGCACCCACCTCTTGCGCGCCCAACCGCTCAACATGCAGGGTCAGCTCCATCAAGGCGGCTTCTAGGGATAGTTGATTGGCATAAATCCTCTCGATGAGGTCGGGTAAGGAGTAATCGCCAGACATTGCATCGACATCTCTAAAGGAAAATACAAGCATAGTAACGGCCTGGCATCTTGCCAGGCGATGCTCCAGTATTGCTGAGAAATTGCTTCACTAGCTCAAGCAGTGACAGTGGGGCCATGGCCTACGCATACCGACCTTGAGCTTGAAAGAGTCAGAGTTGGCGGTATTGGTGTTGGGATTTCATAAAGTAAGGACACTTAACCGTGAACTACTTTCGCTGCCCTGTCTTTGCAGCCCTGACGCTCGCTTCTGTCACGCTGGCCGGATGCGTAACCGCCCCGACATGGTTGAATAGAGGACCAGCAGAAATTGTCACGGCAAAGGCCTGATTTCCTGTTATACGGACGCAAACATCATCGACGGAGAGAGGCTGGAGGGCACGATCTGTGCCACTCCTGAGTCGGGTTTCTTCGGTGGTGGGGAGCCTGAAATTTACTTTGGGCCCTGGAACCGGAAATTCATGAAGGGAACCGGTGAGCAAGACGACAGCGGGTGTGCGGGAGTATGAAGGCAAGAAGGTGTTTCTACAGTGAGACCCTGTCTTTGCGCGTGATAACAAAACTGAAACAGGTCGAGCTTGTAAGGCCAAGATCAATGACCAGCAACTGGTTAGCGCCAATGTGGTTTTCAAATTTTGACGGCCGTTAGTGTCGAGTCAGGTTCAGGGGAGGCGCGGCCATGGTGGAGAAAATTGATGAGCAAACCATATTAGATGCAGCTAGAGAGTGGGCTTCACGAACTGGAAGGGATGAAGCAACGGCCGTCAGCAGCGCTTCTGAAACGATGGCAGCATTGAAGGCGAAATTACCGCAGCACGAGTTGAAGCCGCCTTGGAGAATCTTCTTCACCAATACGAAAACGACGGTAGCTAAGACGATACAACTCAACCGGTAGAGGCGAGAGCGCTAAGAATTTGCTACAGCCGGGTTCTGAAAGGTGCCGAAACGCAGCTGGAGCAGTAGGGCTCGGGTTTAATCCGTCCAATCCATCATCGGCGCCACGCTGAAGCGCCGAGAGAGAAGGTGTGATGGAATATGTTCTATGGGCATGGGGACCGGATGCAAATTGCGAAAGGGGCACAGTTTATCAGGTCTGGGGTGGCGTGAATGAGAGGGCGCTCGTACCCCGGCATTCAGAGTAATAACCCCCCCGTCCTGACCTCATTCGCTCATGCGGGTGCTCACGACGGTTTCGAATTGGATGTCTATTAGGCTTAACGCGCCATCAGCAAATCCACAGCCCGTATCGATATAGACGACATTGCCCAGCCTCATGACGCCGGATACGGTTGAGTGCCCTACATAGAGCTGGCTTATTCCATTGATGGAAGAGTGGTCTTGCCGTTCGATTTTTTTCCTGGCATACAGCGCTGTTTTCAGGGCTTTTCGTTGATTCGACTTTCCAGATTTTCCGGTAATAGCGTCCTTCGCTTCCTGCCAGCCATCGTTATTTTTAATGATTGGAGCTTCGGCATGTACTATTCCAATTGTTTGATCGCTTGATAGATTGATTTCAATGATCAGCGGAAGCGCTTGCAAGGCTTGCAGGAGTTCATGTTGGAGAGTGGGTTGTAACTCGTAGAGCCAAGCCCCACCATTTCGGATATGCCTAGGTATATTCCCGTGGCCGGAGATGCAGTCAATGAGCATCTGCTCATGATTGCCGCGCACGGCATGGAACCACGGTTCCTCAAGCCAACTCAGTACATCTAAAGAGTCGGGGCCTCGGTCGATGAGGTCGCCCACAGAAAAGATGCGGTCTGCTTCGGTATTGAAATTTACTTTGCCCAAGGCTTTTTTCAGAAGCTTGAAATGCCCGTGAATGTCTCCCACTACAAAGTCACGACCTTTTTCGTTGGGTGGGAAGGAGTTTGTCGTGAGCATTTTTTGTGCTTTAGCAGATGTTAGTTGCTGACAACTGTAGCACTTTGACGGAATGCACCGTAAGGCGCTGAGCAGGGTGACGTCGAGGCGATCAAAGTTGAATCGTTTGCCCGATACATTTCTCGAAGACCCGCTCCATAGGCTCCATAACGCAGTTATAGGCCGCGATATTGGCGTAGATCCACTCGTCCTTCTCAATCCCCCACCAACTGATTTCAAACCCGGCGTTCATGATCAGGTGTTCAAACAGAATGCGCTGGGCACGGCCATTGCCTTCGCGGAAGGGGTGTACGACGTTGATGTCGGAATAGGCCTCTGCAACGGCGACGATCAGCTCAGCCCGCTCCATGCCCTCGAACCAGTTGGCTGCTGCCACGTTCATGAAGATCTTGTTGGCTTCCGCCTCCATGTACTGGGGTTGGCAAAAGCGGGTCGCTTGCTTGGACATGCCGACGGTGCGCAACTCTCCGGCCCATTCGAACAGGTCTGAAAAGAGGATTCGATGAATGTTTTGAAGGTAGGCCAGGCTGTAGGGAGGAGGGCTGAATTCGACGTTGTCCGCTGCGATGGCCGAGAGCTGTTGTTCGGCTTCGCTTAGGGTCGGTTCGTCACGGATATCGAGTTTGTTGCGAAGGACCGCGGAGCCGGGGTAGCAGTAAGCGTCTTCACCGACTCCATACTTGTCAGGCATCAGGTTCAGGTCGGGTGAAGGCCTTCAAGACCTCTTCGCGCGTTGGCATTTTGCGTTCGCCGTCCGCGAATGTCGTTTTGAAGCCTTCCAGGCGCAGGCTAGCCGCGTAGTTGGATCTGCGCGTCCTGGCGGCATAGGCCTTTTTGGTTTCAAGGCTGACATTGCCCATGGGGCTGGACCTCAATCGCGTTGGTTGGCCGATTATAGCCCATCCCACCGGCATGGCCTACGTCACGGCCTGGGCGACTCATGGCAGGTGATGAATTGACCAATGGCGCTTGCATCGCGGCGCTTCTCAAAATACTGTGTTTATATCCAGTACTCGAGTTCACTTCATGCAGCTTATCGCCAAGCTCGGCATTCTCGCCGATGCTGCCAAGTACGACGCCTCCTGCGCCAGCAGCGGTGCCCCCAAGCGCAGCTCCCGTGGTCGTGAGGGGCTGGGGGCCACCGATGGCATGGGCATTTGCCATAGCTATACGCCGGATGGGCGCTGCGTTTCGTTGCTGAAAGTGTTGCTGACCAATTTTTGCCTGTACGACTGCCAGTATTGCGTCAACCGTCGTTCCAGCAATGTGCCGAGGGCGCGTTTTACGCCGGGGGAGGTGGTTCGATTGACCCTGGATTTTTATCGCCGCAACTGCATCAGTGGGCTGTTTCTGAGTTCCGGCATCATTCGCTCGGCCGACTACACCATGGAGCAGTTGATACGAGTGGCGCGGTTGTTGCGGGAAGAGCACCAGTTTCGTGGCTATATCCACCTCAAGACCATTCCCGATGCCGATCCGCTGTTGATCGAGGAAGCGGGGCGGTTGGCTGATCGTTTGAGCGTGAATATCGAACTGTCCTCCGATATCAGCCTCAAGCGCCTGGCACCGGAAAAGCAGTTGACGACCATCCGCCAAGCCATGGGCACCATCCACCAGGGGCAACAGGCGGTGGCCGGCGAGCCACGGGCGCCTCGCTTCGCCCCGGCCGGGCAGAGCACGCAGGTGATTGTGGGGGCGGATGCCACTGATGATCACGCCATCCTGAGCAACGCCGAGTCGCTCTACCAGGGGTACGGTTTGCGGCGGGTTTACTATTCAGCGTTCAGCCCGATTCCCGACAGCCCCGCCAGCGTGCCCCTGGCGGCACCGCCGTTGCTGCGCGAGCACCGGCTGTATCAGGCCGACTTTCTCATGCGCGGTTATGGCTACAAGGCAGGCGAGCTTTTGAGCGAAACCCACAACCTGGACTTGGACATCGACCCCAAGCTGGCGTGGGCGCTGGCCAATCGTGAGGTGTTTCCGCTGGATATCAATCGCGCCGAACCCGCATTGTTGGCGCGTATTCCGGGGATTGGCCTGCGTAGTGTGCAACGCCTGGTTGCACTGCGCCGGGAGCGGCGGGTGCGTTATGACGACCTGGTGCAGTTGCGGTGCGTGCTGGAGAAGGCGCGACCGTTCATTGTCACCAGCGATTACCGGCCTGCCGACGCCCAGGTGCGCAGCGGTTTGCTGCGGGCGCGGTTGCGTGACCCCCAGCGGCCCGTGCAGATGGGGCTTTGGTCGTGATTGCCCTGGATTGCGAGGATGATTTCTCCACTTGGCGGGACCAGGCTCGAACGCTGCTCGTCCATGGTATCGACCCGAGTAATGTCACATGGGCCCAAGGCCCGATGGCTGATCTTTTGGCCGTGCCGGCGCCGCTGCCCAAAGGGCCGGGCCCGTTCCGTACGCGGGTTCCCGCGGCCTTGCTGACCCAACTCGAACAGGCTGGTCGCTACCAGGGCGAACAACGTTGGAATCTGCTGTACGAAGTGCTTTGGCGGGTTGCCCACGGCGACCGCACGGCCATGCTCGCGGGCGACCGCCTGGGCAGTGAGCTGCAGCGACGGATCAAGCAGGTCCAGCGCGAGGCTCATCACCTGCATGCCTTCGTGCGCTTCGTTCCCTTGCCGCAAGCATTGGCCGAGCAACTGCAACTGGATCTGGTCGCCTTTCATCAACCGGCCCATGACATCCTCGAAAGTGCCAGCGGCCATTTTGCCGAGCGATTGGGGCAACAGCGCTGGCTGATCGCAACGCCTCGCGACGGTATCCGTTTCGATGGGCAGTCGTTGGATTACCAGCGACGTTGTCCCGAGCAGTGGCAGCATTGGGCGCGTCACGCTGAAGATCCCGGCGCCGAGCTATGGCGGACCTATTACAGGCACATCTTCAACCCGGCGCGGCTCAATCCCCAGGCGTTGCGTCAGCAAATGCCGGGGCGATTCTGGCAGCACTTGCCGGAAGGAGAGTTGATTCCGCGCCTGGTGGGTTTGGCGCGACGGGGGAAGCAGCGGGATGGGCAGGCGTTGGAGGTGGGGGAGAAAATGGGCAAGCGGATCATTGTGGGTGAAGGCACTGAGGTAAGACAGTGCCTTGCTCCTGAGTAAATCGATCTTCTCGGTTCATACCGATGCTTTGGCTTTACCGGGCCTGGATGCGTCCACCATCTTGTGCAGCTCCTCAGTCATGGCGGCTAGGCGCTTTTCCAGATCCTTCACGTCGGACCGGGTAATACCGTTTGCATAGGGTTTAACTGTTCGGGTTCGCTTTTGGGCTGCCGGTGACAGATTGTGGGCAGTTTCAGATATCAAAGCCTGACGCAGTAGATTGTTGATGAGTGTCTGATATCCAGTACCAGCACTTTCGGCGCGTTCGCGAGCGGCCTCGATCACGTCCTCATCAAGCATGATGGTTATGCGGGTTTTGCCTTTGCTGCTTGCAACCGCCCCACGCTTGGCTGTGCTGAAATCGTATTCTTCCTTCATGGGTTCAACCTCCCAGGTACTGACGTAGTTCTTTTTTGGAGGCTAGTGGTGCGCTGATAAGACGAACGAAATCTGGCTCACGGTAGGTGTAGGCAACGACGAGTACACGACCGCAGGCGTCTTGCCCCATGATAATCCACCGTTTTTCATCATGATCATTATCCTCACGCTCAAGAGCCATTTCGTCATAAAACACAGCTTCGGCATCGGCCAGGCTCACCTTGTGTTTCTTCTTGTTAGCGACGTTTTTTGCTGGATCATACTGAGTTCTGAATGTTGTCATTATGCATATTCTATATGTATAAAAAAGCCCCTGTGTCAGCCCTTTCGTTTGACTTGCAGCCAGGACGGGTGCGCTAAACCATACGATGAAACCTCAGCCCTCGCTTATGGCGTTGAGCGCTCATTCGTATCGAAATCATTCTTTGCATCCCACCGCCTGAACTGCTGAGTCCAGCTCCGGACACCCCCATCGGAAATTTCCCTCAAGCTGCGTCGCTCCCCGCTGACTATCCACCCATTCATCCCGTGCGCTAAGTTCTCTCCGTCGCTGCAAATTCAGCGAGAGGGTGTGGAAGCCCTCACGAAAACCTAGCGCGTTGCACCGCTAAATTAAAAAGCAGACGCTTTTCCTAGGTCTGCTGTTAAATTACGGCGGCTGTACGCGGGGCGCCTTCGGGTGCGCCGAGTCCTAGGTTCTCGGTCTTCCACACCCGCGTACAGCTGCCACCCACCAGGTGGAAGTGGTGAAGGCAGTTCCTTTACATAACCTAGGTACAAGCCAATGAAAAAGCTCACCCCCAGCCCTCCGAAAACCACAGCGTTCACCACAAATCCCTGTGTGGGAGCGGGCTTGCTCGCGAAAGCGGTGTGTCAGTTTGCAGGATGTTGGTTGTGCTGACGCCTTCGCGAGCAAGCCCGCTCCCACCGGTTGATCTGCATTTTGATGGGTTTGCTTATATCCCCCCTGGGGGGATAGGATGGTGGCGTAAATTCATCGAAACCCAAGGCTCAAACCATGACTGAGCACGACCACGAACATCCCCACCAAAGCCATGCGGCGATCATCAAGCGTCTCAAGCGGGCGGACGGCCATTTGCGCAGCATCATCACGATGATCGAAGAGGGGCGAGAGTGCGTGGAGATTGCCCAGCAGTTGCATGCGGTTGAAAAAGCGGTGTGCCAGGCCAAACGAACGTTGATCCAGGATCACATCGATCACTGTCTGGAGGACACCGTTTCGTCGTTGAATAAAGGCGAGCGCGCGCCGCTGGAAGCCTTCAAGCAAATCACCAAGTACCTCTAGGCCTTACATGCCCAATTTTGCTGAATTGCTGCAACAGGGTGGCGCTCAGGCCTGGCTGTATTTTCCCAGCGCTATTTTGCTGGGGGCCTTGCATGGCCTGGAGCCGGGCCATTCGAAAACCATGATGGCGGCGTTTATCGTGGCGATCCGAGGTTCGGTCAAGCAGGCGGTGTTGCTGGGGCTGGCGGCGACGCTGTCCCACACTGCCGTGGTGTGGTTGGTCGCCATCGGCGGCATGTATCTGGGCCAGGGGCTCGATGCCGAAACCTCGGAACCTTATTTCCAACTGGCATCTTCTGCGTTGATCATTGCCATCGCGCTGTGGATGCTGTGGCGAACCTGGCACGGCGAGCAGATATTCAAGTTCGCACAAGGGCATGACCATCATCACGATCACGATCACGATCACGATCACGATCACGACCATCACCACAAACACGAGCACCCCGAACCCAAAGGTCCGGCGTTGGCACTGGAGGGTTATCAGGACGCCCACGAACAGGCGCATGCCAACGACATCCGCAAGCGCTTCACCAACCGGGAGGTCACCACGGGCCAGATCATCCTGTTCGGGCTCACGGGCGGGCTGATTCCGTGTCCTGCCGCCATTACCGTCCTGTTGCTGTGCCTGCAAGTCAAAGCGGTCGCACTGGGCGGCCTGCTTGTCCTGTGCTTCAGCATCGGCCTGGCGATGACCCTGGTGACCGTGGGGGCTGCGGCGGCCATTGGTGCAAGGCAGGCTTCCAATCGCTGGCCTTGGCTGGGCACCGTTGCTCGTCGGGCGCCTTACCTGTCCAGCGTGTTGATCATCGGCGTCGGTCTCTACGTGGGCGTCCACGGTTGGATCGGCTTGAGTACCTAGCCTCCACCGATCAGTTCGCATCCTCTGGCGCCGACTTCGCGACGCTGGGCCAGCAGCCCAGGCGCCCACCCTTCAAGCTGGGTATTGTGGGGGGGGCAGGCTGCCGCAACAGTGGACTTCCTGGCCAATGGGGTGGCCAATACGCCAGCGGGAAAGGCAGCCCCGCGGACGCAAAGCCAAAGCAGGCTGACAGGGCGACCGTTGGGCGCTTGAGTTTGGTGGCACATTGATGGCTTGATATGCTCTGGGTTTGTTATCCATCACGTTGGTTCATTGTGACAACAGAGCGAATTTCCCAATTAGAGCAAGCCCTTATGGCCGTGATCGCCGCAGCCGGGAAGATGGGCATCAGCCGCGATGAATTGTGCGCACAGGCCGTGGGCGGGCTGATATCCGATCCGTACTGGAGCTGGGCGGATACTCGATACGCGCAAGGCGCGGCTGACGAAATCGACAATGCCTTGAATTTACTGGTAGGAAGACCGGCCCAAGAACTGACGCTGCCGGTGCCCGGAAACGATCCAGCACTCGAATCAGCGCCGCAGATCTAGCGTGCTCTCCAATGAAAATGGGCGATCAAGGATCGCCCATCTGCGTTATAGGCCAAGACCTTCTTCTACCAGCGAGAGCAAGGCGTCCTCGTCCAGAATGGCAGGTTCAGGGCGCTCTTGCCCTGTCGAGCGCAGGGCCTGGATATGCCAGCGCGATTCACCATGCTCGCCAAGCGTGCGCACGATGCAGTGTTCCTGCCCCTTCATATGGACTTCAATGCAGCCCTCTCCCTTGGCCGAGAAGCGCGCAATCGGGTCGAATGAAATGCGGTGGTGATTGCCTTCGATCACCAGTTGATCGATGGCGTAGTTGTACGTCGAACCGCTGGAGTGACTTTCAAAGACGTGGGTGGGGTTGCGCCGAATGTCCAGGCCCGCCTCGCACACGGGAGCCAGCCAGGTTTCGATCTGGCGATACAGCTCGTAGACCTGGGCCGGCCAGTGCTCGATCGCCAGGTCGGCGCAGTTGTCGGTATCCGCACGGGTCTGCTGGGTCTTCCTCAGTTTGGCCGCTAGCTCGTCTGCCTTGCTCATGTCGATTCCCTGTCGTGATGATAGGTTGAGCTTAGCTGATGGGTAGGGGTGTTCATTTGCGCCAGGTCATGGGGGCTTGAAGCAAGCGCTTTCGGCACATGGAAGCATTGCCTGAGCGTTCTGTTCATTTCGGCAATGCTTAAGTGGCCAAGGCGCTGATCACGTGTTTCGGATCATTATGAATCGCCCGCAGCAGCGCCTTAGCGGGGCCGGTAGGCTCGCGTCGTCCCTGCTCCCAGTTGCGAAGCGTGCCCAGTTGGACATCGATCAATGCTGCGAATTTGGCTTGGGTCAGGCCGGTAGCCTTGCGTATCTCTTTCACTTGCAACGCATCGACGATGAATTCCCGTGACGGCTGGCGCTCGCCTCGGACGATTTCATCCATCTGTTGTACGCTTTCCATCAGCTCATCGAAAAATTTGCTCATGGTTATCTCCAGTGCTCGACAATCAATTTCAATGCTTTTCGCTGATCGACAGTCAAGTCTTGCTGTCCATTTTTCGGATATATCATCAGCAACGCGATCCGCGAAGCATGGACGAAGTGGTAGTAGATCACCCTGGCTCCCCCCCCGTTTGCCATGGCCTTTGGCTGCGATACGAATCTTTCGGATCCCCCCGGTGGCTTCCATAACTTCGCCAGCGGAAGGATTGCAGACCAGTATTTTCTGTAGGACAGCGAAATCATCGTCATCCATCAGTTCTTTGACCCGACGGGTAAAAATTGGAGTTTCAATAAAAATCATTGCTAATGTACGCCAGTGGCTTACTTTCGAGCAATCCTATTGAACCCCGCTCTCCGATGCACCCCGTGGGTTGTAACCAAATTCGGGGTGCCCGATGATCAAGGCAAGACGTAGACGAGCACCCACCATGCACATGACAGCTCTAAGCAATAACGACCTGGGACCCTTGCGCGATGCACTCACCCAAGCCGGGCTACCCGTGGACGACCTGACATATTCCGGTCGCCAGTTCTTCAGCTTCAACCACCAGGGTGTCGACGTGGGGTTTGCTGGCATCGAGGGGGAGGGGGCCGAGCGGTTGCTGCGCTCGTTGGTTGTCCTTGAGGGGCAGCGGGGGCGGGGGGCTGGGGTGGCGGTACTGGCCGCTGTCGAAGCGTTTGCGAGACGCGAGGGGGTGGAGCGGCTCCACCTCTTGACCGACAGCGCCGCGGCGTTTTTTTCCGGCCAGGGCTATCAGCAGGAGGATCGCTCGCTGGCGCCCGCGTCGATCAGCGCGACAGCCCAGTTCAAGACCTTGTGTCCGGCCTCGGCGACGTACCTGAGCAAGCGCCTCGTCTAGCGCAGCAAATGCACCGCCAACCCGGCCAGCCCGCACGCCAGTAACACCTGGATCACCCCGCGCTTGTAGCGAAACAGCGCCACCGCCGCCGCAATCGCGATGATCGCTGACGGCCAGTCCAGGGCACCTGCAAAACCGTTGGGCCAGAGCACGTGATAACCGAAGAAGCACGCCAGGTTGAGGATTACCCCGACCACCGCCGCGGTGATCGCGGTCAGCGGTGCGGTGAATTTCAACGCGTTGTGGGTCGACTCCACCAGCGGGCCGCCGGCCAGGATGAACAGGAAAGAGGGCAGGAACGTGAACCAGGTCACCAGCGTGGCCGCGACGGCCCCGGCGAGGAAGGTCTGTTCGGGACCGAACACCTGCATCACGTAACCTCCGACGAAACCGACGAAGGCCACGACCATGATCAGCGGGCCGGGCGTGGTTTCGCCCAGGGCCAGGCCATCGATCATTTGTGTCGGCGTCAGCCAGCCGAAGTGCCCGACGGCGCCTTGGTACACGTAGGGCAAGACCGCATAGGCGCCGCCGAAGGTCAGCAGCGCGGCCTTGGTAAAGAACCAGGCCATTTGCGTCAAGGTGCCGCTCCAGCCGAACACGACGGTCAGCAGGCCCATGGGCACCATCCACAACAGGGCACCGACGACCACGAGGCGGGTCAACCTGGCGGCGTTGAACCGGGCATGCTCCGGGGTTGGCGTGTCGTCGTCGATCAAGGCGGGACCGAAGGATTTGTGTTGGGTATCGTGACCGCCCAGGCTGAATTTTTCCGGTGCCCAGCGACCGCCGAAATAACCGATGGCAGCCGCACCCAGCACGATCAGCGGGAAGGGGAGATCAAGGGCGAAGATCGCGGTGAACGATGCCGCCGCGATCGCCCACAGCCAATTGTTCTTGAGTGCGCGGGAGCCGATCCGGTGGGCGGCATGCACCACGATGGCCGTCACGGCCGGTTTGATGCCATAGAAAATACCCGCCACCACCGGCACTTCGCCAAAGGCGATGTACAACCACGACAATGCGATAAGAATGAACAGCGACGGCAGGACGAATAACGCGCCGGCGATCACTCCACCCCAGCTTCGGTGCATCAACCAGCCCAGGTAAGTCGCCAATTGTTGGGCCTCAGGCCCCGGCAGCAACATGCAGTAATTGAGGGCATGCAGGAAGCGCCGCTCGGAAATCCAGCGCCGCCGTTCCACCAACTCCTGGTGCATGATCGAGATCTGCCCCGCTGGGCCGCCGAAACTGATGAAGCCCAGTTTGAGCCAGAACCAGAACGCCTCGCGCAGACTGACGGCGTCGGGGCGGGTCAGGGCCTGTTCATCATCGATTCGGTTCGGTTGGCTCATGGTCGACGGGGCACTTGCAAGTCAAAGGCGACCATACGTTATGGGGCGTTACGCAATTTAGATAGCCCCCAGGAAGGTTTGTTTGTAAAGAAGATCGGTAGCGAGGGTAGCTTGCCCCGTGTAGGAGCTGTCGAGTGCAACGAGGCTGCGATCTTGTCCCAAACAATTGAGTCGAAAGTGAACCATCAAAATCAAGATCAAAAGATCGCAGCCTTCGGCAGCTCCTACGACAGGCGGAGATTTCTTCGTTCTGAAGCGGGCTTTTTTACGGGCCCAGGGGCGGGCTTTTGGATCCACTCCAGCCACCCATCGGCTCCACTGCACAGGCAAATTGCCGCCTCACAAGCGGTAAGCTAAGCTCACGAATATTGGGGGTTATGCGCGAATTCGCGCATGCTTTGCCCTCTTCAGGAATTCGCTTGCCAATCTCCATCTACGATCCTTTTCATATCCCTGCCGGTGCCCTGAAACGCCTGCCGCTGCTCAAGGCTGCGGTTATGTTTATCGCGGCGGTGTGCCTGTGCCTGTGCGGTTTGCTTTACCTGCAGTTGGAGCAATCCCGCAGCCACGACGTGGAGTCGGCCCGCATCGCCTCGGCCACCCTTACCCGAGCCATGGCCCAGCAGGCCCAGGACACCTTCATCCAGGCCGATCTGGTCCTGGCCAGTCTGGCGGATTGGATCCAGGTCGACGGTTTGGGTCCTGCGGTTCAGCCACGCTTGCAGCAAACCTTTGCCCGTCGCGTGCAATCGCTTGAACAGCTGCATGGCCTGTTCCTGTTCGACAAGCGCGGTCATTGGGTCATTACCTCCTTTGAGGACCTGCACAGGGGGGCAGGGGTGGCGGATCGAGAGTATTTCGTTTTCCACCAGCAGAACGCCTCCCTGGTCCCCCATATCGGCCCGGCGATCCGCAGTCGGCAAAACGGTGAGTGGATCATCCCGGTTTCCAGGCGCTTGAATGACCGAGACGGCAACTTCCAGGGTGTGTTGCTGGCCGGCATCAAAATGTCCTACTTCGACCGGTTCTTCAAAAGCTTCAGCCTGGATGAGCAAGGCGAGATGGCCCTGGCGTTGTCTGACGGGACGCTGTTGGCCCGGCGCCCCTTCGATGAGGCGCGGATCGGCCGCCCGTTGGCCGAGGAACATATCTACGACCATGACCTCTCGGGAGGGGTGTCTGGCGATGCGATCATCCGTTCAGATGTCGACGGTGTCGTCAGGCTGTATGGGCATCAACATTTACAGGCTTATCCGTTGGTGGTCACCGCCGCGGTGTCCGAAGAATCGATCCTGGCGGGCTGGCATGACCGGGCGTTCCAATCCAGCCTCATCGTGGGCCTGGTGGTCCTGGGCATTTGCTTGTTCGGCTGGGTCTTCGTGCGCCAGGTACGCAACAGCGAAAAGATCGAAGCGGACTTGCGCAAGGCGCAGGAGGCGTTGGAACTGATTGCCACCCATGACAGCCTCACCGGGCTGGCGAACCGGCGTCTGTTCGAACGGGCCCTGGACATCGAGTTCGGTCGGGGCGCTCGTCAGCGCAGTCCCTTGAGCCTGATCATGCTCGACATCGATTTTTTCAAACGCTACAACGACGCCTATGGGCACGTGGCCGGGGATCACTGCCTGGCGGAAGTGGCCAAGGTGCTCAAGAGCTGCTGCCATCGCAAGGCCGATCTGGCGGTACGGTATGGCGGCGAAGAGTTTGCGGTACTGCTGCCTGACACGAACCTTTCGGGGGCCATGGCGTTGGCCGAGCAGATCCGCCGAAGCGTCATCGACAAGCACATCACCCATTCCGGCTCCCCGACCGGCTTCCTCACGGTGAGCCTGGGCTGCTATGCCTTTGTGCCCAGCAGCCTGGACAACATCGAAGTCTTCATCCAGCGCGCTGATGCGGCGCTTTACCAGGCCAAGCACAGTGGCCGCAACCGGGTGGCGGTGTTATCGACAGAAAGCGGGCTCGATACGCTGGCGCGCTCGGATCGGTGAAACCGATGCTGGAGAACGGTCGGCCCTTACCGAAAACCGGCTCCTGAAGACCCGTTGCAACCACCGCGCCGGATTGACGGTCACAGCCAGTAACGTGACATTTCGAGTGCTGGGTCTATGAAAAACCTGCGGATCGCGACCTTCAATATCAATGGTATCCGGGCACGGTTGCCCAACCTGCTGGAATGGCTGGAGCGGGAAAAACCCGACATTGTCTGTTTGCAGGAGCTCAAGGCAGTGGACAAGGATTTCCCGGCGGCGGAGCTGGAGTCGGTGGGGTACGGGGCAATCTGGCACGGGCAGGCGTCCTGGAACGGTGTCGCGATCCTGGCCCGTGACGCGCAGCCGTTGGAGAGCCGCCGTGGCCTGCCCGGCGGGAATGACGACAGCCATAGTCGCTATCTGGAGGCGGCGGTGCACGGTGTGCTGGTGGGGTGCCTCTACCTGCCCAACGGCAATCCGCAACCGGGTCCCAAGTTCGACTACAAGTTGGCCTGGTTCGAACGGCTGATCGAATACGCTCAAGGGCTGCAGGCCAGTGACCATCCCGTGGTGCTCGCCGGTGACTACAATGTGGTGCCCACCGACATGGACATCTACAACCCGCGTTCCTGGCTCAAGGATGCGCTGTTGCAGCCCGAAAGCCGCGAGTGCTACCAGCGGTTGCTGGACCAGGGCTGGACCGATTCGCTGCGCCATCTGTATCCGGACGAGCGCCTCTATACCTTCTGGGATTATTTCCGCCAGCACTGGCAAAAGAACTCCGGGCTGCGCATCGATCATCTGCTGCTCAACCCGGTGGCCAGCGCCTACCTGAGCGAAGGCGGCGTGGATGCCTGGGTGCGGAACCAGCCCCACCCCAGCGACCATGCGCCCACCTGGATCCGGCTGGCTTCGCGTAAACGGCGCTGACGGGGCCGATTGTTGTCTCTGTGAGAGGAATGCCTTATACCTGCGCCCATGAGCCGTGCGCTCGTTGTGAACGCTGGCCGACCCCGGGAAAAGGACACCCTCATGAGTCATCCCCCACTGAGCGATACGACCCGTTATTTGCGGCGCCTGGGTTTCGACGCACCACCGGCGCCGACGCTCGACACCTTGCGTCAGCTGCAATGGCGCCATACCGCTGAATTCCCCTTTGAAACCCTGTCGACGTTGCTGCGCCAGCCCGTGCCCATCGACCTTGAATCGGTCGAGCGCAAGGTTTTTGAAGAGGGGCGTGGTGGCTATTGCTATGAACTCAACCAGCTATTCCTGGCGCTGTTGCAGGCATTGGGTTTCGATGCCCGCGGCATCACTGGGCGCGTGGTGATGAATGCGCCTGAGGGCGCCTGGCCTGCCCGGACCCATCGGCTGAGCCTGGTGACGATCGACGGTGTGCGCTACATCACCGACGTCGGTTTTGGCGGCATGGTGCCCACCGCGCCGCTGCTGCTGGACAGCCGTGAGACCCAGTTAACGCCCCATGAACCGTACCGCATCGAGACCCCTGCGGACGGCTATCTGTTGCGCGCCAACGTTGCTGGCGAATGGCGGCCGATGTACCTGTTCGACCTGCAACGCCAGGAAGACATCGACTACATCGTCGGCAATTGGTACGTCTGCAACCATCCGGAGTCGCCGTTCATGGGCCGGTTGATGGTGGCCCGCACGGGTGACGGATGGCGCAAGACCCTGAACGGCAACAGCTACGCTGTGCACCGCATAGGGCAGGAGAGCGAGCGGCGGGTGATCATCGATGCCGATGACTTGATCGATCTGCTGGAACAGGAATTCAGCCTGCGCGTACCGCCACGGGAGCTGTTGCGGCCCGCGCTCGTGGGGTTGCTCCAGGAATAAAAAGGCGGTTGGCCGCAGGCCTGTTCCGGATGTGCATGCTGTAAGTTGTATACAACTCTATGGACATTTGTCCTGAGTTTTGAATACAGTGTGCCCATAACAAAAAACAGGGAATCCCCGAACCATGAAAACGCCCCATGTTTCACTCCCACGGCCCGAGGACGAAAACCTCGGCGTCGGCGCGAATATGGCTTACGGCCTGCAACATGTGTTGACCATGTACGGTGGCATCGTCGCCGTACCGTTGATCATCGGCCAGGCGGCCGGGCTTTCGCCGGCGGACATCGGCCTGTTGATTGCCGCGTCATTGTTCGCAGGGGGCCTGGCCACGTTGTTGCAAACCCTCGGCCTGCCGTTTTTCGGCTGCCAGTTGCCCTTGGTGCAGGGCGTATCGTTTTCGGGCGTCGCGACCATGGTGGCGATTGTCGGCAGCGGCGGGGAAGGGGGCTTTCAAGCCATCCTCGGCGCGGTGATCGCAGCGTCGCTGATCGGTCTGCTGATCACCCCGGTGTTTTCACGCATCACCCGGTTCTTTCCCCCACTGGTCACTGGCATTGTGATCACCACCATCGGCCTGACCCTGATGCCGGTGGCGGCGCGTTGGGCGATGGGCGGCAACAGCCACGCCGCCGATTTTGGCAGCATGGCGAACATTGGTCTGGCCGCAGTGACCCTGGTGCTGGTGCTGCTGTTGAGCAAAATGGGCAGCGCAACCATCTCCCGGTTGTCGATTCTGTTGGCCATGGTCATGGGTACGGTCATTGCGGTGTTCCTCGGCATGGCGGACTTTTCATCGGTCAGCCAAGGCCCGATGTTCGGCTTCCCGACACCGTTCCATTTCGGTATGCCGACGTTCCATATCGCCGCGATCCTGTCGATGTGCATTGTGATCATGGTGACCCTGGTGGAAACCTCTGCCGACATCCTGGCGGTGGGCGAGATCATCGACACCAAAGTCGACTCCAGGCGCCTGGGTAACGGCTTGCGGGCTGACATGCTGTCGAGCATGATCGCGCCGATCTTCGGTTCCTTCACCCAGAGTGCCTTTGCCCAGAATGTCGGGCTGGTGGCCGTGACCGGAATCAAGAGCCGTTTCGTGGTGGCGACCGGTGGGGTGTTCCTGGTGGTGCTCGGCCTGTTGCCGTTCATGGGCCGGGTGATCGCCGCAGTGCCGACCTCGGTGCTGGGCGGTGCCGGTATCGTACTGTTCGGCACAGTGGCTGCCAGCGGCATCCGTACGCTGTCGAAAGTCGATTACCGCAACAACGTCAACCTGATCATCGTCGCCACCTCCATCGGCTTCGGCATGATTCCTATTGCCGCGCCGAACTTCTACGACCATTTCCCGAGTTGGTTCGCGACCATCTTTCATTCGGGCATCAGTTCTTCGGCAATCATGGCGATCGTGCTGAACCTGGCGTTCAACCACTTCACCGCGGGCAATTCCGACCAGCAGTCAGTCTTCGCCGCCGGCACCGAGCGGGTGTTGCGCTATCAGGACCTGGCGGCGCTGCGCGAAGGCGACTATTTCAGTGACGGCAAGCTGCATGATTGTGATGGCAACGAGATTCCCGTGGTGGAACCTGTTCACGAGCCGGTGGAGCATGGGCCGATCCGACTGAAAAGCAGCGAGCACGTCTGACAAATACGGTTTTTTCCTGCTGACATGAAAAAGCCTGTGATCAATGATCACAGGCTTTTTTTGTGCCGCCCGGGAGCCAGTTACCAGCGGCCGTAATGACCCCGGGGTGGGCCGTAGTAATAGCCCCGTGGTGGCCCGTAATACACCGGTGCCGGGCGATAGTAGATCGGTCGCTCTACATACACCGGTTGCGGCTGGTAGTAGACCGGTGGCGGGGCCTGGTAGTAGACCGGCTGCGGCTGGACATAGACCGGTTGCTGCACATACACCGGCCGATCACGGTTGATGATGGCTGAGCCAACGATGGCCGAACCGACGATGGCACCAAAAACGGCGGGCCCCTCCCAACCACCACGACCGTGGGCGGATGCCTGGCCGGTGACCGCGAGTGCCCCCATGAGCAGGGCGATGATGGGAAGTCTACGATTCATGGCTGTTCCTCGTTCCGGCCCCGGCGCCTGTGGTCTGCAACAGACCCGATGAGGGTCGCGGGGATACTTGCTATGACAGCGATTTTCTCAGGATTTGCGACGCCGTTGGGTAAATATTGTGTAAGGTCTGTAGCGCTTTTCTTGACCGCGCCGCGTCATCCTGCGGCCTGAGATCGGGCCGGGCCTGGCGGTACCATCATCGAATAGACTTTTGGCGACGGTGTTTCCGTCTGTCCGAAAGTGAATGCAAGGAGACACGCATGCAGATCAATCCCAACAAAGACACCCAACTGTGCATGTCGCTCTCGGGGCGTCCCGGAAACTTCGGCCTGCGCTTTCATAATCATTTGTATGAACAACTGGGCCTGAACTTCTATTACAAGGCGTTCAGCAGCCAGGACCTGCCTGGAGCGGTGGGTGGTATCCGCGCGCTGGGCATTCGCGGCTGCGGCGTGTCGATGCCGTTCAAGGAAGCCTGCATTGCCCTGGTGGACGAGTTGGATCCTTCCGCCGCCGCGATCCAGTCGATCAATACGATCGTTAATACCAAAGGCCATCTGAAGGCCTACAACACGGACTACATCGCCATCGCCCAATTGCTGCAAAGCCATGCCGTGCCTCAGGATTCGACTTTTGCCCTGCGCGGCAGCGGTGGTATGGCCAAGGCTGTGGCCAGTGCCTTGCGCGATGGGGGCTACCAGAACGGGCTGATCGTTGCCCGCAATGAAGCCACCGGGCGAGCCCTGGCCGAGTCCTTGGGCTATGAATGGCAAGCGGAACTGGGGGCCCGGCGGCCGCAGATGCTGATCAACGTCACGCCGATCGGCATGACCGGCGGCCCGGAAGCCGATCAGTTGGCGTTTGAACCCGAGACCATCGCCGCGGCCGAGACCGTGTTCGATGTGGTGGCGATCCCGTCGGAAACGCCGCTGATCGTACGCGCCCGGGCCGAAGGCAAACGGGTCATCACCGGGTTGGAAGTCATTGCGATCCAGGCCCTGGAGCAGTTCGTGCTGTACACCGGTGTGCGGCCCAATCTGGAGCAATTCGAAAAAGCCGTGGCCTTCGCCCGGTCGGCGTAAGCGCTGCTATTCCAGCCGCGCCAGGCGTTCTTCCAGTGCCGCGATCCGCGCTTCGAGCTCCTCGATGCGTTCCAGCGAGACACCGCCACCGGCGCCACGCTCCACCGGGTGCTGGCGGGCGGCGAGAATCGCTTCGATGTCCGCCGGGTCGCCCATGGCGTGCACATAGCGGTCTTCGCGCTGGCCGGCCTGGCGTGGCACCAGCAACGCCAGGCCGCGGGCGATCAGGCGTTCGAGTTGGTGCACCACTTGTTCGGCGTCTTCGAAGTCGTGCATCCGTCCGCTGCGGGTCAACAACTCATTGACCGTTTGCGGGCCACGCAGGAACAGCAGGCCCATCAGGACCACCTGGGCGGGTACCAGCTCCAGGGCTTTGTCGACCCGATGCTCCCAGCGGTCGGCGCGGCTGCCCATCACCAGCTTGGTGAAACCGCGACCTTCCAGCGCCCGCAGGCTCTGGCCGACCTGGCCCGGGTTGAGGTTCATTACCGGCTCGCGGCTGGTTTTCTGGTTGCAGGCCAGTACCAGGGCGTTGAGCGTCAACGGGTAGGTCTCGGGGTTGGTGGCCTGTTTCTCGACCAGCGCGCCGAGGATGCGGATTTCCGTGCTATTGAGCCGTGGTTCTTCAGCCTGCTGTTGTTCTTCGATGCTCATCGCGCGTTCCCTATGCTGTGGAAGCCGCCTAGCCTAATCCTTGCGCAATAAAAGACAAGCCGTGCAACAAGCCGTGGCTATAATCGCAGCCGTTTGATTCATTCTTTCCTGCCACCTGCATGAGATTGCCATGACTATTTCCCTGTACGCCGCTTCCGTCCCGGTTTTCAAGCAGATGCTCAACGCGTTGAGCGACGTTCTGAACAAGGCCGAAGCCCACGCCACCGCGAAGAACATCGACCCGAACGCTTTCCTGCAAGCCCGCCTGTACCCGGACATGTTCCCGCTGGTGCGCCAAGTGCAGATCGCGGTGGATTTCGCCAAGGGTGTATCCGCCCGCCTGGCCGAGGTCGAGGTGCCGAAGTATGAGGACAGCGAGACCACGTTCGCCGAGCTGCAAGCCCTGATCGCCAAGGTCTTGGCCTTTATCGACGGCATCAGCCCTGCGCAGATCGATGGCAAGGAAGGCATCGAAATCGTTACCCGCCCGGGCACGCCGAAGGAGAAGCGCTTCAGCGGCCAGAATTATCTGCTGACCTACGGCCTGCCGCAGTTCTTCTTCCACGTCACCACCACTTATGCCTTGCTGCGCCACAATGGCGTGGAAGTGGGCAAGCGCGACTACATGGGCGCGTTCTAACCCCGCAGGCATGAAAAAGCCCGGGACGGTGTGGGCCGTTCCCGGGCTTTTTTGTGGCTGTCAGTTACATCCTCGGCGCCGCTATCGCGAGCAAGCTCGCTCCCACAAATCTATGGTCCTCTCAGTTTCTGCAATACTGAATTTGGATGCGTGATTGGCTTGCCGCAATCTATTCGGCGTCGAAAAGATAAATTCGCGCCGCGATGAAAATCGCGCCTGACAGTCCTGATTAGGGTAGATCGGCTTTAGAGCCGTGTGGGAGCCCAGGTTTTCTGTCAGGTCGGTAGGCCGTTTACGTCATCTGTTATCCAGCATCGCAAAACCAGGTGGGTGGTGCTCGGTAACGCAGGGTCAAGCGT
>NZ_FMUZ01000060.1:0-14282 GCF_900101575.1 Pseudomonas sp. NFACC37-1 | reverse complement strand
GCGGCGCGAATTTATCTTTTCGACGCCGAATAGATTGCGGCAAGCCAATCACGCATCCAAATTCAGTATTGCAGAAACTGAGAGGACCATAGATTGTGGGAGCGGGCTTGCTCGCGAAAGCGGAGTGTCATCCGACACAGGTGTTAAATGACCCACTGCCTTCGCGAGCAAGCCCGCTCCCACATGGATCTCCAGTGTTCATTGGCCCGCCGCTCAATAGGCATACCGCAACATCGCATGGGGCAAATGCCGCAGCGCGAAGAAGCTGAACACCGCCACCAGCGCCGGCAGGATCAGCCACCAGACTTTCGGCGGCATGGCCGGCAGCGGGGTCTGGCGCTGGCTCAACCACAGGGCGGCGGCACAGATGCTGGCGGCCAGCATGGCGCCGGCGACGATGTCGCTCGGCCAATGGGCGCCCAGGTAGACCCGCGACAGGGCGATGGCCAGCGCCGGCAAGCAGCCCAGCAGCAGCCAGGTCAGGCGCAGGCGTGGCGGTTGACCGCGGCCGGCCAGGACGGCCAGGGTCAGGAACAGCGCGAATGCCCCGGAGGCGTGGCCGCTGGGCATGCTGTAGCTGGTCAGCGGGTCGGTGAGGATTTCCGGGCGCACCCGGGCAAAGAAGTGTTTGCTGCCGGTATTGGCCAAGGAGGTGACCAGCATCGTGCCCCCGGCAAAGATTGCCTGGCGCCATTGCCGTGCCAACAGCAGCAGCCCGGTCAGCAGGCTGCAGACAATCAACATGTAGCGGAATTCGCCGATCAACGTGAAGGTCACGGCGATTTCATCCAGCGTCGGGCTGCGATGTTCCTGGACCAGCGCCATCAAGCCCTGGTCGAACGCCGTCAGGTAACGAAAGCCGATGAACAGGCCGATCAGGATCACCAGGCCGATGCCAGCGATCAGCGCCGTGGCATGGCGATGACGACGCAGGGTGCTGTTGACGCTCAGCCCGATCATCATCGCGATGCTGCCGATGACCACGCCGGCCTGTGGCCAGAACCCTTCGGGCAATGGCAGGCGGAACGCCGCCCCGGTGGCCCAGCCCGGCAACAGGTAGGCCACGGTCCAGCCCGCCGCGGCCAGCACGCTGACGGCGGCGAAGCGCGGGAACGGCATGTCGCACATCCCGGCCACCATCGGCAACATGGGGCGCAACGGGCCGATAAAACGCCCCACCAGCAGGCTGGCGATGCCGTAGCGCTGGAAATAGTTTTCCGCGGCGCTCATCCACTCGGGGTGATGGCGCAGCCCGGGCAGGCGGCGGATGTTCTGGTGGAAATGCCGGCCGAGGAAATACGACACCAAGTCCCCCAGCAAGCCGCCGAGCAGGCCCAGCAGCAAGGTCTCGCCCAGGGACAACGCGCCGCTGCCGGCCAGCACGGCGATGGCAAACAACAGCACCGTACCCGGCACGATCAGGCCGGCAATGGCCAGGCATTCCACGCAAGCGACGATGAACACCGCCACCGCCAGCCATTGCGGGTTGACGGTCAGCCAGCCGGTGATGCTATCGAGCCATGGGCCCATAAGGACAACTCCATTGAATAGTGATTGGCATGCAATTTTTACTGTGTGAACGAAAATTCAAGATCACTGAAGATTCAAACTGTGGGAGCGGGCTTGCTCGCGAATGCGGTGTGTCAGTTGACATTGATTTATCTGACACACCGCATTCGCGAGCAAGCCCGCTCCCACAGGGGATGCGGTATTTCATCAGGGCAGCAAAAAATAATCACGCCCTTCGACCTGCCCCCGTCGCAGCGGGTTACGGGTACACCACGGTGCGTAGGCGGCATCGACGAAGCGATAGAGCAAGTGTTCATCCCGGCCCAGGGGAATGCCCAGGCGGGTGGTCTGGATCACATTGACCGTCGGCACGCCCGCATCTTCCACCAGCAAGCGTTCGGGGTCGAAGCGCTTGGCGTCCCAGTCCGGCACTTTCAACCCCAAAGCCTTGCACAACAGGGTCTGGCCGGCACAGAGTTTTTGCGGCGTGCGCGGCCGGCCCTGGGCGTCGGGGTTGTTCAATAACATCTGCGCCAGGCTCGCCGGCCCGGAAAGGGTATCGACCCACGGGTAGGCCGATTTGATCAACACGGCATTACCTGGACCCTGGGCGCTGAAGTTCAGCGAATCGCCGCCCCGGGCGTAGTACATATAGATGTGCCCGCCATCCAGAAACAAAGCCTTACGTTTTTCCGTGTAGCCCAGCGAGGCGTGGCTGCCCTTTTCGGCAAAGTAATACGCCTCGGTCTCGATGATCCGCGCGCTGAGCCACAGCTCGCCGACTTTGTGGCGAATGACTTTGCCCAGCAGGTCTTTGGCAAGGACTTGGGCGTCGCGGTCGAAAAAGGCGTGGGGCAGGGCGTTGGGCGATGGCAAATCGGTCATGGCGATAGACGAAGTGAGGCCAAAGGAAGCGCGATGATAGCAATGCAAAGCTTAATCACCGCTGAACACTCGCTCCAACCGGCTGTTTACGCCTGTTTTACTTCTCCGCCGGTCACCACTGCGAGTCCATGCTGTTAGTCGAGGGTTACGACAGCTATAATCTGCCGCTTTCCCCATCGCCAAGACCAAACAGACCATGACTGAGTCCGTTCTTGACTACATGACCCGCCTGGGTCGCGCCGCTCGCGAAGCGTCGCGCGTCATCGGCCGGGCCAGCACCGCGCAGAAAAACCGCGCCTTGCAGGCCGCCGCCAATGCGCTGGACGCTGCGCGCGCCGAGTTGTCCGCCGCCAACGAGCTGGACCTGGCCGCCGGCCGGGCCAATGGCCTCGAACCGGCCATGCTCGAGCGCCTGGCGCTGACCCCGGCCCGCATCGACGGCATGATCGTCGGTCTGCGCCAGGTCGCGGCCCTGCCGGACCCGGTCGGGGCGATCCGCGACATGAGCTACCGCCCGTCGGGCATCCAGGTCGGCAAGATGCGCGTGCCCCTGGGCGTGGTCGGGATCATCTACGAGTCGCGGCCGAACGTGACCATCGACGCCGCGAGCCTGTGCCTGAAGTCGGGTAACGCGACCATCCTGCGCGGCGGCTCCGAGGCCATCCATTCCAACCGTGCCATCGCCGCCTGCATCCAGCGCGGCCTGGCCGAGGCCGATCTGCCGGCGGCCGTGGTGCAAGTGGTGGAAACCACCGACCGCGCCGCAGTCGGCGCCCTGATCACCATGCCCGAGTTCGTCGATGTCATCGTGCCACGTGGCGGCAAAGGCCTGATCGAACGGGTCAGTCGTGACGCCCGCGTGCCGGTGATCAAGCACCTGGACGGCATCTGCCACGTCTACGTCAGTGCCCACGCCGAATTGCCGAAGGCCCAACGCATCGCCTTCAACGCCAAGACCTACCGCTACGGTATCTGCGGCGCGATGGAAACCCTGCTGGTGGACCAGGCCGTTGCCCAGGACTTCCTGCCGTCGATGGCCGCCCAGTTCCGCGAAAAAGGCGTCGAACTGCGCGGTTGCGAGCGCACCCGGGCGATCATCGAGGCCGTCGCGGCCACGCAAGAAGACTGGGACACCGAGTACCTGGCGCCGATCTTGTCGATCCGTGTGGTCGACGGGCTGGACCAGGCCATCGAACACATCAACCGCCACGGCTCGCACCACACCGATTCCATCGTCAGTGAGCACCAGGGCGAAACCCGGCGTTTCGTGGCCGAAGTGGATTCGGCGTCGGTGATGATCAACACCCCGACCTGCTTCGCCGACGGCTTTGAATACGGATTGGGTGCCGAGATCGGCATTTCTACTGATAAGCTGCACGCCCGCGGCCCGGTGGGCCTCGAAGGCCTGACCTGCGAGAAGTACATTGTGGTCGGTGACGGCCAGTTGCGCGGACAGGAGCCGGTCTGACTTGGGCGACCTCGACCCGTCAGCCGCTGTGACGACGACAACTCCGCCCCGGCGCATCGGTATCCTGGGCGGCACGTTCGACCCGGTGCACATCGGCCATTTGCGCGGTGCGCTGGAAGTCGCCGACGCCCTGGCCCTCGATGAGCTACGCCTGACGCCCAGCGCCAGGCCGCCTCACCGGGACACGCCGCAGGTGTCGGCGCAGGACCGTCTGGCGATGGTCGAGTGCGCGGTGGCCGGTGTGGCACCGCTGGTGGTGGATGCCCGCGAATTGCAGCGGGACAAACCGTCCTACACCATCGATACCCTGGAGCTGATGCGCGCCGAACTGGCCGTTGAGGCCCAGGTTTTTCTGCTTCTGGGCTGGGACGCATTTTGCGGCCTGCCCACTTGGCATCGCTGGGAAGAGTTGCTCCAGCATTGCCACATCCTGGTGTTGCAACGCCCGGATGCCGACAGCGAGCCGCCGGATGCCTTGCGCAACCTGCTGGCGGCCCGCTCGGTGAGCGACCCGCTGGCCCTGAAAGGGCCGAGCGGACAGATTGCATTCGTCTGGCAGACGCCGCTCGCGGTATCCGCCACCCAGATCCGTCAACTGCTGGCCAGCGGTAAGTCGGTACGTTTCCTGGTGCCCGACGCGGTCCTGGCCTACATCGATGCGCACGGGCTTTACCGTGCGTCGAACTGAAAAAGGCGCGCTTCAAGGCACGTGAATGCGTGTAGCGAAGCGCCCGAACATACGAGCAAAACGAGTTTTATATGACTGACAAAGACGTAAACAAAGTAAAGCGCAAGGGCACCTTCAAGAGCGCCCCGCTGCCTGTAGAGGCGCATACCGGCGTGGCGCTGGTCGGCGAAGAGCTGGTCAAGGTGGCCGTGGCGGCCCTGGAAGACGTCAAGGCCCAGGACATCCAGGTGATCGACGTGCGTGAAAAGCAAAGCATCACGGACTACATGATCATCGCCACCGGTACCTCCAACCGCCAGATCGGCGCGATGCTGGACAAGGTCCGCGAAGCGGTCAAGGCCCAGGGCGTCAAGCCGCTGGGTGAAGAAGGCAAGGGCGACAGCGACTGGGTGTTGTTGGACATGGACGATGTCATCGTGCACATGATGACCGCCTCGGCGCGTCAGTTCTATGACCTGGAGCGCCTGTGGGCCGGTGCCGAGCAGAGCCGTTCGGCCAGCGCCGCGCACCACAGCCCGGAAAACCCCCATGAGCACTTCACCAAGCTCAACAAAGACCAGCAATAAGGGACCGCTGTGCGACTGCGCCTGATCGCCGTCGGTTCTCGCATGCCCAAGTGGGTGGAAGAAGGCTGGCATGAATATGCCAAGCGTCTTCCCTCCGAGCTGGCCCTGGAACTGGTGGAAATTCCGCTCAACACCCGTGGCAAGAACGCCGACGTGGCGCGTTTCATCCGCCAGGAAGGCGAAGCCATGCTGGCCAAGGTCGGGCCGAACGAGCGCATCGTCACCCTCGAAGTCCATGGCAAGCCCTGGAGCACCGAGCAGTTGTCGGTGGAGCTCGATCGCTGGCGGCTGGACGCGCGCACGGTCAACTTCATGGTCGGCGGCCCGGAAGGGCTGGCGCCGGAAGTCTGTGCCCGGGCCGATCAGCGCTGGTCGTTGTCGCCGTTGACGTTGCCGCACCCGCTGGTGCGGATCCTGATCGGCGAACAGTTGTATCGTGCCTGGACAGTCCTGTCCGGGCACCCTTACCACAAGTAATCCTGCCCCATGCCCCAGCCGATCCGCATCAAGGACCACGAAAAAGACGCCCGTCTGGTACGGGGCCGCGTCGTGTTCGGTGCTATTACGGTGGTGACGCTGATCGGCGTGCTGATTGCGCGCTTGTATTTCCTCCAGGTGATCCAGTACGAGTACCACTCCACCCTGTCGGAAAACAACCGGGTGCACGTGCAACCGATTCCGCCGACCCGCGGGCTGATCTTCGACCGCAACGGCGTGGTGGTGGCGGATAACCGGCCCAGCTTCAGCCTGAGCATGACCCGCGAGCGCTCCGGTGACTGGCAGCAGGTGCTCGACGTGATCGTCGAAGTGCTGCAACTGACGCCCGAGGACCGGGCGATCTTCGAGAAGCGCATGCGCCAGGGCCGACGGCCGTTCGAGCCGGTGCCGATCCTGTTCGAGCTGACCGAAGAGCAGATCGCCCTGATCGCCGTGAACCAGTTCCGCTTGCCCGGCGTCGAGGTGGTGGCGCAATTGGTGCGGCATTATCCCCAGGGGCCGCATTTCGCCCACTCGGTCGGCTACATGGGACGGATCAACGAGAAAGAGCTCAAGACCCTCGATCCGGTCAATTACAGCGGCACCCACCATATCGGCAAGACGGGTATCGAGCGCTTCTACGAGCCCGAACTGCATGGCCAGGTGGGTTACGAGGAAGTCGAGACCAACGCTCGCGGTCGCGTATTGCGGGTGCTCAAGCGCACCGATCCGATCCCCGGCAAGGACATCGTCCTGAGTTTGGACATCAAGCTGCAAGAGGCCGCCGAAGCGGCGCTGGGCGGGCGGCGCGGCGCGGTGGTGGCCCTGGACCCGAACACCGGCGAGGTACTGGCGATGGTCAGCCAGCCGAGTTTCGACCCGAACCTGTTCGTCACCGGCATCAGCTTCAAGGCCTACGCCGAGCTGCGCGATTCCATCGACCGGCCGCTGTTCAACCGTGTGTTGCGCGGTCTCTACCCGCCGGGCTCGACCATCAAGCCCGCCGTGGCGATTGCCGGGCTCGACTCCGGCGTGGTGACCGCTTCGAGCCGGGTCTACGACCCGGGTTATTACCAACTGCCGAACTATGACCACAAGTACCGCAACTGGAACCGCACCGGCGACGGATATGTAGACCTGGAAACGGCGATCATGCGTTCCAACGACACCTACTTCTATGACCTGGCCCATAAGCTGGGGATCGATCGGTTGGCGTCCTACATGAACAAGTTCGGTCTCGGTCAGAAAGTCTCCCTGGACATGTTCGAGGAATCCCCCGGCCTGATGCCGTCCCGGGAATGGAAGCGGGCGACCCGGCGCCAGGCCTGGTTCCCCGGCGAAACCCTGATCCTGGGGATCGGCCAGGGTTATATGCAGGCCACGCCACTGCAGTTGGCCCAGGCCACGGCGCTGGTGGCGAGCAAAGGCAAGTGGTATCGCCCACACCTGGCCAAGACCATCGAAGGCCAGAAGCCGGTGGACCCGAACCCGATGCCGGACATCATCCTGCGCAACCCGTCGGACTGGCAGAAGGTCAACAACGGCATGCAGCAGGTGATGCACGGCGCCCGCGGCACCGCCCGCAAGGCGTCCATCGGTGCGCAATACCGGATTGCCGGCAAGAGTGGTACGGCCCAGGTCGTCGCCATCAAGCAGGGCGAGAAGTACGACCGCTCCAAGGTCCAGGAACGTCACCGCGACCATGCCTTGTTCGTCGGCTTCGCGCCGGCCGACAACCCGAAGATCGTTGTGGCGGTCATGGTCGAGAACGGCGAGTCGGGTTCCGGTGTCGCCGCGCCGGTGGTGCGCCAGATCATGGACGCCTGGCTGCTGGATGAGCACGGCCAGCTCAAGCCTGAATACGCGAGCCCCATCACTGCGGAGGCTACGGCCCGTGAAGAATAATTTCGACCGGATCCTCTCCAGCGAAGACGTGATGCGCCGTCGCGCCACGTTGTTGCAGCGCATGCACATCGATGGCCCGTTGCTGATCCTGCTCCTGACCCTGGCCGCCGGCAGCCTGTTCGTGCTGTATTCGGCCAGCGGCAAGAGCTGGGACCTGCTGGCCAAGCAGGCCACCTCGTTCGGCATCGGCCTGGTGTCGATGATCGTGATCGCCCAGCTCGAACCGCGGTTCATGGCGCGCTGGGTGCCACTGGCCTATGTGGTGGGGGTCTGCTTGTTGGTGGTGGTGGACATCATGGGCCACAACGCCATGGGCGCCACCCGCTGGATCAACATACCCGGGGTGATCCGCTTCCAGCCTTCGGAATTCCTCAAGATCATCATGCCGGCGACCATCGCCTGGTACCTGGCCAAGCGTTCCCTGCCGCCACAGCTCAAGCATGTGTGTATCAGCCTGTTGCTGATCGGCATCCCGTTCATCCTGATCGTCCGTCAGCCGGACCTCGGCACCTCGCTGCTGATCCTGGCCGGCGGCGCCTTCGTGCTGTTCATGGGCGGGCTGCGCTGGCGCTGGATCCTCAGCGTGATCGCCGCCGCCGTGCCGGTGTCGGTGGCCATGTGGTACTTCGTGATGCATGACTACCAGAAGCAGCGGGTGCTGACTTTCCTCGACCCGGAGAGCGATCCGCTGGGCACTGGCTGGAACATCATCCAGTCCAAGGCCGCCATCGGCTCCGGCGGGGTGTTCGGCAAGGGCTGGCTGATGGGCACCCAGTCGCACCTGGACTTTTTGCCGGAAAGCCACACCGACTTCATCATCGCCGTACTGGGCGAGGAGTTCGGCCTGGTGGGTATCTGCGTGCTGCTGCTGATCTATCTGCTGCTGATCGGCCGGGGGCTGGTGATCACCGCTCAGGCCCAGACGCTGTTTGGGAAATTGCTCGCGGGCAGCCTGACCATGACGTTTTTTGTTTATGTTTTCGTCAACATCGGTATGGTCAGTGGCCTGTTGCCGGTCGTGGGGGTGCCGCTGCCTTTCATTAGCTACGGAGGAACTTCGCTGGTGACCCTACTGTCAGCGTTTGGGGTTTTGATGTCGATTCATACGCATCGCAAATGGATCGCGCAGGTTTGAATAAGGTGAAGAGTTCAATGCAAGCAATGCGTGGCTGGTCGACGCGATATGCGCCGTGGATCGGCCTGGTCGGCTTCCTCGGCAGTGCGTCGCAGGCCTTGGCCGGTGAATACGAAGGCTCGCCACAGGTGGCCGAATTCGTCGGTGAGATGACCCGCGACTACGGTTTTGCCGGTGAGCAGCTGATGGGGGTGTTTCGCGAGGCCGAACGCAAGCAGTCGATCCTCGATGCGATCTCACGGCCCGCCGAGCGGGTCAAGCAGTGGAGCGAGTACCGGCCGATGTTCATCACCGAGGCGCGTATCGCCCGGGGCGTGGACTTCTGGCGCCAGCACGAAACGGCCCTGGCCCGTGCCGAGCAGGAATACGGCGTGCCGGCCCAGGTCATCGTGTCGATCATTGGCGTCGAGACCTTCTTTGGCCGCAACACCGGGAATTTCCGGGTGATCGACGCGTTGTCGACCCTGGGCTTCGATTACCCGCCGCGTGCCGAGTTCTTCCGCAAGGAGCTGCGCGAGTTCCTGCTGCTGGCCCGTGAAGAGCAGGTCGATCCGTTGACCCTCAAGGGCTCCTACGCCGGGGCCATGGGCCTGCCGCAATTCATGCCCAGCAGTTTCCGCGCCTACGCGGTGGACTTCGACGGCGACGGCCACATCAATATCTGGACCAACCCGACCGATGCCATCGGCAGTGTCGCCAGCTATTTCAAGCGCCATGGCTGGGAGGCCGGCCAACCGGTGGTCAGCCGTGCCGACGTGCGCGGCGAGCAAGTGGACGAGGGCCTGACCGAGGGCATCGAGCCGACGAAAACCGTCGGGGAGTTGCGGGCGTTGGGCTGGTCGAGTCATGATGCGCTGCGTGACGACATGCCGGTCACCGCGATGCGGCTGGAAGGCGAACAAGGCCCCGAATACTGGATGGGCCTGAAGAATTTCTACGCGATTACGCGTTATAACCGCAGCGTGATGTACGCCATGGCCGTATATCAACTGTCTGAAGAGCTGGTCAAAGCACGGGGCGTCAAATAATGCGGGCATTGCCTACCTATCAACCCCTGAAGCTCGTGGCGTTGGCCGCGCTGTCGCTGTTGGTCGTCAGTTGTTCGACCAGCCGCGCGCCGGCCCAGAAAAACACCACCGCCGTACGCGCGACGCCGGGCCTGGACATCAACCGGGCCCACAAGGACGGCGCGCCGTGGTGGGACGTGGATGTCTCGCGCATTCCTGACGCCACGCCGACCCTGCACACCGGTCCCTACAAGGCCAACCCGTACACGGTATTGGGCAAGACCTATTTCCCGCTGTCCGACTCCAAGCGCTACGTGGCCTCGGGCACGGCGTCCTGGTACGGCACCAAGTTCCATGGCCAGAACACCGCCAATGGCGAGGTCTATGACCTGTATGGCATGAGCGCGGCCCACAAGACCCTGCCGCTGCCCAGCTATGTGCGGGTGACCAACCTGGACAACAACAAGAGCGTGATCCTGCGGGTCAATGACCGTGGGCCGTTCTATTCCGACCGCATCATCGACCTGTCGTATGCGGCGGCGAAAAAACTCGGTTACGCTGAAATCGGCACCGCCCGGGTCAAGGTCGAAGGTATCGACCCGCAGGAATGGTGGGCCCAACGTGGCCGTCCGGCGCCTTTGATGCTCAACGAGCCGAAAGTGGCGCAAAATGCCGCGCCAACCGTGACGGCGTCCACCGGCACGGTCGAGCAGTGGACACCACCGCCGCAGCAACACGCCGCGGCCGTGCTACCCGTGCAGATCGATGCAAAAAAAAACGCTTCTGCAACAGCGTCTGGCCAGTTTCTGCAAGTGGGCGCGTTCGCCAACCCGGACGCTGCCGAGCTGCTGAGGTCGAAGCTCAGCTCGATGGTGAGCGCCCCGGTGTTCATCAGCTCGATCGTGCGCAACCAGCAGACACTGCATCGGGTGCGCCTGGGGCCGATCGGTTCTCCGGGTGAAGTCCAGCAGGTGCAGAACAGCGTGCGGCTGGCCAATCTCGGTTCGCCGAGCCTGGTCACCGCTGAGTAATTGAATGAGGCCCGCTGGCGGTTGGAGCGGGTCAGGTTGTTGGCTCCATGAATAATAAAAGCCCGGCAAGGGCAGTGAGTGAGCAACTTAAATACGCGGCAGCCCGTTAGAAAGCTGCCAGTTTCAGTTTTGCCTTCGGGCAGTCCCATTAGCGATTTCGAGAGACGGATGAACATCACCACCTTTGCCAAACGCCTTTGCCTGCTAGTCCCGCTGCTTCTCTCACCGGCCGCGTTCGCGGTCGAGATGATGCCGGCTCCCCCTCAATTGGCCGCCAAATCCTTTGTGCTCATGGATGCCAGCAGCGGCGAGGTGCTGGTAGAGAGCAACGGTGACCAGCGCCTGCCACCGGCCAGCCTGACCAAGCTGATGACTGCCTACATCGCCACGCTGGAAATCCGTCGCGGCCAGATCGGTGAAAACGATCCGGTGACCGTCAGCGAAAACGCCTGGCGTACCGGCGGTTCGCGGATGTTCATCAAGGTCGGTTCGCAAGTGACCGTCAGCGACCTGCTGCACGGCATCATCATCCAGTCCGGCAACGACGCCAGCGTCGCCCTGGCCGAGCACATCGCCGGCAGCGAAGATGCGTTCGCCGACATGATGAACAAAACCGTGGCCGACCTGGGCATGACCAACAGCCACTTCATGAACCCCACCGGCCTGCCGAACCCTGAGCACTATTCGTCGGCTCACGACATGGCGCTGCTGGCCCGGGCAATCATTCATGAAGACCCGGCCCACTACGCCATCTACTCCCAGAAGGAGTTCTTCTGGAACGGCATCAAGCAGCCTAACCGCAACCTGTTGCTGTGGCGCGACAAGACCGTCGATGGCCTGAAGACCGGTCACACCGAGGAAGCCGGCTACTGCATGGTGTCTTCTGCGGTGCGTGACGGCATGCGCCTGATCGCCGTTGTCTTTGGCACCAACAGCGAGGTGGCCCGTGCCGCCGAGACCCAGAAACTGTTGACCTACGGCTTCCGCTTCTTCGAAACCCAGACCTTCTACCAGAAGGGCACCGAACTGGCCCAGGCCCAGGTCTGGAAAGGTTCGAGCAACCAGGTCAAGGCCGGCCTGGCCCAGGACCTGACCATGACCCTGCCTAAAGGCCAGCTCAAGAAGCTCGCTGCCAGCATGACCATGAACCCGCAACTGACCGCTCCCATCGCCAAGGGCGACGTGATCGGTAAAGTCGAAGTCAAACTGGACGACAAAGTGGTGCACAGCGCTGACCTGATCGCTCTGGACGCGGTCGAGGAAGGTGGTATCTTCCGCCGCATCTGGGATAGCATCCGTCTATTCTTCTACGGCTTGTTCAACTGATCGAAGTGTTGACCTGCATGGCCTCGTTCCCATCCGGAGCGGGGCCATGTGCGTTACCACGGCTTACGAGGCCGTTACGCCATGACAGACTCTGAAGTAAAGGCGCCAAAAATCGAATTTCCCTGCGCGGATTACCCGATCAAGGTAATCGGCGACACCGGCGTGGGGTTCAAGGACAAGATCATCGCGATCCTTGAAAAACATGCCACCGTCGACCACAAGACCCTGGCCGAGCGCCAGAGTACCAACGGCAAGTACACGACGATCCAGTTGCATATCATTGCCACCGGTCAGGAACAGCTCTACGACATCAACAGCGAGCTGCGAGCGACCGGTTTCGTGCACATGGTGTTGTGATGCCGGGCACGCTGGGCTTTCGCGAGCTGGGCACGATGGCCTACGAGCCGGTCTGGCATGCCATGCAACGCTTCACGAACGAACGCGGTACCACCGCCGACGATGAAGTCTGGCTGGTGGAACACCCGCCGGTGTTCACCCAGGGCCAGGCCGGCAAGGCCGAGCACCTGTTGCTGCCGGGGGATATCCCGGTGGTGAAGGTCGACCGGGGCGGGCAGGTGACCTACCATGGCCCTGGCCAGTTGGTCGCCTACCTGTTGCTGGATGTGCGCAAGCTGGGGTTTGGTGTGCGCGAGTTGGTCACCCGCATGGAAACGTGCCTGATCGAGCTGCTGGCCAGCTACGGTGTGACGGCGGCGGCCAAGCCGGATGCGCCGGGTGTCTACGTCGATGGGGCGAAAATCGCTTCCCTCGGCTTGCGGATCCGCCATGGCTGTTCGTTTCATGGCCTGGCGCTGAACGTGGACATGGACCTGGCGCCATTCCGACGGATTAATCCCTGTGGCTACGCGGGACTGGCAATGACCCAGTTGAGCGAGCACGCAGGATCGATTGAATTTGCCGAGGTAAGTGCCCGGCTGCGCGCGCAGCTCGTCAAACACCTCGACTATGCTGAGCAGACGACCCTCACGGGCGGAATCGACTGATATGACTACTGATGCAGTGCAAACCATGATCCCGACGCTGGACGTCACCGAGCGTCCGGCCCCGCGTGCCAAGGTAGAGGCCGGCGTCAAGCTGCGCGGCGCCGAGAAGGTTGCACGCATCCCGGTCAAGATCATCCCCACCACCGAACTGCCGAAGAAACCCGACTGGATCCGCGTGCGCATCCCGGTTTCCCCGGAAGTCGACCGTATCAAGGCCCTGCTGCGCAAGCACAAGCTGCACAGCGTCTGCGAAGAAGCCTCCTGCCCGAACCTGGGCGAGTGCTTCTCCGGCGGCACCGCCACGTTCATGATCATGGGCGACATCTGCACCCGTCGTTGTCCGTTCTGTGACGTCGGCCACGGCCGTCCGAAGCCCTTGGACACCAACGAGCCGGAAAGCCTGGCCATCGCCATTGCCGACCTGAAGCTCAAGTACGTGGTCATCACCTCGGTGGACCGTGACGACCTGCGTGACGGCGGTGCCCAGCACTTTGCCGACTGCATCCGCGAGATCCGCAAGCTGTCGCCGAACGTACAGTTGGAAACCCTGGTGCCCGATTACCGTGGCCGCATGGACATCGCCCTGGAAATCACCGCCGCCGAGCCGCCGGATGTGTTCAACCACAACCTGGAAACCGTGCCGCGCCTGTACAAGGCTGCGCGTCCAGGGTCGGATTACCAGTGGTCGCTGACCTTGCTGCAGCGCTTCAAGCAGATGATGCCGCACATTCCAACCAAGTCCGGCTTGATGCTGGGCCTGGGTGAGACGGATGAGGAAGTTATCGAGGTCATGAAGCGCATGCGTGAGCATGACATCGATATGCTGACCTTGGGGCAGTACTTGCAGCCGTCCCGTAGTCACTTGCCGGTGCAGCGTTTTGTGCATCCGGATACCTTTGCCTGGTTTGCCGAGGAAGGGTACAAGATGGGGTTCAAGAACGTGGCTTCGGGGCCGTTGGTGCGGTCTTCGTATCATGCGGATGAGCAGGCTAAGTTGGTCAAGGCTGAGCTGTTGGGTTCCTGATTTGGTGTTGGGGTGGTGTGTTTATCCGTTTCTTCGGTAACGGCTACTTATGGTTCCGCCCTTACGGCGGGTCACTTTTGGAAAGCGCAAAAGTAACCAAAACGCTCTTGCCCCACCACTCGGCACCTCGCTTAGGCTCGGTGTGCCCGAACGCAGGCATTGCTCCGTGGGCCGCCGCGAAGGGCCATCCATGGCCCAGCGCGGCTACCTCGGCATCCATGCCGAGGTGCCCACTGCGCAATACCTGCGTTCGGCCA
>NZ_FMUZ01000033.1:0-69912 GCF_900101575.1 Pseudomonas sp. NFACC37-1 | reverse complement strand
GATTACGAGGCCCTACTGCCATGGAACTGTTCGCCGTCGTCATCTAGCTGACTGCGCCGCCCACTTCAAATCGGTGGGGTTTATGGAACGCTTACCATCAATTGACGAACGTACCTCATTATAGTTGCCCTATTGGTAACCGTCCGGCCACGTCATCTACGTAACTGTTCTGCTCAATCCTCTGTACCGGATCAGAAGAACCCATATACCTTGTGTTGACCTGCTAGCAGCATTCCTGAAGGTATTTCCGATCGCTGTGTAGAGCCCTGCGAAGGGCTACTACTTGTGTCCAACAGCCCATTGCCTGGTTTTCGGCCCAATTGCTATCTATGAGTACGGCCCCGCACCGAGGTAGCGCGACAGCGCTGCCTAGCGTTTCAAACTATAGTCGAGTGATTCACTGTATGAATTTCTAGCGAGTGCACAATGAAAATCCCGGCAGTGTGGCCGGGATTTTCAGTTCCTTGACGTGTTACGCAATGAGCCGGCTCAACTCTGAGTGATTACTCAATCTCACTGGTGTGGCTCAACGTACTGGTTGTGCCACCGACTAAAGCTTTCTGCTTTTCGGCTTCACTTCGCTCTTGATCCTGCTTAATCACAGCCTCTCGCCAATCAGATTGATATGGACGACTTTCCAAGCCGAAGACCGACATCAGTGCACCGCGTAGAATTTCATGGTTGCCAGTCATGCCAAGGAAGTTACGCTCATCTTCGGCACGTTTTTCAGGATCGGCCTCTTGGGTTCTACGCTTGAATTCAATGGCGGTTGGATTAGCAACTTCGAGGAAAATACGGCGGCGCTCATAGGCATACCAATCAAGCACATCGTCACCTGCCTGCCCTTTGAATAGCTTCTCAAAAGTATCAATGAGCGTTATGGCATCCTGAATGCCCGAGGTGAAGCCCATGCCGCCGATAGGGTTGGTAGCATGCGCAGCATCGCCGGCAAGCAGTACCCGTCCTGCACGGAATGTTGAGGCCGCTCGTTGGTGCACTCGATAAGAGTTGGCTCGTTCCAAACGGTACTCAGCCCCTTTCGGTAGCCAATGGCGCAGCCGCTGATCGACTCGAGCCATGCGTTCTTCATCACTTGAACTGCTGTCTTCACCGTAGGCTACGCGCCACAGATTATCGTTGTTCACCCGTGCGATAACTGCCCAATTTACCGGGTCAGAAACCATGTTGGAGGCAGCATATCCATGCTTGCTGAAGTCGAAGAATATGTTAGTGGCCATGAATGTGTCTGGCCAGGTAAAGCCGTCAAAGCTTGCACCTATCAGTTTGCGCACCGTACTACGTGCCCCATCAGCACCGATCAGCCAATCTGCTTCGAGCTGATGCTTACCACTGCTATCACTGATGTTTGCAACCACACAATCATCATGCTGCTCAATACTGTCCAGCGTTGTGTTCCAGAGCACCTGACTACCAGGAAAAGTAACGAGTCGTCGGAGTATCATTTTGGCAAGCACATCCTGACCAAAATGCAGGACGTAATGATAAGGCGTAAGGTCTTCTACAAGGCGATGATCCATTCGTCCCACGTTGCCAGACTGGGCAAAGTAGCATTGATAGTCGTAACTTTCCGGCCCGAGTTTTTTGGCCGCTTCGAGTAGTCCAATTCTATCCAGGGCTTTGACTGTCGAAGGCAGGTAAACCATCGCTCTAGGTGAGTCAACCACTTGTGGTTCGCGGTCAATGACGGTGACTTGCGCCCCTCGTTGAGCCAAACCAAATGCAGTAACAAGGCCAGCAGGCCCGGCCCCAATAATGATGATGCGTTTACCTGCAGTCATCGCGTATTCCTCTTGTTGTTTTTCGAGTACTTGGATCAGGGTTTGAAAGCTTCTATTGCGGGAGCGGTATCGGTGAACTCTTTCAGTTTCTGCAACAGCCCATTCCGAACGATGAACAGGAAGTGATAGCGATTGTTGTAGATGCGCTCGTTGTTCAACTCAGCTCGTCCATCTACCTCGACAGCAATACGCTCTCCGTCTTCGGTTATGCCGCGAATGGTAAATTTCATTGAGCGAATAGCCGGCAATACAGAGCCTAGGAAGTTCGCGAAGGTGGCCTTGTCTATCTCGCCAGTGTTCGGTAACCAAATCACGGCATCATCGCTGACCAGTTCCAAGGCATTCGTTAGGTCGCCGGCTTCAATGAGCGTCAGATATTCAAGTGCGATTAAGCGATTCGAAGAGGTTTGCATGGAGCTCGCACCTCATCGTCTTAGCAGCATGCTGATCAGGAACAGGGTGAGTTTTGCGCTTAGAAGTCGGAAGCCGCCGCGCAGCTCCTCGGGGCGCAGCTGTGCAGATATCGGCATTGCTCCAAACGCGGTTCCCTTCAGAATCAGTCGATTTCCATCGCGCTCTAAGGCATCGATTTTCATCAGTTCGCTACCGTCGGGGGAATAAAGTCTCATTGCATTACGCCTTATTAAATTGGCTGAAGTTCATTTTTAGGTCGTCGAATACACGCATTGCGGCAGCGCGGCCGGCACCGAAAACACCGCCGCCCGGGTGTTGGAATGGGCCTACCAGATACAGCCGGTCGACGCCTGGAACAGTGTTTCGGCCAAGATCTGGAGTTGGTCGGTGAGCACCGAATTGGTGCTGGTGTCCTGCGATCCCATGAAGGTCGCCACGCTGGAAGCTTGGAGATGTGCGCTGCATATCGAGAGGTGTGTCGACATGGCGGCCAATGATCAGATTGCTGCTCAAGTTATGGAAGTAGGGTGACATGCGCTCCAGCAGTCGGTCGGCATAGGCTTCCTTGATCTCGTCCCAATACGCAGCAGGGCGACCGTCAACTTCGAATGGAACGTAAGCCCAAGCGTGCATGGTGGCTTTGCCCATCGGAGCGCGACTGGGGTCAATGTTTGTCGGGGATGCGAGGGCAAGAAGCGGATCTTTTGGCAGCTCGCCATATCGAACATCATCAAATGAGCGACGGAAGCGAGCAATACTGACCGGCAGCAGTTCGATAAAGGCTGCTTTGTCGACATGGTTCCCAGCTTTGAACTGGAGTTTTTCTTGCAGTGATGCATGGATAGTGATGCAGGCACAAGGCGAAGTAGTCGTTCGTTCTGCTCGTTCAAAAACATGAGGCGCTACGCCGGCCTCATGCAAATACCCGCGTAGGAGGTGTGGGTGGATACCTCCAATGACTGCATCTTTAGCTTCGAAGCGTCTACCGTCATGCGTTAGCACAGCCGAAGCCCGGCCAGCTTTGGTCTCAATTATCGAGACGTCTACTTCGGAAATGACCTCGCCGCCATGATCTTCGATGCAACGAATCAATGCAGCGGTGAGTGCACCGCTGCCTCCGACTGGAATACCAATTCCGTATTTTTCCATAAAGCCAAGGAACATGAACAAGCTAATACCGGAGCCAAGCTCCTCCGGACTAGCAAGGTTTTCGCCAACCATGCGCGCGAAGTGCAGGCGCGTTTTTTCATGTTCAAACCAGTCGGTAATGATTTCCCAACTGCTCTTCATCATGGTGGCAAACATCTCTCGACCTTCTGGGCTTTGATCCATCATGGCGAACTGAGCACCCATTGGAACTGGTGCTGAGTAGAGCGTGCCGATCAGCATAGGCAGATAGTGAGCGGCGATCTCAGAGAATTTCAGGTATGCCTCAGCGTCTCTCTGGGAGAATTTTGCAAGCTCCTGGTAATTGCGTTGGCGATCACGGTAGAGGCTCAGAGTCGTTCCATCATCGAACACTGAGATTAGAGGTACCTCGGGGTAGATGTACTTCAGTCCATACTTACTGATGAGACCCAACTCATCGTTGCGTATTAGCGGGTTCGCCTGGATGAAGATATGACCAACGCTGTGCTGGTCATGCTTGAACCCTTGAACCGTGAGTTCGCGCGTGACAACGCCGCCACCAAACCAGGCGTTACGCTCAAGTACCAGAACTTTTCTGCCGGCTGCTGCTAGATACGCAGCGGCTACCAAGCCGTTATGGCCGGAGCCAATGGCTACCACATCGTAAGCCATGGACATGTTTGGTTCCTCTTGTTTTTATCGAATCGAATGACTTCACGATGCGACAAGCAATCAGACCAAGCACCTATCCATGGATAGCGTAAAGTGAGAGTAGAGCCGCAAGGCAGAGCTTGCAGCTCTAGTTATCGGAGGATGCCAAGTTGGCGAGCCCTCTCCGCAGCTTGAGAACGCCGGCGAATGCCGATCTTGTCGTAGATCTGCTGGAGGTACCACTTGATGGAGCCTTCGGTCATTCCGAGTTTGATACCTATCTCCCGATTCAGCATGCCAATGCTGACCATCTTCAAAATATCTAATTCTCTGCTGTTTAGAGCGCCGAAAATGGCGCTGCCTTGCTCATGGGGCGCTGCTTTTGGCGTGGGAGTGGCGGGAACACTACCATCCACTCTTTCCAATAGGTTGCTTGCGAATGCGTCCGCTGGTTCCCCCTCGAGTGTTGCCGCCCGCAGTTGATCGCGTAGTAACCGCACTAGCCATTCACCTTCATCCAGGAACACGCGAATGAATCCACAAGGTGCTGCCTGGAACAATGCTCTACGCAGAGCACGTTGCGCAGCTCGCTCATCACCGGTAAGCAGTGATAGATGCGCGATGATGACATTCCAGCGAAGCGCGCTACGAACTGCGTTGGCTGCTTCAAGATGACGATTCCACAGCTTCGCCAGGTTGAGAGCTTCGACAAGCCGGTCTTCGGCTTGAGCGACCCTTACCCAACAAAGGGCACGCGCCTCATCGCGAGTACTCACATTTCGATGAGGAGTTACATCGCTTACTGGCCCTCGTAGTTTGTTTTTCCGACCAAGACGAATGACCTCGTCTACTTCACCTTGGCGCAGTAACCATTTTATTCGTTCGGCCATGCTGAAAAGGCGGAGTCGTTCGAAGCCATGCTCGTTGGCGAACACATCTGCTTCATCTAGCATTTGAAAGGCGTTAGCCTTGTCACCATCAATCATGGCTATGCGTGCACGCGTCAGCCAACCAGCAATTGCCTGATCGACGAAACCAAGGTAACTCGCATGCTGGAGGTACTGCTCAAGCAGCGTACGAGCTTGCTGCAGTTCGTCCCGCTCGTAGTGCACTTTAGCCAAATGAACCGCAATCATTGCCGCCAAAGGTGAGCCATGGCCTGTGATTTTTATTGCAGAGCGCAAGGCTGAGCTGAGTGACTGAATAGCTGCATGGGTGCGACCTGCAACGAGCCTTGCGGGTGCTAAAACTGCATTGTGGAAGACTTGTGCCGCTTCGCTGGGTAAGCGCTTGAAGTTTTCCATGCATATGGTATTCAAACGCTCCACTTCATCGAGCTGATAGTGCTCACGAAGCGCATATAGTTCTGCAGTGTAGAAACTGCCTTTCACTAAGGGGGGAGCGTCTTGGTAATTTTGCTGTAGGTACTGGGCTTGCGCCTGGACGGCGGAGGGGTTGTCGCCGAGCATACCGAGCATCAGCTCTCGGTGGAGCCATTCATAACGAAGAGTCTGAATGCGATTTTTGGGAAGAAGATTGTCTCGTTCGATCTGATTAAGGCGTACTTGAGCCTTTTCGAGCAGCGTCTTGCAGATTTCAAATTGCCAACGAACCTCCAACTGCCAAATTTGGTTAAGGATAATGGCGGGAAATCGCATTGCAACTTCCTCAGGCAACATGTCCACGAGCGCCCACGCATGAACGTTAGACGAGAAGATTTCGACGTTGTAGGTATCCATAATTTCAGCTGAGCGGAGATAGTCTTTTGTAGCTATCGCTTGATTGAAGGCACCCACGTAATCTCCGGCCTGAATCAACCATTCACTGGCCAACATGTGAAGCTGAAGCATGTGCTTCTCGTTTATCTGACGAAGTTCTCGCCTCAGGAACTCTGCAAAAAGTGGATGGTATCGGTAGCTTTTTTGCTCCTCGTCCATTGCCATTAGGAACAGCCCTCGACTCTCGCATTCGCGGAGCATGGCTTGGCTATCCTGTTGTCCAGTGAGCGCATTGCAAACGTCCGCATCGAGACGCTCCAAGATAGACGTGTGCAGCAGAAAGTCGCGAATTTCCTGCGGTTGACGGAACAGTACGTCTTGCAGAAAGAACTCTGAAAACTGACGTCTCTCACCAGAAAAATTGGCCAAGTTATACACTTGATCAGGATCGTGCCGCAGCAAAAGTGCGGCTAAAACCAAGCCGCCGGCCCATCCTTCAAGACGGATCTCAAGCTGACTTAATTGCTCTTCAGGAAGAGATTCCACCCTTAGAAAGCGAAGGAGAGAGACGGCTTCCTCATGATTTAAGCGCAGATCTCGCACATTTATATCTGAAACCAATCCTTGCATTCGCTGCCTGGCTACAGATAGACAAGGCTCACCTCTGAAGCTGAGGATAAAGTGCAGATGTGGTGGTGCTCGTTCCGTCAGCATGGAAAGGCAGCGAACCGCGTCACTACCTGCAAGATGGTGAACATCATCGATGAATAGATAAATCGGCGTCTGATCACCTTGCAGAAGCTCTAAGAGGGCCGTGAGTGATTTGCCTAGACTGGTCTCTCCAACCCTGGTAAGCAGCCCGTTTACGGGGATCGGTTGGTCAACAAGCTCCAGGGCTGCTTTGAGGTAGGCACTGAACGTGGCTAAGTCTCCATCTCCGTCTTCAAGCGAGAGCCAGGCAGTCTTGGCGCCGTCTCGCTTCAACTGTTGGTAATGCTGCTTCAATAGTCCAGTTTTGCCATATCCAGGGGGAGCTTGAACGAGTGTTAACGGAGTATTGGACGAGGCCATCATGCGCTTGAGCAAGCGCGGAAACGGAACCAGATTAACACAGGCAGTGATCGGACACAGTTTTGAGGCTATCAGCGATAACTGCAGGGGGGCATGCAGGGTTTGGAACATGCTATTGGTATGACTACGCATGGGGCAGTCTCCGCGGCTAGGGCCGATTTTTCGGCCTCTTGTTACTATTGAGCCCCTACAGAGGGGCGATGCATCTCTAATCTCTTATTGATAGCCCCTTGTCTACGTGTCTTCGGGGGATAGATGTAGAGCAACGATGTCGTTCATTGGGTCGTCGTGAAACGGGTAGATTTCTCGTACGCGTGGATCATGGCCGGGGACTATGTGATCCGCGGAGCAGGCTAGCGAACGCAGCTTTCGATAGCCATCGAGCATTGCCCCAACATCTAAAACAACAGGGAAGGGCGAGTCGTCTTCCATATTTGCGTAATAGTGGCTTGCGTCAGATGCGAGCACGACCCAACCTCGTGCTGTGTGCACTCGCACAGCCTGTAATCCAAGTGTATGGCCACCGACATGAATGAGCTCTACACCTGGGGCTAACTGCACATCACCCTCGTGGAAAACTACACGTTGCTGATACACGCCTCGGACCAGATTGACGACATCTTCGACGTTGAAGGACTGACGCAGTGGTTGATACAGCATGTACCTTCCGGTGGCGAAGCGCATTTCAGACTCTTGCAGGTGGAAGCGAGCATGGGGGAGTAGATCCACGTTCCCTGCATGGTCGTAATGCATGTGGGTGATAATCACCTCATTGATATCGGCTGGCGTTACTCCTAGTGCTTCAAGCGCGCGAATGGGGCAGCGAAGGAGCTTGCGACCACGAGCGTCTGCTGCTGATTGATTGAATCCGGTGTCGACCAGGAAAACGTGTTCATCACTACGGATTAGCCAGACGAAATAGTCCATCGGCATCGGTATGTCATGCGCGTCGTGACTGTCGATGAAGTTGTCTCGACGGAGGCGATTAACGCAGGCATATCGAATCGCGAATACCTCGTAGTCGGGCAGTGCGTTCATGGAGCCTCCAAATTGCGTTCGGGCCGCCGACCAAAGGTCGGCGGCTGAAGATCAGGCATGCTCGGCTTCCCACGCTTTTATCGCCTCGCTGGCAACTCGGAATGCGGCCAGGGCAGCAGGTACCCCGCAGTAAATAGCGGCCTGCATCAGTACCGCACGGATCTCTTCCTTGGTGACGCCATTAGTGAGCGCGCCTTTGACATGCACACCTAGTTCGTGATGCTGGTTCATGGCAGTCAGAGCGGAGAGATTGACGATGCTGCGTGTTTTGAAGGAGAGGGTGTCATCCCCCCAAATAGCACCCCAGCAATACTCCGTGACGAGTTCCTGCATTGGACGATTGAAATCATCAGCCGCAGACCAGGACTTTTCGACATGCGCAGCACCCAGCACGGCCTTACGGTTGGCAAATCCTTTATCAAAGAGCTCTTTGCTCATTTCGAGATCCTATTTTTCAGTTGGCATTAAGTGGGCGGGTAGGTAGTTCGATGCCTGCCCATTGCTCTATCAAGCAGGTGATGCGAGTGAAGTCAGCGTCATCGCCGAAGGCTGCGCGGGTCATGTTGAGCACTTGGCGAACGCTACTGCCTACCGGCATGGGAACGCCCATAGCCTCAGCCTCATCGAGGCAGAGACGGGTATCCTTCAGAGACAGCGCTGTGGTGAATCCGAAATCGAATGTACGAGGTAGTACCGCGCGAGGCAGCTTGTCTGCGGTAGCACTGTTGCGCGCGCTGCCAGCGTTGAATACATCGAGCATGACTTGAGGATCCAGCCCTGCTTTCACACCCATGACCAGCGCTTCACAGGAGACCGCCAATGCCGTAACGGAAACCAGGTTATTCACCAGTTTCATGGTCTGGCCAAGCCCTGGTGCCTCACCACAGAACAGCGGTTTCCCAATGTTCTTCAGAATAGGGAAGAGCTCCTCATAGGTGGCATCAGGGCACGCCACCATCAAGGCGAGCGTGCCTTTCTCGGCCCCCGCTGCTCCGCCGCTGACGGGGCAATCAACGGCCACTACATTTTTCGCTAACAGAGCATTTGCAACTATTTTGGCCGTACGGGGACCTGTGGTCGACAGATCAATGAAGACACGGACTTGCGCTCCCTGGATCACGCCACCCTCGCCAATCGCTACCTTTTGGACAATGTCCGGAGTGGGCAAACTGGCGAAGACTATTTGCGCGTTATCTGCAACTGTCTTGGGATCGGCTGCGCGTGTGGCGCCAAGTGTTTGCAGGCGTTCGACGGCAGCTTCGTTGAGATCGAACACCGTCAGTGCGAAGCCAGCCTGAACCAAGCGACGAGCCATTGGCTCACCCATGGTACCCAGGCCAATGAATCCGAGTGTTGGAATTGCCATCTAAATATGGTCTCCCGCCATGTGCCATTCAGGCATTAATTTTTTGGGGCGCAAGTAAGCGTTGCAGCAGTGAGCGTACCGAATCGATCTCTTCATCCGATACCAAATGGGGTCGATCGGGAAATACGTTCAGTTGAACGTTGCTGGCCCGCATCTCTTTGAATACCGCTGAAGTCTCGACTGTACGTTGCAATGGAACCCATTCATCTTGGTCGCCGTTGCTCATCAAAACAGGAGTGCCTGACAAGTCGGCAGCGGTTGACCACGTCATTCCTTCAGGGCCGATGAGCCCCCCGGTCAACGAGACCAGCCCGCCGTATGCGCTTGCATGTCGATAAACATATTCACACGCCAGGCACGCACCTTGAGAAAACCCCAGGAGGACAATTTTTTCTCGCTTGATCGACATCTTCTCCAGGGTGGTCAGGACGGAAGTAATGCTGTCGAGGGCGAAATCAAGCCAAGGACTATTGTCCGCAACGGGGGCCATAAATCGATTGGGGTACCAGGTTTTGTCGGCCGCTTCCAAGGCGATGTACGGCATGTCATCTAAGCCAATGCGCTCGGCCATAGCGAACATGTCTGAGGGTTGTTGATTGCGACCGTGTATCAATATGGTGGCCACGCCGACTTTCTTGGGCGAAGGCCCGAGGAAGTGCACTGGCATTGATAGATGTGGGTTGTTGGTCATGAGCCACCTCAGAACTTAAGTGGCTCAAGGTATGCGGCGATCTCTTGAGCGCGAGCGCCCAGTTGAGGAGGGATCTGGATTGTTTTGCCGAGGTCTTCGAAGGGTTCGTCCACCAAAAATCCTTCAGGCTTGGAGACCGTCGCTTCGAACAGTGCTCCACCTGGGGTTCGGACATAGACCGAGTCGAAGTAGCCGCGATCTTTGCGCTCTGACACGTCGGTGTAACCCATACCTTCCAGGTGGAGTTTCACGTTACGTTGCACATCAAGGTCGGTTACTTCAAACGCGCAGTGGTGCACGGTACCTTCGCCATAGGCCCACGAACCTTGGGGCAAGTTTGGCTCCAGTTGGAAGTCAATAATCGTGCCCGAACCACCATTGCCTACTTGGTAGCGAACGAAAGCACCATCTCTTGTGAGTAGCCTGCCTGTCCAGCCGTAATGCATAAATTCGGCAGAGTTTTCCATGTCGCGTACCGATACCGTAATACCGTGAGTGCCGCGGATACCGAACTCAGACGGAACGACACCATTGGAGTAGGGCTTACGATTATCGTCGTTGATGCCTACAAGTTCGTACTCGATTCCACACGGGTGGCTGAAGTGCAGCAGGCGCTCGCCAAATCTTTCCAGAAAAACAGGTGTGAATCCGTGACTGCTCAAGTGACGAGCCCAAAACGACAGCGAAGACTCTGGTACCGAGAGCGCCAAAGTCTTAACTTGGCCGCTTCCCCGGCGTGCTTTTCGTCCCGACTGCCGCATTGGAAAGCAGGTGATCAGCGTGCTTTCTTCCCCAATGTCGTTACCGTAGTAAAAGTGGTAAATCGGCTCGGAACCATCATACAGACCTGTTTTTTTGATGCTTTTCAATCCAAGTACTTTGGTATGAAAATCGTAGTCTTCTTGTGCACCACCCACATTGAGGGTGATGTGGTGATGGCGAAGGATATGCGGGTTGAGTTCCATGATGTTCTCCAAAGGCTGTCATTCAACAAGTGCCAATCAAGGGCGGCGGCCGAAAAATGCGTTATCGAGCAGATGCTTAATGCCTTGTGCCTCAATCGGCCGTGGATTCCAGTACGGAGAGGAACAGGCAATTTCCACGGCGCGCGGTAGGTCTTGCTCGCGCAGACCTATTTGTTCGAGCCGAGTAGGTGCGCCGAGGCTGGATGCCAAGTCATAGAGGCCTCCAGCAGCATCACTACTGACGCCTCCCAACGCGCGACAAATACGAGCCATGGCATCGGGGGCGGCGGCTGCGTTGTACGCCGTCGCATGCGGAAGGACGATGCTGTGTGTTTCGGCGTGAGGCAGATTGAAGCTGCCACCCAACGTATGGCAGAGTTTGTGATGGATCGACATTCCCACCGCACCCAAGCAGACACCGCACGCCCAGGCTCCGAACAGCGCGTCGGAACGAGCGTCGAGGTCTCCAGGGTTTTTATGGATCCGGGGGAGGGCGCTCGCCAAGGCAGCAATACCTTGTTCGGCAAGTTGCGTGATGAGGGGGTTGGCATCTTTGGAGTACAACGCTTCCACTGCGTGGGCAATTGCATTGAGCCCACTTGTAATACTGATTTCCGGCGCCAGGGTGATTGTCAGATCAACGTCGTAAAGAACAACCTCCGGCAGCACTTTCAACGTGCGCTGTGTGGTCTTCAGCCCATTCTCTGTTTGGCCAATAATCGGTGTCGCTTCGGAACCGGCATAGGTCGTAGGAATGACTATCTGCGGTAGATCTGTATTGAGTGCAATGGCTTTACCAAGACCGATGGTTGAACCACCGCCCAATGCCACGACGCAATCAGCATTGTTGCTGGCAACGAACTTCAGAGCGTCTTTCGTCACCTCGATCGGCGTATGCATGGTCGCGTTTGCATAAAGACCGACGGCCAGGTCTCCTAACTGCTCACAAAGACGCTCCCCATCGCTCTTTTGCTGCTTGGTCGTTAATACAAGCGCTCGGGACGCACCCAGAGCCCTGATTTCGTCAGCCAGCTGCGTGATCGTGCCCGAGCCGAAAATCACTCGGCTAGGAAGGGCGTTGTAGACAAAAGGTTGCATTGAAGCTCCTGGTCGTTGGGCAGTTTCAGATGAGTTTTGTTATTGCCGAGGCCGGGGGCACCTGCCGAAAGATAGTGCGCAGGCTGGTCTCGCGGCCTCCTCAGTCCAGAAAATCCAATACGGCCTGGCGTGCTTCTGCCGACTCATCAAGTGGAAGATGGCCGATGTTTTCGAATACCTTGACCTTGGCGCCGGCAATATTGTTTTTCCAATGCTCGGCTTGGCCAACTGGAAGCATTCGGTCTAAGCGACCCCAAAGAATCAAGGTCGGAGCGGAGATACGTTTCAAAAGCTCTGGCATATTCGGGTTGTCCAGGCCCGTCTGACCTAAAAGGCGCATGACCGCACTACCTTCTCTGACCCGCATGTTCATAAATTCTTCGTCCGGCCCGTGCGGAAGGAAGGGGAGAAGGACTTGCATATCGTTCACGAGATATGAAGGGAAGTCCTGAGGCGAAACTTTCGACAGATCGGGCAGAGGGTGTTCGGGAACGGCAAGGCCGGCGGGTGCAGCAAGTACAAGTTTGCTCACTCGATGTGGATATCGGGCAGTGAACTCGGCAGCGATACGGCCACCTAACGAGCTACCAACCAGATGGACGCGTTGGAGCTCGAGTGTGTCGAAAACGCTTTCGTAGTGCTCGACGCAATCTGCAATAGAGTCGACCTGGGAGTTGTCTTCGGATAAGCCAAAACCTGGATGGTGAGGCAGGTAGACTTTGAAGCGATCCGTCAGACCAGAGGTGAAACCCAGTCCGTGCCAGGTTCCACCACCATGGAGATAAACAACAGGCGTACCTTCGCCGGCGCTATGGACTGCAACCACGGCGCCATTGATTTGATAATACTGACGATTCCAGCTTGAAAAATCGACACGAGAATCCCCCGTAGGAAGCATGCTCATAAATACCTTCTTTCTATGATTGTGATATTTGGATAATGCGAGATTGCTGTCGGTGGTACTGCCCTGCACCTATCTATGGATAGGAAGGGCGGTTAAGGGCATTGGAGACTTGGTTGAAAGCCACCAGCTTGAAGCGCACTTGAAAGCGCTTGTTGGCGGCCGCGCGATGACTATGCTCGAACTCAATCAGGAGATCGCCAGTTTCAGGCGCGTGTCGTAGGTCTATCGGGTCGTCTATCACGGCAAGCTGGAAGATCATTTTTCTCCATGTCAGTCGATCAGTTTTAACTGGCCCTTCATCAAGACCGAGTGGCCCGGGAAGGAGCAGAAAAAAGTGTAGCTTTCGTCAGGCGATAGCTCGCTAACGTTGAAGATGACATCGGCGCTTTCACCTCCGCCTATTAATCGAGTGTGAGCTATGATTCGGCTGTCCCCAGTCTTCAGGAAACTATTTGCACTACCGGCAGTGATTCCGTCGGTGGCGATACCGTGAACATCACTGGTTTTGCTCAGCACCCAGTTATGCCCCATTGCTGCGGCAGGCATTCGTCCCGTGTGCTGAAGCGTCACGGTGAACTGTTTGCAACTTCGGCTCACGGAAATATGATCTTGCAAGTATGTCATTTGATCGGTGGAAACAATGGTGACTTCACATTTCTGAGCGAATGCTGGTGAAGCCACTGCGAATAGAGCAGCGAGTAAAAGCCGATCTAACTTAATGCATCCTCTACTGATCATGGTTTGGTTGGCTGTTTGGTAAGAAATTTCGTAATCGCACTCAGCTCCGTGTCGGAAATCTCAGTCTTGCGGAAGAAAGGCATGATGGTGACCCCGTTCCGGACGAAGTACTTGATCATCTCGGGATTAAGATCTGTGCGGTGTTCCAACGCATCGGGAAGTGCTCCCTTGTACTTGGCTCTTAAAGCCAGAGTGCCTGGATATAGATCACCGGGGGCGTGGCACGGAGCGCACCATTTTTGATACACCTGCTTTCCAAGATCCGGATTATTATCGGCAGCGAAGCTATTGAAGGCGGCTACCGCCAAAAAGGTCATAATGATTGAGCGCTTCATACTGAGTCGCCTCCTTTGTAGCGATGCTTATCTCGAAGGTGCTTCGGCCAGATGCCATATCGGCCTGGTGACAAGATTCCTTTAGGGTCAATGGCGTCCTTGATCGACTCGTGAAAGCGCAACAGAGCATGATCGCCAAACGAATAGGTATCCATTACATCGGCCTGGAACGTAGGGGCGGTTCGATACTCCCCCCAGCCATGATCGGCAGCCACTCTGATGAGATGCCTGAATGCGTCGCGGCTCCTCTTGTTCTGTGCAGGATCATCGCTGATGAACAGAGGGATGATGAACGTGAAACTTCGCTCCCATGATGGAACAGGTACGATCATCGCGAATATCAGCGGAATGCCGAGTCGACGAGCCTCTGCTCCGATGACTTCATTGATCTTGAGAATCTCCGCGCCATCACGAGGAATAACCGGAGAGAACCAGGCATGCCCATGGCTTGGTGGAGCTGAATTCCAAGTCGAACGCGCGCCGATTGCGAATGTGCGTAGATTGGGGATACCGAATTGGGCGGGGTATTCAACTTTCTCTGCTTGCTCAGGTGAAAGTGGAAGATTGTAGAACTCGCGTTCTTCAAATTTCACCCCAGGTATGGCTTTGCTGAAACGTTCCTGTGCATATTCCCATTGGGCTCGAATGACTTTTTCCGGGCCATAGAACGTCAGTGCGCAGCTCCAAAAAGGGATTCCCTTTTTGCTTGCGTATGCCTCGTACTCTTTTGGTTTAGCTCCGCGCCCAATGAGGGCCATGAATTCTGGGTCTAGTTCCTTAGGGCCATGTGCGAGAAATTCGTGCAGGCCCGCTAGACTCGGCGTACCCATGGCTGGGCTATTAATGTCAGGGTAGCCAGTGAAGATTTTAGAGTTTTCCAGCTCTGTCATCAATTGGACCAGAGGAATCAGATCTTCATACCGCGAGAGGTGGACGCGACCTTTTAGGAACGCTTCAGGCTCTGGCATAAGCCAAAAACCCATCTTCGTTACAATGCCAAAATTTGACTGGCTAAAGATGCCGTCGATTGCTGGGCCGAAGCCGGTCTTATACATTCCCCAGGTTTTAGAGCTTGGCATTGCGCCCATTCCAGTACGCATAATCTCGCCGCTGGCCAGTACCACTTCCATTCCGCAGTGAGCATCGAAATGATTGCGGAATTGGGAGGCGGTATAACCGGCACCGCGATCCATAGCATTCCCCACCATACTTCCCCAGCCTGGGTCTGGTACGTCAATCCACAGCGCGCTTTTCTTCTCTTGCAGATAGCGGTACATGTCGAAGTAGCTGACACCAGGCTCGACGATGCAGTAAGCCTGTTTCTCGTTGACCTCAATGATGCGATTCATACGCTTGAGGTCTAACACCACGCTGCCGCTATAGGTGGGGGCGGAGCCTCCATAGCCAAGGTTCTTGCCGGTAGAAATTGTGTACAACGGAATGCCGTACTTATTAGCGATCCGCGCAATTTCTTGTACCTGTTCAGAAGAGTCCGGAGCTACGGCAGCTGAAGCGACGCGCTCTTCAGGCTCGCCCAGGTAGGGCGAGTAGGCGTCGCGATAGAGTTTCAGATCATCTTCGCTGGTGAAGACCCATTCTTTGCCGACCACGTTCTCGAAAGCGCTTATTGCCTTTTGAAAAGTCGCGGAATCGATGCCAGGAGGCAGCATTGGAACTCTCCTATTTATAGTTATGAATGTCTGACCGGTCGGGGCGGTTTCAGGCGGATCGAGTTGATGGGGCTATTACCCAGGTCACGAGTTGCTCATTGAGGCAGCCCTTGCTCATCACCTGTCGACTGAAGCAACTGCCGCTAAGCAGCGAAGACGAGCAGGAACTTAGAAGAACTCCCAGATCAGTGGGCCAAAAATGTTCGTTCTGGACTGCCAGTGTGGTTTTTTCTATCAGACGTGGTGGAGCTATGATCGAGTGCGCTATTCGTCCCTCACCTACAGCGTTGTGTTCTATGCGCATTAGAACTTTCATGCCACGATCCCAAGCCAGGCGCTCAAGGCAGAAAAGCTGTTCTTGGGTGGTTAAGCCCATGACAAAGGCACTACCTTGCTTCCATATAGGATCAAGATGCTTTAGCCAAACCTTTGTTATATCTCCATTGCTGACGAGGAGAGGTACACCCAGTGTTTTGGCATGCGAGCCAAAAGAGTTACTGGCTGCAAAGCGAGTATCGGAAACGATGGCCGTCAATTTGACTTTCGATTCGAAATCGAGAGCTTTAGCGATACCGTTGAAGCCTATTAGCGGAAGCAGGCTGGAGGCCAGGCCAGCCTTAAGTACACTGCGCCGGTTCATTGGATTCTGTCCAACGCATGGCGGGAATCGAAGAAAGACTCTAGCATTGCGGCGAGCTCCGATGATTTTGTGGTTATCGGGATCCGTCCTGGATCACTTTCATCGGAATATTTACGCAAAGCGTGTTAGGGCAACACCTACCCAAAGATAGTCGCTATGTTTTCTGTGGAGTCTCTGCGTGGTGTTTTCTGTAGTCGCACGGTGGCATTCCAAAATGGCGAATGAAAAATTCTCTAAAGGCTCGCTCGGGTTTGTATCCGACGACCTCCGTTATCCGTGAACGCTCTGGTGACGCTGGAGAACGAGTTCAGCGGCCACTTGCCATCCTGCGTTCAATAAAATATTCGATTGGGGTCTGTCCGGTACGCTTGGTGAAAAGTCACCCGAAGCTGAATCGCGACATTCCGGTTTGTTGGGTAAATCGCTTCAGCACCCATGGTTTCTGGGAGTGACAATGTATCGCTACAGGCGCTTGCTGATGCGTGGGGCATTGATTCCACTGAGCCAACTGTTATTTCAAGCTGGTGCATTGAGAACGTAAGCTCGAACCAGGCTCGGGAAAATCAACTCCGCCAAGTGTGAGGCTGTGGCCGTGTATCACGGCGTGGTCACGCTCTGTTCGGTCGTAATGAAGTTCAAGCAACTATGGCATCCAAGGAAGCTGTCCTCGGGCGCTGCTTTTCAGGGTGATCAAATCAGGAAGAGTGCGTAGGAGATGATTGCCGGTAGCGTCATCCGATGATGACGCCCATCGTCAGTATGCGGTCATTGCGGGGGGGGGCTGATGCTTTTAAACCGCACGGGAGTGGCAGGGAGGGGGAGCCTATCTCTTCTATCTTTGGATAGGTGCTCCTACGGTGGGGCATCTCTAATTTGGACGCTATGGATCCGTGCCTGATCCACTTGTAACAACTTCTTAGGGGAATCCAACTCGGGCACTTTGTGTAGACATGCACCACAACCGGAGAATAAAAATAATGAAGAAAATGACTCTGCCTGCTAGCCTCGCGCTTGAACCACCTCTAACGCTTTCTGCATTATTGGGTGGTGTTCTGTTGGCATCTAGCACCACAGCTATGGCGGTTGAATTCGAGTACGGTGACATCAAGGGCAACTGGGATAATACCATTAAGTACTCGCTTGGATCGCGAATCAGCAATCCAAGTGATACCAATCTCAAAAGCGTCAACGCTGATGATCCTGAACACAACTTTGATCGTGGCTCGTTGATGATGAACCGTTTCGACTGGCTTACAGAGTTGAATGCGCGCTATAAAAATTTCGGTCTGAGTCTCAGTGCCGCGGCTTGGTACGATGACGTATACAACCACCGCAATGACAACGACTCACCAGGTACCTTTAACCCTTCCTCGGTTTCAAATAATGATTTCACAGATCAAACGCGCAAGTGGGCGGGTAATAAAGTTGAGTTGATGAATGCTTTCGTTTCTGGTCAGTTCACGCCTTTTGACGTTCCGGTAAGTGTTCGATTGGGGCAGCACACGCTTCTGTGGGGAGAGAGCTTGTTCTTCACCGACAATGGAATTGCTGCAGCCATGGCTCCTGTCGATGTCTATAAAGCACTTAGCGTCCCTAACACCAAGGCGCAAGAGCTTTTTCTACCGACCAAACAGATATCAGCGAGCGCAATGTTCGATGGCGGTTGGACGATCGAAGGTTTCTATCAATTCCAGTGGGAAAAATCCCGGATACCACCGGCTGGCAGTTTCTTATCCTCTGTGGACATTCTCGATGAGGGCGGGGAGCGTATCATCGCGGGACCTGGCGCATTTTTCTATCGCGGCAGCGACAAAGAGCCAGATGCACCTCAGTTCGGTGTGTCTCTACGGTGGCGTCCAGAATCACTGAATCTTGATCTCGGTCTCTATGCGATTGAATACAACGAAAAAACCCCTCAAGTTGTAATTAGTCCCTCCGGTGGCTTTGATCCCACAAATGGCTCAATCGGTACTTACTCTTTGCGGTATCAAGAGCGGGTCAAGCTCTACGGCATCAGTGCGAACACTACGGTCGGACAGTTGAATATTGGTGGTGAGATTTCCTACCGAAAAGATGCATCGTTACGCGCCAGCGGTGATGTTCTGGATCCCCAAGTTCTGGGGGATACTGTACATGCGCAAATCAATGCTATTTATGTAGGTAACGCGGGTGTTTTTTGGGATGGATACTCTCTCGCAGGTGAACTCGCAGGTCACCACCTGACAAGCATTACAAAAAATAAAGCGGAGTTTGATAGTAGTCTGGATGATACCTCGTATGGCGTTCGAGGCGTGGCTACCCTTAATTACTATCAAGTCTTTCCAGGTTTGGATATCGACGTGCCTCTCGGGCTGGGGTACAACTTTAAAGGCGAGTCTCCCATTTCAGTGGCGTTTAATAACTACGGCTCTGACCACGGTGGTGACGTGAACGTTGGTGTGGTTGGCACCTATCAGCAGGATTGGAAGCTGGGTCTGAATGTGACTCACTTCTTTGGTAGCGAAGATAATAACTACTACCGTGGACGAGATTTTGTCATGGCCTCGCTGACTCACACATTCTAATCGTGTATCTGTAATCAGCGTTTGATTTTAATTCTGCCTTTTCTGAAAGATTGTCAGCGGCGTTAAAATGTTTTTTAGATGTCCGTCCTTAATGGCCGGCGAGTGAGCTTTATAACTGATCTTCGGAGAGCTGTATGTCAAAAGAAATCATTAACTTCATGCGCAATACTACCCCGCCGTATTCTCCGGGCTGGGGGGGGCCAGAATTTACATCTTGGCAGGATGAGCAGCTGTCTTGGAAGAGCACATGCTATATCGGAGATTGGTCATTTCTATGGGATGTTGAGTTCGAAGGCCCAGAGGCATTGAGGCTGTTTCGCGATATTAGCGTTAACAGCTTTGAAAACTTTTCCATAGGCCAAGCTAAGCATGTGGTTCAGTGTGATAGTAACGGTAAGGTAGTGGGCGAAGGCGTTTTGATGCGTTTGGGCGAAAATAGATTTTCTTCCCAAGCTGGCAGTGCCTTTTGGTCTGCCTTTCAGTTGACAAAGCGTGGTTATGACGCAACGTGGAAAGAGTGCCAGACGTTTCAACTGCAGGTTTCTGGGCCAACAGCTCTTGCGGTCTGCCAAGAGGTTACCGGTGACGATCTATTGGACATTAAGTTCATGCACTTTCGTGAAGTTACCATTTCCGGGTGCACCGTCAAGGCCCTTCGTCAAGGTATGGCAGGCGAAATCGGCTTCGAGTTTCATGGTGATCTGAAGGATAAGGACGCGGTATATAATGCCATTATCGCGGCAGGTCAGCGTTTTGGTATACGTCGTCTTGGCCGGCGAACGGCAATGATCAACCACTTGGAAGCTGCGTTCCCAACCACGTTTTGGCATTTCCTACCATCATCCTTCGGACCAGAGAGCGAAGGTCAACTTGAATTTATTTACGAGCACTTCGATCTTAAAGGCATCGTTCCGGTATTGCAGGGTAGTTTCCAGGGAGAGTCAATCGACGACTATCTGCTTAGCCCATATGAACTTGGCTGGGGACGTAACGTTAAGTTTGACCACGATTTCACTGGGCGGGCCGCATTGGAGGAAGAGGCGAAAAATCCTCGTAAAGCGCGAGTAACGTTGGAGTTTAATAACGATGACGTTATCGCTCTCTATGCTTCTCTTTTTGGCGAGAAAACACCGTACGACTTTCTCGATATTCCACACCCGCACCGGTGGATGACCTGGGCTGATGCAGTTCTGAAAGATGGGAAGACGGTAGGGTTTTCATCCTCTCCAGGCTACAGCCTTTACTTCAGAAAAGTTCTAACCTTGGCTTTTATCGATGCTTCGCTGAGTGAGCCTGGAACCGAAGTTGAGGTGTTGTGGGGTAACCCAGGTACCGAACAGACTCGGATTCGTGCGACCGTGGCTCCCGCGCCATATAAACAAGATAAACGGCGAGACGTATTGAGCTAACGCTCAGAGTCTGTTTGATGGCGCAAAATTTATTGCGCCATTTTTCTTTCGAGGTATTAGTTGGGGCTGCTATGAGAAATAAATGGTTTCCGATTACTTTGATTTATTTATATGGCTTAGTTGGAACATCTGCCTTAGGCATGATGGGCCCTTTAAGCACTGATATCAGTCGCACATTTGGGGTCACAGCTTCTGCGGTCGGAATGGCAATAGCTGGTCAGCTGATTCCATTAGCTTTCGCAGGGCTGCTGATGGGATGGTTGATAGATCGTATAGGGCCAAGACCGCTCTTACTTATTGGTCTTCTCGCCATGGGAGCGTCCAGTTTTGCGAATTCATGGTTGGAAACATTCGATGCACTGCGTATTACACTGCTGATCGAAGGTGTAGCTTTAGTCTCGCTGCTCACTTCTGGGCAGGGCCTGTTGATGATGTTTACTACGGGTAAGCAGCAAGTGCAATCGCTCACGCTCTGGTCAACAGTGATGCCAGTGGGGTATTCCATCGGCCTGTTGCTGGTTTCACCGTATGCCGGTGGTGACACATGGCGTGAAGCTTTTCTATGTCATGCCATTATTGCGGGATGTTTGTGTTTTGTCTTCCTCGGCATTCCGGGCTTGAGAATCGTTTCCAAGGGGAACGGTTTGACTGAAGTGCTTTGCAATAAGAGGGTACTGCGCTTCGGCTTTAGCTTGAGTCTTTCCGCATTGGCAGGCATCGGTAGCAGCGCAGTAGGTGCGATCTATCTCAGCAAAATTCATGGGATGGAAATGGGACTCGCTGCTCAGTCGATGGCTGTGGCAAGTCTGTGTGGGATCTTGGGTAGTATTATCATTGGTGGACTACTGGCAAAGGGCTGGAGTGCTGCTTTGCTTGCCATGCTTATTCTTGCCAGCGCGACTATAGGCAGCTTCATATTTTATTGGCCAAGCGGAGTGCTTCCCTTCGTTGTTGGTGGAGCCATGCTTCTTCAATTGTGCGTAGGTGGATTTATCGCTTTTGTATTTTCCTTGCTTCCAAGAGTGCTGTCGGAACCTGGTCAATCTGGAGCTGCTGCTGGCCTGGTCGGACAGATCACTGGCATAGGTGCAGCGCTTTCCGCTCCGTTGTACTTCACGACTTTACAAATGGGGCACTGGTATTACTTCGTCGTGATTACCGTTCTCGCTTGGGGGGCCAGTTATCTCCTTCTACCCATGCGCAGTAGAAGCGTCAGTGCGACTGCACGCTTCGAGTAAACGAGAAGCTAGATTTGGTCACTGGCTCTAATTCATTGGTAATGACGCTGCTGGCACATCCAGCTCTTTGATGTGAGGTAATCACGTGCTCCTAGTCAAGGGGTCGTGCTGGTCATGGAGTCGATATGTGGAACGCTTTTGATAATTTTTCGGTGAATAACAAACTGCTTTGGGGGTTTGGAGTTACGGTGTTATTGGCGCTCGGTGTCGCCGGTGCCGGCTTTTATGGAATATTTGCACTCTTCGAGCGAGGTGATTTGATGACCGGCGTCTCGGAGAGTCAAATCCTTCTTCTCAAGGCCGAGGTTGCGCAACAGAATTATCGTATCGATGGTGCTTTAGATGCGGCACAGAGTGCGAAGGAATCACTCGAAGCCGTCAAGTCAAAACTTGACGCGCTAATCGAAAAGTACCCTGATAGCGATCAGCGGCCAGTCCTCGATGAAATGCGGCGCGCGGCTGTCGAATATCGAACGCTTTTCGAAGAAATCAGAAAGAAACAGGAGAGCGAGGCTGCTACTCCGGCAGAAGTTGAAGCATTGGGGCGGCAAGCTAAAAATCTCATAGAAAAGGGCGACTCCGCCTATTGGGCGCAAGGTCAAAGCATGATCGTTGTTAGCCAGCGTGTGCTAATGATGTTAGGACTTAGTAGTTTCTTACTCATCATTGTCGCGACATTCTCCACAGTTCTATTGCGTTATCAGATCGTGAACCCATTGCACCGCTCGGTTAGCGCACTACGCGCCATTGCAAATGGTGATTTGCGAGCGGAGTTTGACCACCAGCGTAAAGATGAACTAGGGGAACTTCTCGGCTCCATGCAGGCAATGACCCTCGGACTACGTGGAATGGTAGAGCGCGTTGTTAAAGTGGTTGAGCAATTGGGTAAGGTCGCGTCAGACTTCCAAGACGTTAGCAGCAATGCGGGTCATGCGGCACAGCGGCAAACTGAAGAGTCCGAGAAAAGTGCTTCGGCTATGATCGAGATGGCTGCCAGTGTCCGTGATGTCGCGGGGCACACTCAACGTGCCTCTGAAGCGGTACGGCAAGCAGAGCACCAGGCTCGTTCGGGGGCCAAACTTGTGGCCGACGCCGTTGAAAGTATTGATAGCCTCGCAGAAGGGGTGACAGCAACTCGGGCTAGCATGGTTGACCTCACACTGGAAAGTGATCGTATTGGCGGTATTCTTGATGTTATTAGATCCGTAGCAGAGCAGACAAACTTATTAGCTTTGAATGCTGCCATTGAGGCCGCCAGGGCGGGCGAGCAGGGAAGGGGGTTCGCAGTGGTGGCGGACGAGGTGCGCGCATTGGCTAAACGCAGCCAAGGCGCCACCATGGAGATTGCTTTAACGATCGAGTCGCTGCAGGCGCTCACGCGACAGGCGCTATCCCATAGTGAGAACTGTCTTGGCCAAGCTCGTCAGGCTGTCGATCAGGCAGGACTCGCTGATACAGCGCTTCGTGCCATTACCGAATCTGCCTCATTGATAGGTGAAATGAGTGAACAGATTGCTACGACTGCCGTCCAGCAAAGCAATGTTGCGGAGCAGGTTAGTCGAAGTGTGCTGCGCGTTCGTGATGAGGCGCAGGTGGGGGCGTTGAGCGCGCGTGAAAGCGGTCATTACAGTAAGGTACTGAAGAACCTTAGCGTTGAATTGAGTCAGTGGGTCCGGCGGTTTCAGATCTGATCACATCATGCAAAAAGGGGCACCGAGTGGTGCCCAAACCCCGACGGTAATCGGTAAGAACAAGAGTTACTGAATGTGTATCTTGGACACGTCAGCACCCACTCTGCAGGCATCAGCTGTTCCTTTTGCCAATTTGAAGTCATAGCGAATCGAAGAGAGCCCAGAAAGTGGATCCATCTCGTCCCGGCTCGGCGTGACAATGAGCTTTGAAGTGGTAACGCCGAACACGGTGTCAGACTGGAGATACGGGTCCCCCTCGAGATACAAGGCCGTCACAAGTTCTTTATAGCCTGGTGCGCTAATAAGGAAGTGGATATGTGCCGGTCGATATCCGTGTCGTTCCTGGACTGTGAGCATGCGCCTCACTGGACCGTCTTCGGGTAGTGGATAACTCTTCGGTAACACGCTGCGTGCTCGATACCAGCCATCCGAGTCACTGGTGAAGCTGCCCCTCATATCCATTACCTCCTGGCCGTGAAGCTGGATGTCGTACCGGCCCTCTGAGTCAGTCTGCCAAATCTGTATGTTTGCGTCGGCTATCGGAGTGTCGTCGGTATCGGTTATCTGTCCATAGTAGGAGACTGCGACACCTTCATTGCCGGGTTTGGCAATGGATTCCCCATGGCCGAGCGACGGAGCGTTCTCCCGAAAGAAGGGGCCAAGCACGCTGCTTTCTGTCGCTTGGGAAAGACCATCTTGGTCGTGCAGCAAATTTACAAGGCTTGAAAGGCCGAGGGTGTCCGAAAGCAAGATGAATTCTTGTCGGTTGGCGTTACACATTTGACCGGTTTCTGTGAGAAATGAAATACCTGCTATCCATTCTTCCGGTGTCAGTTGAACCTCGTTAGCGAATGCGTGAAGGTGGCGTACGGCGCTTTCCATGATTTCTCGCAAACGTAGCGAGGGCGTGCCAGCCATCTGTTTTATAACGTCGTTGGTGAGGCCAGTAATCTTATCGCTCATAAAGGATCCTAGATTGACACTTTTCTATGCGATGTCGTGGTGAAAATTCATCTTTCCATTTTTATTTTGGAATCACTGACGCGTTTCTGCTCCTACCTAAAGATAGCTAAGCGTTTCATGACGGCCCTCTATCTTTCGATAGGTGTGCGTACGCGGCGGCGGAAATAGGTTTAGTCATCGGTCTGTCCGTAAGAAAGCGTTAAGCGGCCTAAATGCTTCTTGGCCGATATCACAGGAGCAATATCGCGCCTGCGGATTTAGCGGCTTGGAATGGAAAGGTCGGTCAAGTCTAAAGCGTCGCATGCATTGCGGCTGCCATTTTCGCGACGGTGCCGGAACCAGCCTCTGTAATAACAACAAGAGAACCATACGCATGAACAAGAATAAGATGGCTTTGCTGCTGCTATTTCCGCTTTGTATGGCCAGCGGTGCTTATGCTGCTGTCAGCCCCGAGCAAGCTAAGCAACTGGGTACCACGTTGACACCCGTTGGCGCAGAGATGGCAGGAAATGCTGACGGTACCATCCCTAAGTGGACCGGTGGATACCAGCAAAAGCCAGCTGGACACCAGCCAGGGTCGTTCTCCCCGCTTCCATTTCCAGATGAAAAGTTAAAATTTCAGATCACTGCTGCTAATGCCGATCAGTACAAGCCGAAGCTTTCCGACAGCGTGTACTACATGCTTAAGAATTATCCTGGCTATCAAGTAGATGTTTACGACACACACCGTACGGCGTCTGCTCCTCAGTGGTTCTACGACTACGCGGCGAAAAACGCTGTTAGCGCGAGCTCGGCTAAAGATGGATTGGCCATCGAGAACGCGTACGGCGGCACTCCATTCCCGATCCCAAAGACGGGTAGTGAAGTGCTATGGAACCACTTTCTTTCCTGGAAGGGGACCGCGGTAGATACCGTCTACCGGCTCTACATGGCCGATGGCAGTGGCCGTCGCTCTTTGACATCCGTAATCGACATCAACGAGTTCTACCGTTACTCATTGCCTGGTGGTGAGAAAGATTTTGATGGTTGGTGGTGGTGGCATCGTGCAAAAACTACTGCCCCAGGACGTAGCGCTGGTGAAGCTTTGATTGGCCTGTTTCCAAGCGACTACGAAGCCCACCAGCCAGGTTCTTGGCAGTACATGCCAGGCCAACGACGCGTTCGTAAACTTCCGAACGTGCAGTTTGACACGCCAAACTTCTATATTTCAGGTCTCGCGCAGTTTGATGAGTCATACGGCTTTTTCGGGTCACCTGAGCAGTACAATTGGAAGCTGGTAACCAAGCGTGAAATGTACATTCCATACAACACCAACGCATTGCTCGCTTCCGATCCGGAGAAAACGTTGGGCGCTAACTTTGTGGATCCGTCTGTCGTTCGCTGGGAACTGCATCGGGTATGGGAAGTGGAAGGCATTCTTAAGGACGGAAAGCGCAATGCTGCACCTAAGCGCAAGGTCTATATGGATGAGGACAGCTGGAACATCGTAGCCTCTGACCTTTACGATGCTCAGGGTAAGCTGTGGCGCGGTGGCATTGGTTACACTGCGGTAAGTTACGATCTGCCGGGTGTAGTGACTCTTCCATACCAAAGCCTGGACTTCCAGCAACGCGCCTACACGGTTGCTGGTTACGTCAAAAACTATACCCCTGTCGAGCCTCGTCCACGTTCTTATTTCACCGCTGAAGCATTAACTCAGGACGCTCTTCGTTAAGAAGAAGGTTTGAGTTGGAGGGCAGCGGCGCTCCGCGTCGCTGCTTTGCAGTTACTTTCTCATCGGTGAATTGTATGGTTGAGAAAAAAGCAGGACGAATCGCGACAGCATTCTTGCTGAGTGGTTTGGGATATTTCGCACACGCAGATGTGCTCTCGTTGCCCGAAGTGTTGAAGCAGCCAAGTGTTGTAGTCAATCATCCGGAAAATGGATACCTGCTCAGCGTAGCAAGAGCGGGCGATCGTCTTGTCGCTGTGGGTGAAAATGGGCGAGTGATTCTTTCCGACGACATCGGTAAGACCTGGCGCCAAGCTGAAGTCCCTGTAAACGTTCTTCTTACCCAAGTTCGGTTTGCTACTACCAAGGAAGGTTGGGTTATCGGTCACCTCGGCGTGGTTTTGCACACTGCAGACGGCGGCGAGAATTGGGAGGTTCAGCTCGATGGCATGAGGGTTGCCCAGTTGTTTCTGGAGCAGGCCCAGCGCGAAGTCTCACTAAAAGGCGATCAAGATGAGCGTGCTTTAAAATTCCTTCATCAAGCTGAGTTGCTGGTACAGGACGGCCCAGACAAACCCTTTCTTACTATGCAGGTGGAGGATACCCAGCGGATCACCATTTTTGGTGCTTTTGGCATTGCATTACGTAGCCTCGATGGAGGTAAAACTTGGTTGCCATTACAAACCGAGGATTTCAACTCGGGTTCGCTCCATTACTACAGCAGCACGTCGCTAAGAGGGCAAGATCTGGTGGTAGGTGAGCAAGGCCTGCTGCTTCGCCGCCTCGGTAACGGGGCTTATCAAGCTATCGATCAGCCATATTCCGGTACCCTATTTGGGGTCGTTATGGGTGATAGCGCCTCGGTGGCGTTTGGTCTGCGGGGGAGTGCCATTCGATCCTTTGATCGGGGCGAAAGCTGGCAGCAGTTTGAAACAGGGACTTCCGCATCTATTCAGGGCGGCTTGGTTCTGAAAGATGGGCGCATTCTTCTCCTGGCTGAAAATGGTCAGGTTGTCATGGGAAATCAGCGCTCCGATGATTTTCGTGCCCTAAATAAACAGCTTGCGCCAGCTGCCGAAGCAATCCAAGTAAACGACGATCAATTGTTGTTAGTTGGCCCGAGTGGGGTGCAGACCCTAAGTCTGTCTGCAGGGGAGTCCGCACAATGAAAGTTGAAATTCAAAACTCAAATGAGCCTTTTGACCCCGCAGCAGGGACTTTTCTGGAGCGGGTACTATTTAGTCGCCGCGGTTTGATAGTGCTTCTGTGCCTATTGGTAACATTATTTCTCGCTTTCCAGACGCGACATCTGGAACTCAACGCAAGTTTCAAGGCAGTGATCCCAAATGATCACCCGTACATTCAAAACTATCTTTCCCATGAGGATGATCTCAAAGGGTTGGGCAATAGTCTGAGAGTCATCGTTGCCACCGACAATGGAAGTGTTCTCGACCCGAAATATCTGGACACTCTGCAGAAGGTCAATGATGAGCTGATTCTTCTGCCGGGCGTAGAGCGCTCGTATGTCCAATCTCTTTGGACGCGTGGCGTTCGTTGGATGGCCGTAACGGAAGAGGGGATTGACGGCGGCCCCGTCATGCCTGACTCCTTCGATGGATCTAAGTCCAGCATGGAAGAACTACGGACTAATATCATGCGATCCGCAATTGTCGGGCGGCTTGTTGCCTCAGATTTCCGTTCTAGCACGATTGTTGTTCCGCTGTTGGACTACGATGCTCAGGCCGAACAAGCACTCAATTACGGAGTGCTTTCCCAGCGTCTTGAGGCTATCCGTGCCAAGTACCAGAAAGACGGAATAAGTATCCACATCGTCGGATTTGCCAAGGTCATGGGTGACCTGATAGATGGCCTGCTGCAAATCCTTATTTTCTTCGGTATCGCGGTGGCCATCGCTACGGCAATGGTGTTTTGGTTTACCCGTTGCCTGCGTAGTACTGCGATTGTCGTAGCCTGCTCATTGATCGCCGTGGTATGGCAGCTTGGACTGCTGCCAATGATTGGTTTTCGGCTGGACCCCTATTCGATATTGGTGCCTTTCCTCATCTTCGCCATCGGTATGAGCCACGGTGCGCAGAAGATGAATGGAGTGATGCAGGATATCGGTCGTGGCATGCACCGCGTGGATGCAGCCCGTAATACGTTTCGCCGTTTGTTTATGGCGGGGTTTACCGCCCTCGTTTGTGATGCTGTCGGTTTCGCGGTCCTGATGTTGGTGAACATTGAGGCAATTCGCCAACTGGCGATCACGGCGAGTATCGGCGTAGCGATTCTAATTTTTACCAATCTGATTTTGCTGCCAATTCTTCTGACTTACACCGGCGTGAATAAACGGGCGGCTACCCGAGCGTTGGCCCAGGAGCAAGCTGCATCGGGGGCGCCCAGCGGATTCTGGCGTTTCCTTGACCTTTTCACCCAACGTCGTTGGGCGGCGTATGCGATAGCTGTCGCAATTGCACTGGCTGTTGGTGGAGCAGCCATTTCCACTCACCTTCAAATTGGTGATCTGGATGCGGGGGCACCAGAGCTACGTGCCGACTCTACTTACAATCGTGACAATGACTATCTGACCAGGAATTACGCGACAAGTAGCGACCTGTTGGCGGTCATGATTACTACGCCCACTGACAAGTGCGCTGATTACGGGACCTTGGTGAAAATGCGTGCGCTGCAGCAGCGGTTGGAGCAGCAGCCAGGTGTGGTGCTCAGCAACTCTTTCGCCGACCTGGCGAAGCAGTTGGGTTCCGCCTTCAACGAGGGCAGCTTTAAATGGGCAGAAATCGTACCTAATCAGCGTGTGCTCAACTCCATTGTTACGCAGGCCCCTAGGGGCTTATTCAACGAAGACTGCAATTTGCTCTCTTTGTATGTTTATTTGGCGGATCACCGAGCTGCCACATTGCAGGGTGTCGTTTCAGAGATCGAACGTTTTGCACAGGAGCACAACACCGACGATGTGAGGTTTCTCTTGGCTGCTGGAACTGCCGGCATTGAAGCCGCAACCAATCAGGTGGTCAAGCACAACAACTACCTGATGTTGTTTGGTGTGTATACGGCAGTGGTTCTACTCAGTTTGCTCGCATTCCGCTCATGGCGTGCGGTACTTGTTGCCGTACTACCTCTACTGTTGACCAGTATTTTGGCTGAAGCACTGATGGTGGTCCTAGGTATCGGGCTCAAGGTTGCGACATTGCCAGTAACGGCTTTGGGTGTGGGTATCGGTATCGACTATGCACTTTATATTCTCAGCGTCACATTAGCTTGTCAGCGCGCCGGAGCTACGCTTTCCGAGGCGTATGCCAGATCGCTGCTGTTTGTTGGGCGGGTGGTCATGCTGACTGGCCTGACCTTGGCTGCGGGTGTAGCTACCTGGATGTTTTCACCGATCAAGTTCCAAGCAGATATGGGCTTGCTGCTAGCGTTCATGTTCTTGGTCAATATGTTTGGGGCCCTGATTCTGCTCCCCAGTTTGGCGGCGTTCCTCCTGCCAGGCGCGAAAAATAAAGATGAGGTTTTTCAGCCAGCGCGCAAACAGGAGGCTGACAAGCCAAGTCGTCACTTACTGAAGGAGCAAGTATGAGCAACATAACGTTCGACTTCTCCGGCAAGGTGGTGCTGGTGATTGGTGGCACCTCAGGTATTGGGCTGGCAACCGTGGAGCTTTTTGCAGGAGCTGGGGCTCGAGTAATGATGGCAGGCATCGATGAAGAGCAGGGTAACCAAGTTTTATCGGAACTCATTGGCGATATCGCATTCCTGGTAGTTGATGTTCGAGATGAGACCGCAATCGAAATGCTCATTCGAGCGACGGTTGAGCGCTGGGGCCGAATCGACATTGCGATTAACAACGCCGGAATCGAGGGGCCTTTTGGCCCCGTTGAAACACTTTCTGCGCAAGATTGCCAGCGTATTATGGACATCAATCTGAAGGGGGTCTGGCATGGCATGAAGTACCAGATTCTGCATATGCATACACAGGGAGGGGGCATCATTGTCAATACAGGCTCCAGTGCGGGCCTTCGCGCTATCTCCAACGTTGCGATGTACAGCGCGAGCAAACATGCCATCGCAGGGTTAACCAAAGCAGCAGCAGTCGAGCAGGGAAGATGCGGCATCCGCATTAACGCGGTTGCCCCTGGTCCGGTGCGCACTGGTCTGTTGGACAGGATGGTGGGTGGGCATATCGCACTTGATGATATTGCCAACATGGTGCCAATGGGGAGGATTGCTCATTCATCGGAGGTTGCTACTGCGATCGCGTGGCTGGCTTCAGATGGTGCTTCCTTCGTCACTGGCCATGTTCTCGCAGTGGATGGCGGTCTTACGGTCGCCTAGCCATATCCGGCGCCAATGAAAAGCAAACCTCGACAAGTAAACGGTGCTCCGATCCGGCCGCCAGATCGGTTGGATCTTGAGTGGTTGGTGTTTCCCTTGGCGTTTGTCCAAGGACGGACGTTCTGGATCCGCTGTTATCCTCATGGATAAAGCCTACTTCTCATCAGTATCCAGCCTTGTTCAGGAGAGAGTCTTGGTAGCTCGCCTTTCGAAAGATAGGTTCAAACCTGCCTCAGAAAGGATCAAATAAAGACTGAGATTCTTCTCTGGTGGAGCGGTGAGATGAAAATAACAAAAAAGATCGTCGTAGTGTTCTTTGTCACTTTTTTCGTTCTTGGATCGGTAGGTATTTTGCTAACCCGAAAAGAACCTGTCTCTAGAGGTGCGGAGTGCCTGAACCCCCACTACCCATGTGTAAGCCTGCCACTGGGTTTTACGGGGTGGCCGAACTTTCCGTAACTAATGTTTATGTCGGTTTTTAATGCTTGATAATGATTTTTTATGGGTGTGCCGCGTTGATTGAGTTTGTCTGATCGACGATTTGCATGTTTGCAAATTAGAAGATCGGCTCAAGGGTGCGCTTTCGTAGTTTTATTTATAGGTTGGTGATTTGGAGGTGCCAAATTGAATGGCGAAAAATATATTATGTTGCTCTCTTGTCCGAACAAGGCGGGCATTGTTGCTGCTGTTTCTAGCTATTTGTTTGAGCAGCGTTGCAACATTCTTGATGCGCAACAGTTCGATGATATCGACACCAATCGTTTTTTTATGCGAGTGGTTTTCGACGCCCTGGACCCTCAGGTTGTCCTCTCGCTTTCTGAAATCAAGGAAGGTTTCGCCCCCATTGCTGATCGCAACAACATGGATTGGTCATTGCGTGCTCAGACAGAGCGCAAGCGCGTGATGCTGCTGGTTTCCGGTTTTGACCATTGTTTACGAGACCTACTTTATCGGAGCCGGATTGGCGAGTTGCCAATGGAGATCTCCGCAGTAGTGGCGAATCACCCTCAGGAGCGGTATCGCGGAGTAGATTTGCAGGGCATCACATTTTATTACCTGCCTGTCACACCGGAGACAAAGGTCGACCAAGAGACAAAGCTCTGGGAACTCGTTCAATCGACCAAAACTGATCTCGTTGTACTGGCTCGTTACATGCAAATTCTCTCCGACGACCTATCGAGAAAGCTTGAAGGGCGTTGTATCAACATTCATCACAGCTTCCTCCCCGGCTTCAAAGGCGCCAGGCCATATCACCAGGCTCATGAACGGGGCGTGAAACTCATTGGTGCAACGTCCCACTTCGTCACTGCGGACCTTGATGAGGGGCCGATCATTGAGCAAGACGTAGAGCGTATTTCTCATCGCGACTCTGCAGATGATTTGGTGCGTAAGGGCAGAGATATTGAGCGCCGTGTATTGGCTCGTGCTGTCCGCGCATATCTTGAAGATCGCGTAATCCCTAATGGGCGTAAAACGATCATTTTTGAAGGTTAAATCCTTAAGAAAAATCGTAGTACAAGGAGAAGCAACGTGCTGCCGAAGAATTTCAGAAAAACCCCAGAAGGTTACTTTACTTCTCGATGGGGAATGCCGGAGTACACCGACTGGCTGGATGAAAGTATGTCTTGGAAAAACAATTGCTATATCGGCGATTGGTCTTTCCTTTGGCAGCGACGTTATCGTGGGCCCGATGTGCTGAGGTTGTTTTCCGATACATCAATTAATAGCTTCGCTAAATTCGACGTCATGCAGTCAAAGCATGTGACCCATTGCAATCAAGACGGTAAGGTAATCCACGAAGGTATTTTAAGTCGTTGGGGGGAAGACGATTATATGCTTTTCGGTCGTGGTGGATTCCTTATGGATTTCCACTTGCGCAAGGGTAATTATCGAGTTACTTCGGAAGTAGTGAACGGCTTCAATTTTCAGATTGCCGGCCCACATGCGGCGGCTGTGATTGCTAGGCTCACAGGCGTCTCTCTGCATGAGATCAAATTCATGCATTCGCAAGTAGTCAATATCGCCGGGCACGACGTGTATGCGTTGCGTCAGGGCATGTCGGGAGAGCCTGGTGTTGAGCTTCAAGGTCCGGCCGAATATGCAGACGAAGTGTATGAGGCCGTTTGGCAGGCAGGCCAAGAGTTCGATATGCGTAAGTTAGGCGGCCGAGCGGCATTCATTAACCATCTGGAAGCGTGTTTTCCAACCATCATCACCGATTATTTGCCAGCCATCTTCAGTGAGGACATGGCTGAGTATCGCGCGGAGTTTGAGGCCAACCTGCCGGCTTTCGCGTCAACCTTTAATGTCGCTGGTAGCTTCGAAGCAGACGATGTGAGTGCTTGGTACCGCAGCCCCGTAGAGCTAGGTTGGGGCCGCAACGTGAAGTTTGACCATGACTTCATTGGCCGCCATGCCTTGGAAGCCGAAGTCGCAAATCCACGCCGTGTAATTCGGACCTTGCTTTGGAATCCGGATGACGTCCTCCAAGTGTTCGCCTCTCTGTTCAAAAAAGGTGACCCCTACGCATTCATGGAGCTGCCACGTGATCAGCGAGGATTCATGTACGCCGATAAGGTTCTGCTTAACGGGCGTGAAGTGGGAGTATCGACTTCGCGGGGTTACAGCTACTTCTTCCGCGAAATGCTTTCTCTTTGTGTCATTGATGTCGCATCAGCAGCCGTTGGAACAGAGGTCATCGTTGTTTGGGGGAACCCAGGCGAGCCGCAGCTTCCGATTCGTGCCACTATCGCACCGGCGCCTTACAAGACCGACAACCGCCGTACTTGAACGGCTCCAGTGACAACGGGTGGAATGACAATATATGTCAGCTCAATTGATTGATGGAAAGGCTGCGGCGTTGCGATTGCGTGAGCAGGTTGCACTCGGGGTACGTGATTTCGCAGATCAATACGGTTACGCACCTGGTTTAGCCGTTGTTCTCGTAGGTGGCGATCCGGCGAGCGAAGTATATGTCCGGAACAAGGTAATCGCGACCGAGGCTGTGGGTATGCACTCTTTCGAATTTCGTTTGCCTGCTGATGTAACAGAAGAGGAGTTGCTGGGTCGTATTGATAATCTCAATGACGACGAGTCTGTGCATGGAATCCTCGTGCAGTTACCTTTGCCTAAAGGGATTGATGTGAATCGAGTAATCGAACGGATCAACCCCAATAAGGACGTTGACGGTTTCACTGTTACCAACACGGGTCGATTGGCTGCTGGCTTGGAGTCGATTGTGCCTTGCACGCCCGCGGGCGTGATGCTGCTTATCAAACATGTTCGGACCGAGCTTGCGGGATTGAATGCTCTGGTTGTAGGAGCCTCCAATATCGTAGGCAAGCCAATGGCTCGGCTCCTATTGAAGGAACGCTGTACGGTGACGATTGCTCACAGCAAGACTATAGATCTACGAGAGCGGTGTCGTGAGGCGGATATCTTGGTTGTGGCAACCGGGGTGCCGCAGATGATCTCAGGCAGTTGGATCAAGTCAGGTGCCACAGTCGTCGATGTCGGGATATCTAGAATCGCTCTCGAGGACGGCCGTACCCGGTTGGTCGGCGACGTAGATTTCGATGGTGCATGTGAACGCGCTGGCGCCATCACTCCTGTGCCAGGTGGGGTTGGGCCTATGACCATCGCTTGTTTGCTTGAGAACACGCTTGTAGCTGCCAAGCGCCAGATCGATTGTAAGAGCTCCATAAACCCCACCTAGTCAAAAGTGGGCGACGCGTTTAGCTGTGGGCTCGAGGCTTGCAGTTCCACGGCCACAGGGCTTCGTAATCTTCGACCGAGGATGCCTGTGGCAGGAGTTCGAGTGCGTGGTGCAGCCACGCATAAGACTCTTGGCCGTTGGCTTTGGCGGTCTCGACCAGGCTGTAGAGGTGAGCACTCGCCATCGCGCCTTTGGGCGTATCGCTGAACAACCAGTTCTTCCTTCCGATGACGAAGGGCCGGATCGTACGCTCGGCGGTGTTATTTGTAGTGGACAACTAATCCCGGACACGACGTTAAGGTTTTTTCTCGTACTGAGCGGGTGCCAGTCCATCATTGAACTGGTGTGGCGGAATCCAGTTGTAACGATGCATCAGATAATGACTGAAATCCCGCTGAGCCTCTTGGGCCGTCATGTAGCCCACGGTCGGTATCCACTCAGTTTTCAAACTGCGGAATACACACTCCATCGGCGAGTTGTCGTAGCAATTACCTCGGCGACTCATGCTCTGGCGTATGCGGTATCACCAAAGCCGCTGGCGAAACTGTCGGCTCCCATATTGGGCGCCCTGATCGAAGTGAAACAGCAGGCCCTGAGGCTTGCCGCGTTGCTCATAAGCGATGTCCAGCGCCTTGATCACCAAGTCCGTATCCGCCTTGTTCGAAAACGCCCAACCCACAATCCGACGCGCATAAAGATCCATAACCACTGCCAGGTAATGCCATTTCCTTGCGCCCAGACGTAGGTGATGTCGCCACACCAGACCTGATTGGGTGCGGGTACATCGAACTCTCGATTCAAAATATTCGGAATATCAGGCCGCGCCCCTGTTGCCTTTTTATAAGCATGCAAGCCCGGTTGCTTGCTGATTAATCCCAGCTCCCGTATCAGGCCACGCACCTTGAACCGACCGATTTGCTCGTCATCCTCCTGCATCATCGACACGATACTGCAGCTGCCGGCTGCGCCTCGACTTTGCCCGAACAGTTCATTGACCCGGCTGCGTAGACGAATCCGCTCAGCGTTTGGGGCTCGGCGTTGCAGGCAATGGTCGTAATAGCACGAGCGAGGTATCTCGAACACTTCGCACAGCAACTCGATCGGCTCATGGGCATTGAGCTGATCAATCAGCGCATGCGCTCGTACTCTTCTGACATCAAGAGCGCGGTAGCCTTTTTTAAAATGGATTTCTCCCGCTCAAGACGGGCGATCCGGGCTTCCAGCCCCTGGATTTTCTGCTGCTCGGGCGTCAGGGCGTTGCTCTGAGGCGTTACGCCATTGCGCTCCTGCTGGAGCTGGCTCACCCAGCGACGCAGCGCAGACTCGACCACCTCAATGGGGGCGGTCCGAAACGCTGGAGTATTTTTTTCCATAGGCGGTTTCGCGTGCCCTGTAAGTCAAATCTTGTAGTGCTCGCCTTGTCTGCCGTTGTCTTTTCGGCGCAGGCTCAATCTGATCGTCAAGTGGTCGAGGACATGGTGACTCGCTCGGCCAATGTCTGCCCCGGCCACAGCACCGAGCGCACCACGCCCACGGTGAAGGCGGTGCCTGTCGGCGCGTTGCGGGTTATGCTTGACCGCGGCCTGGTCATGTGTCCCGACCGGCGCCTCGACGCCAACGCGCCGGCTGTGTTCTACGGCAGAGTTGGCGTATTCGAATGGAACCCCGAAGTGCCTGCCACTTGAGCAGCGCACCGTGCCGGCTTTCGAGCCCAAGCCAGGGGCTGCTGTGCTAACAGGTCGATGCGATCCTCGGCAGGATTGAAATCGAGTATGCGGTCACTGTCACTGTCACTGTCACTGCCGTCAGCGGTGCGAACTCTCTGCCACGCTGGCATAGCGGAATACGTCGTTTCCCGCACCGCCGGAGAGCAAGTCGCTGGCGAGATTACCTTGCAGCACATCTTCACCAGCCAGGCCGCGCAGGATTTCATCGGTACCCAAGCCTTTCAACACCTCGCTGCCGGACGAACCCTTTAAACGGGTGCTGCCGAAAGTGCTGTCCAGTCAGGGTTCCGCCATGCGCGGACACTTGCCTTTCAGAGAATGTTTAACGGGTAGCTGAGTATCAAGCGGTTTTCATCGTAATCACTGGCATTGTAATTTCGCCTAACGCTGGAATTTCGCCAACGAACAGATAAAGACTTGAGAGTTCCGCTTTGAACCACATAGCCGAGCTCGGATTCTCGTACCCACTCTGAACCATCATCGACATTTTTCAGTTCCACGTTGTCACCATGAACGTAACGCGTCATGAAACTCAAACCGGGAACGCCGTAGCCTACGAAATTGAGGTCATAGCGCACTTGCCAGGAACGTTCACGGGGGTTGTCGAACGCATGATTGAAGGTGTTGTTGGCCAGATAGATTCCGCCGGTCCCGCCGATGCGCATCCAACCGGTATCCCCCGAGACATTTTGCAGCCCCAAGCTTATCGCATGCTCAGCGAGGTTGAGGCTCAACAGAGCTGAAGCGGTGCGGTTATCCAATTGACCTGCCTTCGCACTTCCTGAGTCTTTGCCCCAGAAAAAGCCTAGATTGGCGTTAACCGATACCCTTTCAGTCAGTGGCCATTTTTGGTTCAGTCCGAGGTAGTGCTGTTCATAGATGTCTTTCAACTCGCCAGACCAAAGTCTTACGGTGGTATTTTTGGACGTAGAACGGTAGTCGGCACCGAGAAAATCGAAGGCGTCTGATCGAGCCGATCCAAACGAAAGGTCTTCCATGGAAGAGTCGTTGCGCAAGCTGGTTTTGCTCAACTCACCTGCATAAAAAGACCAGTTTTTGATCTCTTGCGAGGCAATCTGGGCACCACGAAATGTCTGTGGCAATGCGCGGAAATCATCCACGGTGACAATGGGGAAATTGGGCATCCATTCGCCGACCTTTAATTCCGTATTCGAGAGCTTCGCTTTAACCGCAACGCCAAGTCTCCCGAAACTTCCCGCAGGATCACCATCAGCATCCTTTGGCAGCAGCAGCGCGCCATACCTTCCTGAGCCGCCATCAAGCTTCACTGCATATTTCCCAAGCACGTCAACCCCAAACCCCATAGTCCCCTGGGTAAAGCCGGATTTGAGGTCGAAGATGAAACCTTGCGTCCACTCACGGGCCTGGCTTTGCGCAACATCTGGTGCAGTGAAGTTTCGCTCGAAAAAGAAGTTCCTGAAGTTCAGAGTGGCGGTGGTGTCATCCACCAAACCCTGAGCCAATGCATTGAAAGGTAAAACTAGCGCTGGAATGAAAAGCACACGAGTTGCGCGATTAGTGTGAATGTTCAAGACCTGTCCCCTGTTGTTTTTATTGAAGGGCAATGTCGGGCTGTCATCACGAGTCGAGCGGGCGAAATGCCGCTGTCCCGGGAAAACGGATCGTCGAGCGTAGGTGGAGAAATATCCGAATCGAGTGTTGCCAAGGGCCTGATGAACAAACCCTTGGTATGTACTTCACCTGAAAGCCGGCGCCTTCAAAGCACGGCGCCGGCTTGGCTCAGGATCAGATCAGGCCAGCGCTGCGCAGCGCGTCAGCGATTTCCTTATCGGCACCCTCGGCCAGCGGCAGCAGCGGGGAGCGGACGGTGGCATGATCCAGGATGCCACGGGCAACCAGGCCATGCTTCAGGGCCACGGTGCCCTCCATGTGGGAACCACGGTGGTAGACATTACGAGTGACCGGCAGCAGTTTGTCGTGAATGGCACGAGCAGCCGGGTAGTCGCGACGCTTGCCGGCGGCGATCAGTTCGATCAGCGGCTCTGGAGTCAGGCTGCCGTAGCCGACCAGTGCGCCGTCCACGTCAAACATGGTGTGCAGCAAGTATTCGTCATGGCAGGTCAGGATTTGCAGATCGGGAACCTCACGACGGATGACCGGGATTTCGGTGTCCCAACGACGCATGTTGCGAACACCGTTCTTCATGGCAAACACGCCAGGCTGCTGGGCAATTTCCAGTTGAGTTTCCAGGTCGTAGGTCGCCTTGGTCACGTCTGGGTACTGGAACAGGATCAATGGCATACCGCTTTCTTCATAGATCGCTTTATAGCGGTCCTGAGCCGCGCCTTTCTGATAACCGAAACGCAGCCAGCCGTGGGAGGGATAAACCAGGCCGGCAGCAGCACCGTTGGCGACGGCGCGCTTAGCCTCTTCAGCGGCAACATGAGTACCTTCGCCCGTGATGCCGGCGATGATTGGCAGCCGACCGCCTACCGACTCCTTGAAAGCCTGGATGACGCGCCCTTGTTCTGCCTGGGTCAGGAAGGTGCCTTCACCTGCGTGGCCCAGAACAACCAACCCTTTTACACCTTCAAAGCTGCCAAGCCAGGCACCCAGTTTCTGAATAGCTGCGTAATCAACCTCGCCATCACGAGTGAACGGCGTGACAGGAGCAGGAACGAGGCCTTTAAGGTCGATAGTGTTTTTAGTGCTCATTTCATTACCTCTGGTTTAGTTAAGTTTCGCAACTAACGCATGCGCGGGCGCAAAACACACTCTGATGTGTTCTGGGTTTACTACTGAGTCAGGTACCGTCGATTGAACTATTTAGCGTGGAAGATTATGGCGAAAGGTCCTCCAGAATTCGGCCTTTGGTTTCAATGGCGAAAGAAGCAGTGATCACTGCTGTCATCAATAAGACGATCGCAAAGATGCCGAACACATATTGAACACCCAAGCCAGAAACGGTGTAGCCTACAATGATCGGTCCCAGTGCTGAACCCAATCTTAGCCAAGCACTGCCTACACCCGTACCTAAGGCTCTTAGACGAGTAGGATAAAGTTCTGCCGAATAAAGGTAGAGTGAGAACGTCACTGTCTGGACAAATGCATATCCCAGTCCTGCCAGCACCAATATCTTGATCGGCGCAGTTGCACCTGTCGTTGCCAATATTGCCAGCGGTATGGCTGCGAGGAACAAGGCGCCCATATACCAGCGACGTCGGCCCACTTTATCAATCAGCAACGCACATATCACGGCGGCAACAACACCTGCGGCTGAGGTCATGAAGCCATAGGCCAGGCTGGTTTCGAGTGGCAGATGAAAATGTTGACGATAGAGCGTCGGCAACCAGGTAATAAGTCCGTTAGCGACCATATAGGAGCCAAACCACATTGCCCAAATAACGAGTGAGCGCTTGAAATAGATGCCTTTGAAAAGCTCTCTCCAGCCGCCTTTGTTATTTATCCCATGCATTTGCGGGACTTCGACTGCAGGTTGCAGCGTCTTGCCGGCTTTAACAGCGCTGTGTTCGAGGCGAGTGACAATCCGGTCAGCCTCGTCCAGACGACCCTTGGACGCCAGCCAGCGCGGCGATTCAAACAGGAAGAAGCGAAGCGGGATCAACAGTATCGCAGGGACCAAGCCTACCGCGAACATCGCTTTCCAGCCGTACATCGGTACGAGGAAGTAGCCGATAATCCCGGCCCCTACCAGTCCCAGCAGAAACATGACTTCATATAAAAGAAAGAATCGCCCTCGTTTCTTAGATCCGATCAGCTCATTGATATATGCGCTTGCCACCGGTACTTCACCTCCCGTACCGATGCCCTGTATGAACCTGAAAGCGATCATCATCGCGGCGCTGGACGCAAACAGGCAGGCCACGTCCATCGAAACAAACAGCAAAATGGTGAATGTCAGGACCTTCATGCGTCCGATTCTTTCGGCCAGCCATCCAAAGATCAAAGCACCGAACAGCTGTCCCAAATAACCGGCAGAAAGGATCATGCCGATCTGCGTGCCGCTAAGACTCCACTCCTTGGCCAGAACCGGCATCGCGTAGGCGATGGCAATGACTGTGTAACCATCAAAAAATGTTGCGGCGCCAATAATATTCCTGGCCCAAAACACTTGCCTGGTAATGGGAAGCCGTTCTAGGCGAGCACTAATATTCGCTTGGCTATTTATCTTCTCTGGCGAGGGCTCAGTTTCAACTTTCTGCATCAACATGGCTCTTCCTTTTATTATTGTTTGCGTTATTCGGGGCGAACGAAGCTCGCAGTGAGGAACACAGTGCAATGGCGTAGCCGTTTGAGCTGGTCAGCGCCAGCCCAATGTTTATTACTAGATCATCAGTTTTTCGGAAACGCCCACTTGATAGACGAAACCACGCCGGCAGTGGAAATGGCCGGAAAGTTGTTTAAATGATGAATTGAAAGGGTGACTCAAGGGGGGCGTTAAAAGCTCCCAGTGCACAATATCGGCATGATCGAAGTAACGCGCTTCATCAAGGGAGGCCGCGTTGTTGAATTGAGCGCAAATGAGAGTGAGCCGAGGATACGAACCTATCGCAACGGGCGCCCCCCATGAGCGGATCACAGAGAGACCGGCTTCAACACGAGTGCCTTGATCATGGAATCTGGCACCGGCGGAGCGGGCATATTGCTGAGCAGTGGCTTTCATTTCTATTCGCACCTTTTTATTTTTCGGATTGCGAAAATTTTTTCTTCTTTTCAAATACAGTACCACCACTGTTCTTCAGAGCCCAACCTTTTTTTGGGCTCCGTTCGTCATTATTTTTTTCATGCCTTCCTCAGGCAGCCTGAATCCGAGGTGGGACAAACCTTCTTCGAGTGCTATCCTCCTTTGATATTTTTTTCGCATTCCGAAAAACAAAATCACATCAGGTAGAAATCGAGCATGGCTCCACGCACCCCGGTAAAAAACCAAACCTCGAACGCCGCTGACGAAGATAAAAATCAACGCAGCACTGTTCAGTCACTGGCCAAGGGATTCCGCGTTCTGGAAGCCTTCACTGCGGAAAGCGATGAGCTCACGTTGAGCCAGATCGCTGAAAAAGCCGATCTCGATCCAGGTACCACCTACCGCATGCTGAATACGCTGGTAGATCTCGGGTACGTCTCACGAATACCCGAAAGCAAGCGATTTTCCTTAACACTCAAGATCCTCAATTTGGGCTTTCATGCAATTGCCCATACAGACCTGCGCAGTCTGGTCCGTCCTGTGTTGAGGGGGCTCGTCAGCGAAACCAGTGAGGCGGCCAGTTTCGCCGTTCTGCAGGGCGCAGACGTGCTGTATCTGGAACGTGTGAGGGCCGGCATTACGCGGCTTGGGGTGGATATTCGTATCGGGACGACCGTCCCGGCTTGTCAGACAGCGATTGGTCAATCGATCCTGGCATTTCTGTCCGAGCAAGAAGTGGCGCGTATCGAGGCGCGTTCTTCAGCCACGCCCTTCATCAGCAAGACGCTCGCTAAGCCGCTTTCCGAGGTATTGGAGCAAATTCGAAAGGACGGGTACTTGATTACTGATTCGCTGTTCGCCGAAGGCCTTCGAATCCTGGCCGTTCCGGTGCTGGATATCGACGGCTATCCTGTTGGGGCAATCAGTATCGCAGCGCCAGCAGTGCGATGCTCCATTGAAGAACTCGAACGCCGAGCGCTGTCATTGACGATGGCAGCAGCGAAGAATATCGGTCGAGCGCTCCAGGCCAGCGGAAGTGTGAACTCCAGCCTTTGATCACGGCCAACGAGAAAACTTCCCGCCAGAGCCCTCTCGGCTTGAAAAAGCCAAGCGCGAAAAAAAGGGCCCACTCGCGTTTGATCTGACCTAATGAATCTGGACAAGCTCACTCCCACAGGGAATGAGGTTGGTCACAATCCTTCAAGCAAGTCACAAGTTGCCAACCGCCGTTGTTCAAAGGTCGCGCGACCGACGTTGGCTTCACGCTCCTATCTTTGACCTGACCGATCAGGCGGAAGCACAACTTCACGTCGACAACTTCCACGTTGGAACGCCCGATGCACGCGCGCATCCGAGGCTGGGTGTCCGTCATCCGTGAGTCTGGTGTCCAGATAAAAACTATTTCCATCACGGACAACGGCTGATGGACCTGAGGGCGCAGACTGAGTCCAGTCACCATTGTTTCGAGACACTTGATGTTCGGTGAGCATGCCTGGACATGACACCTACGGTCGCTGCTCTTTTCCGCCTACCGGAAATGCCATCAGCGAACCCGCACAAGCATCAGGAGGAAGGGGCAAGGCTTACAAGGTGTTTGACGCTCAATTTCGAAGAGGTATTCCATGTCCGAGTCCCAGGCCGCTGTAAGAGAAATTTGCGATGCCATTATCAAGCGGGTAGACCGCGCCTATGTGGCGGAATGTGGGAGAAAGAACGAGTTTCCGCAAAAGCTCTGGGATATTTGGGTGGATACAGGCTTGCTGTCGATGGGGTTGCCTGAAGAGTTCGGTGGGGCGGGTGGTTCCTTGAAGGACATCGTCCTGGCTCTCGACCTGCTGCATCGGGAAGCGTTGCTACTGCCGATTGCGGTGACGAACTTCATGTCTGAATGCCAGGATCCGGCGGTAGTCAGCGCTAGGGTTATCAATCAGCAAGTGGAACAAACTAATGTCTTGGTAGTCTTGAAGAGTGCCCCTTGGCAACGGACGGTTCTTACATGGGGGGCGGTCCGAAACGTTGGAGTATTTTTTCCATAGGAGGTTTAGCGTGCTCTGGAAGTCAAATCTTGTAGTGCTCGCCTTGTCTGCCGTTGTCTTTTCGGCGCAGGCTCAATCTGATCGTCAAGTGGTCGAGGACATGGTGACTCGCTCGGCCAATGTCTGCCCCGGCCACAGCACCGAGCGCACCACGCCCACGGTGAAGGCGGTGCCTGTCGGCGCGTTGCGGGTTATGCTTGACCGCGGCCTGGTCATGTGTCCCGACCGGCGCCTCGACGCCAACGCGCCGGCTGTGTTCTACGGCAGAGTTGGCGTATTCGAATGGAACCCCGAAGTGCCTGCAAGTTCGGAGGTGATCGTCAAGCAGATCGACGCCATGACCCGCAAGGACGAGTATCCATCGGACACCTTGGTTTGGGACGCCAAGGGTATGCCACTTGAGCAGCGCACCGTGCCGGCTTTCGAGGCCAAGCCAGGGGCTGCTGTGCTGTACCAGGTACGGTAAGCACACAGCGCCGGGCAACAGATCAGACCACGTTATAAGTATGGGGATCTACGGTACCTATTAGCGTCAGCTCCACAGGTTCAGGCGCGGAAAGATCCCCGGGGAGCGCAGCACTATCGACGCTGGAGCGGGCGACGCTCGCTGTGCTGAGCGTCAGGTTGCTGTCGTCGAGTTGTCCGGCAAAGTTTCCATCGAGCACCAGCTCGAAGCGTTGGCCATCGGCATTGGCCTCGAAGCTTTTCAGATAGGTGCGGCTATCGTCTGCGTTATTTCCAATCAACAAGGTGCCGTCGTATCCGTTCCCGATCCCGGTGAACCCCAGGGCACTGAGGTCAATGCGATCCTCGGCGGGATTGAAATCGAGTATGCGGTCACTGTCACTGCTGTCAGCGGTGCGAAAGCTGTCTGTCACGCTGGCATAGCGGAAGACGTCGTGTCCTGCACCCCCGGAGAGCAAGTCGCGGCCGAGATTGCCTTGCAGCACATCGTCACCTGCCAGGCCACGCAGGATTTCATCGCTACCCAGGCCTTCCAACACATCGCTGCCGGACGAACCCACCAAACGCGTGCTGCCGTCCGTGCTGCCGAAAGTGCTGTCCAGACTGCCATCGGCGTTTAGCCGAACCGCGGCAAAATCACTGCCGCCATTGGCGAAAGCGCTTCCTCCGAGCAGAATCTTGCCGTCGTCCTGCACCGCTATTGCGTTGCCTGCGGCATAATCGCCAGGCAGATTAATGCTGACCGAACCTTGGTTGCCGAAACTGACGTCGGGGCTGCCATCGGCGTTGAAACGCAGCACGGTGAAGTCATCGAAAGAGGTCGTGTTGGATAGCAGTATTTTTCCATCGTCTTGTACCGCCACACCGCCGCCGTAGCTGCCAACATTATTGATCTCCATGATGCCATTGACGCCAAAGTGGGTGTCCAGTTCTCCAGCAGCCGTGTATTTGAGCAAGCTGTTATGAAAGTTCGGCGCACCTTGGACGAGTATGCCGCCATCCGCCAGGGAGGTGAGGCCTAGCACGAATTGAAGCGTTCCAGGGGCCTGCAATGTCAGGACTCCGTTTGTGCCGAAGGAGAGGTCTTGTGTGCCGTCGGCATGCAGCTGCGTCACTCTCAGCGTGCTGCCCTCGACGGCCCCCACCAGCACGCTGCCGTCAGAGTTGACTTCCACTATCGGTGCGTGGCCGAAGCCGCTGGACAGGCTGGCCTGGGCATTGGCGTTGAACACGGCATCGGCTTTACCGTCCGGGCCCCAACGCTGGACGATGGGGGTGTTATCGTGCCCTTCGTGGGCCGCCACCACCGCCCCGTCAGTCTGGACGCGAAGGCTATAGTCCTTTTCGATGGGGATTTGCTTATGAATCACCAGCCGCCCAGCATTGCCGTAGGTCGAATCCACACTGCCATCGGTGTTGAGATGGGCCAAGGAAAAGTCTTTGCCGTAGTCAAGGTCGAGCGCGTGGTAGGAGAGACCGGCGACCAATACTGAGCCGTCGGGCTGTATGACCATGTCGTAGGCGTTATCGGCGTATCCATTGATATCGACGATCATGATCCCAGGGGCGCTGTAGCTAGTGGCCATTGCTCCATCCTCTAAAAATATCCAGAAGCGTAGACTCTAGCCTAGGACCATTAGTTCGCCAGGCCCAATCCCGATCCCCTGCCATGAGACTGCTGATTGTCATGTCACGGCAGCACACTTTTTTGAGGACGATTTTGGAGTCGTCCTTCAGGAACAATGTCGAGCCATCGGGACTCTTGCGCGTAGCCTGTCCGACAGCTCTCGCACACCCGTTTGTGCTGCCGCATGTGCCGGCCTTTTTGGAGCGCTACCCTCAATTGAACCTGGATCTCCAACTCAACGATCGATACGTAGACCTGATCAATGAAGGCACCGAACTCGCCATGCGCATAGGACATCTGGAGGACAGCACCTTGCGCGCCCGGCGTCTTGGTTGGCTGGACCGGGTCTTCGTCGCCAGCAAGGACTACTTGGCTAAACGCGGAGTTCCGCAGACCCCGGATGATCTACGCGACCACGATTGCATCATCTACACCTTACTGTCGTCCGGGGGCGACCTGGCGATTCCGGGAGCACCCCTTTGCCGACGCTATAAGACAAGGCGACAAACGTGACCCCTGACGCTCTTGCAAGGCTACGATTAGTCGATAGGCATTCCGCGCTGTCGCCCGATCTCCCAAGAGCGCGGTCGCCGCGCACCGTTGCGGCCAACGGCTGCCCCAACCGCTGTTCGATCACCGGCTTCCAAGGCACCAGCGAAAAGCCCATACCGTCATCGAGCATCGCGTAGTGCCCGCATGGCGAGCATGACGTCTCGTCCATGGTTTCTGACGGCATGGCATCATCGAACTGACGAATTAAAGTTCACTTAAATCGCTATCTGCCTTCCACTGAGGGCTGACTTCTAACAACGGCTTCAGGAAGGTACAAAGTAGAACGGCTGCAAGAAGAGAGGCGGCTACTATCAATGCAAGCCACATAATGACCAATAGAGAGAGTGTGACACTATTATTCAACTCACGAAAAATGCCGAAGGCAAAAGCCGTGTACCAAGACACACCCGAAACTGCACCGGATGCGAGAAACAAGGCAGCTTTCTTGCGGGACACACCAAAGAGCAGCGGCCGACTCATGTCGCGTAGCACCTCTGGCAACACAAAAGCGTGAATGATGATTCCATTGATGGTCAGGACGCTCACCACAATGACCTTCGCCCAGAGTTTAGGGTTTTCAAACTTTTCCGGTGACTCCATCGCGTAAAGGGCAAGGAAACCAAGGCCTGAGAGCCACAGGAGGCATAGTCCAAGAGTGACTGCGCCGCTGATGAAGTGAAAAGTGCGTCCGATTTCAACGGGGAGGCTACCCTTGCGCATCCAGCGCAAGATCCAGAGGTCCAGCATCGTCGCCCCGCCGAGGCCGAAGCACATACCGAGCAGATGTATACCTATAAGGACCGTCAGAACCTTTAGCTGCGGGAATGGCTCAGGCAATGGAACGCTGAACGCAAGTGTGTCCGCGAGCAAGTGACCACTGCTGGAGAACGCAAGTAGACCGCCGGAAATCAGGAGTGACGTTCGTATGTTCATTATTACGACCTTAGGCTCGCGTTCTTATTTGAACGGGTGCGCAGTTTGTTTACTGGAGAATAAGGTCCTTTAATTCTCAACTTTATGGGTGTAAGTGATTTGCCAGGACAACGGTAGCGTCACATCAGCAGGTAGCCCGGGCGTAGGCCCTCAGGAAGGAACCGGTGCTTGAGCATCAATCAAATCCTGGCGCTTCAGCTCCTCCCAAAAGGCTGCTGGGATACCGATCTTCATCGCTTGCACATTGGAAACTACCTGTCCCGGCGAGCGGGCACCCGGAATGATCGCGGATACTTGCGGATGTGCTGCCGCGAACTGCAGGGCGGCAGTATGAATGTCGATGCCATGTTTTCTGGCAACTGCCATGATTCGCGCGCGCTTTTCCACCGCTCCGGCAGGCAGATCCGGGCTGAAGTTATAGCGGCTGCGCCCTCCCAGAAATCCATCGTTCAGTGGTGTTCCAACCACAGCGCTGGTGCCTTTGCTGCTCAACGCCGGAAAGGTGTTGCGCAACGCCTCGCTGTGGTCAAGGAGGGAATACTGGCAGGCAAGCAATACGATGTCGGGAGTCGGGTCATAACCGGCTACTGCCTGAACCACGGCATTCGGCGTGTTGACTCCGAAGCCCCATGCCTTGATGAGGCCCTCGTCACGCATCTTTTCAAGCTCGACCATCGCCCCTGAGCGCGCAATTCGATACGCCGCTTCCCAACCGCCTTCCAGTTCGGTGTTATCTGGCGAGAGGTCATGGATAAAGACGACATCGATACGCGGCAGACCCAGCCGCTGCAGGCTGTCTTCCACGGAACGACGCGCGCCTGCCGCGGTGTAGTCATATCGGTAGTTGAAGGGCGCCGGCGACTTCCAGATAGCATGGTCCGCGCGCGGGCCACCAGCGGCCGTCAATACGCGACCGACCTTGGTGGACACCACATAGTCGTCTGGATTTTTGCCGCGCAGGAAGCGACCCAGGCGATATTCACTCAAGCCAAACCCGTAGAACGGCGAGGTGTCGTAAAGTCTTACACCTGCCTCCCAAGCAGCCTGCAGAACCGAGCTCGCCTGCTCGTCGCTGATCGGCGCAAAGATATTGCCGATCTGCGTCCCGCCCATACCAAAGCGTTGAGGCGTCATGTATCGCATTGCATGCGAGGGTAAATTGACGGGCAGGTCTGCGCGCACGATCCGTCCTTCGGTACGCATCACGCTTCCGGGCTCCGTGAGCGACGAGGGCACCGGGGCAGGAGCCAGCGAACTTGCGACCCCCGATGCTGGCAGCAAAGCGGCTGCAACAGTACCCACTGCCGAATAAGTAAGAAAATCTCGTCTGTCCATCCAACTTTCCTTTCGCGACCAAGGTTTCACGGGATCATCGAAGCCGGTTCATGCACTAGAAGTTAGAACAACGAGGGTTGGCCGAGTGACCCTAATTCGCCATATCTTTTGCACAATCCTGCCGATGCTCTTGTGTTGGTCACGCACTCTCAGCAGACTCGAACATTCCGTAAATTGGGGGGCATGTGATGACGAGCGGTTCCTTCTCGCAGTTCGGTTTCAGCCATGTGCATTCCCTGACCTTGCGCGATCCCGCGCAGCCCACCGAACGCTCCCAGGCGCTCAAGCGGCTTATCGAAAAAGTCACCCTGCAAATTGGCTTGAACGAGGTTTGCACGACGTCGATTCCAGGCTTGAGCTTTTATCGAGTCGCCGAATTAGGTGCGCCCACGTACTGCATTTATGAACCTTGCGTGGCCATTATCCTGCAGGGCGCGAAGGAGATCTCGTTCGGCGAGCAAGCCTGTGAGTTCCGGCAAGGGACGTTTTTCGTCACATCGGTCGATATCCCCACACTGGCTCGCGTGACCGCGGCTAACGAGCAAACCCCCTATTTATCCGTTGTGTTGAAGCTCGATTTTTCCATGCTCAATGAGGTGATCCTGACCCTCGAGCCGCCAAGGCAGGAAATGGCTGCTGAGGCGCGGGGCTTCGTATCCGGTGTGGCGACGAGCGAGATGCTCGATGCGTTCGCTCGACTGGCCACTCTGATCGAACGGCCGCTTGAAGCAGGCTTGATGTCGGGCCTTATCAAGCGGGAGATATACGGCAGGCTGCTGCTCAGTGAAGCGGGGCAGTTGTTGCGCAGCGTCACTCGCGATGGTTACCGGGATAGCGGCATCGTGAGAGCCGTTGAATGGCTGAAGTATCACTACGATAAACCGTTGCAGGTGGCCGACCTCGCCGAACGATCCGGCATGGCCAGCTCCACGCTGCATCACCGCTTTCGCAAGCTGACAGGCACAAGCCCCATTCAGTATCAAAAATCGCTACGGCTGCAAGCCGCGCGCAGCCTGATGTTGACCGAGCGGATAGACGTGAACACCGCCGCGTTGCGAGTCGGCTATGAAAGCGTCGCCCAATTCAGCCGCGAATATGCCCGACGCTTCGGCGCGCCTCCCTCGAGAGACATCAAGCGCGCACGGGAAAAATGAAAGGGGACCGGAGATGACAGCCCTCCGGGCCCTTCGTCTTACAGGTTGATCGGGTTCCGAGTAATGAACCTGACGTCGTCGACGTCGCCACTGAACGAGTTGCGATAGGGCGCCCGGCGCAGGCGGAATGACAGGTTTTTCAACGGTCCGTTCTGGATCACGTAAGCCGCTTCCAGATCGTGCTCCCATTCCCATCAGCGTGTCAGTACCGAGCACTTCATGTACGTAAATGGCATTCGTTAAGTAGTACCTCGCCCCATTGCGGGCAACTGCGTTCTGGCACCAGAGCGAGTTGCTCGTCGGCGAACGCTACTGAAGCGACAGTGCCTGATCCCCTTCGCAGCGATGTCCGCCCCGTGCGATGTCCGTGTCACTACACAAGATGTGTTGCGCACACGCTGACGTTTTGCCAGAGGCTGCGCTAGCCCATTTGTCGGATGGCTTGTATTTCCAAGCGTCTTGGTCGATACCCCGGAATGACAGCAGCACCGTACCGACCCTTTTAAGAGAATAAAAATGAACATCAGGACTATGAACCTCGCTCCCAGGTTTGCCACGTTCTTCTCACTCATTGTCCTGGTGGTTTTTGCTCTAGGCATCGTCGCCCTATTGCAAATGGGGAAGCTTCGAGATTCGGAGCAGGATGTTGAAACCAACTGGATGGCGAGCATTCGCGAGGCCAGCAAGATGCAGACAGGCATTTTGCGCCTGCGCCTTGAAAGTATTCGCATCACCGTGATCACCGACGAACAACAGCGCCAAACCCGCATTGCGGCGTTGAGCGGCTACCGCAGCACGCTGCAGGACGCCGTCAGCCATTACGAACCTCTCATTACGGGGCCGACCGAGCGTGAGCTCTACCTGGCGGTGTCCAACGATGTGCAGCAGTACTTCAAACTGTTGGATGAGCTGGAACCGATGCTGCGCAGTGGTGACAATGCCGCAGCGGTCACCCTGATCAATACCCGCATCAGCCCTATGACCAACGCCCTGCAAGACAAGATGGACAATCTCTCGAACTTCAATGAAGAGGGCGCCAAGCGTGCGGGGCTGGACGCCAAAGCCACCTATAGCAATGGCGTGAGGCTGGTAATTGGCCTGCTGGTGGTAACCGTGGTACTCACCGTGGTGCTGGCTGCTATGCTGACCCGAAGCATCGCGTCGCCCCTCAGCGATGCCCTGGCCGTGGCTGAGCGCATCGCCGGCAGTGACCTTTCCCGAGAGGTCTCGATCAGTGGCGGCGATGAAGCCGGCCGCCTGCTGGCCGCTTTGGCGAAGATGCAGGGTAACCTGCGGGAAACCATCGCCCGCATCGCTGATTCCTCCACCCAACTGGCGTCGGCGTCTGAAGAAATGACCGCAGTGACCGAAGACGCCAGCCGCGGTCTAGTGCGGCAGAACGACGAGGTCAATCAGGCCGCTACCGCGGTGACCGAAATGAGCGCCGCGGTGGACGAGGTGGCACGCAATGCCGAAGCCGCGGCCCAATCTTCCCGCGAATCGATGGAGTTCACCCGTTCGGGTATCGAGAATGTGGCGCAAACCCTCAAAGCCATCGAAGGTCTGGCCAGTAACGTGGCCAGCACCGGTGAACAGGTCAAGGCCTTGTCAGGCAGGGCACAGGACATCAGCAAGGTGGTCGAGGTGATTCGAGCCATTGCCGAGCAGACCAACCTGCTGGCGCTGAACGCGGCCATTGAAGCCGCTCGGGCCGGTGAGCAAGGCCGTGGCTTTGCGGTGGTGGCCGATGAGGTGCGGGCATTGGCCCATCGCACCCAGCAGTCGACGCAGGAAATCGAACAGATGATCAGCGCGATCCAGACCGACTCGACCCACGCGGTGAGCGCCATGAGCGTCAGCGCGCAGATGGCCAGCAGTTCCATCTCGGTGGCGCAGAATGCCGACCTCTCGCTCAAGCAGATCGCCGAGGCCATAGCCCAGATCAACGAACGCAACCTGCTGATCGCCACCGCCTCCGAAGAGCAAGCCCAGGTGGCCCGCGAGGCTGACCAGAACCTGACCAGCATCCGCGAACTGTCAATCCAGAGCTCGGCAGGCGCCAGCCAGACCGCCAGCGCCTGCGGTGAGATGGCCAACCTGGCGATTGAACTCAATCATTTAGTGGCGCGCTTCAAGGTCTGAGTGTAGATGAAGGGCTATACCGCCTGTGGTGGCCGGCTGAAAACGACCCCATGCTGCCGGTTGTGACAGGCAGCAATGGGGCCAATCTCTCTCGTCCGCTGCGTCGGTCGTGGCAGCACATCCTTGAGATAGGCATACGGATCATGCCCATGCATGCGTGCTTAGATATCCAGGCAAATTTTGCCGAAATGCTGGTTGGTTTCCTGATACTTGAACGCTTCGACAATCTCGCTCAAAGGGAAATGACGATCGATAATCGGGCGCATGCCATTAGCATTGATGGCTCGGATCATGTCCTGCTGCTGGCTGCGGCTACCCACCAATACACCCTGCAGACGCACTTGCTTGATCAGTGCCGGTACAAAATTCATTGCACCGCTTACGCCACTCAATATGCCGATGACGGAGATGTGACCAGCAACCCGAACTGCACTCATCGATTGCTCAAGCGTCGCAGGGCCGCCGACTTCGATGATGTGGTCAACACCACGGCCACCCGTTAGCGCGCGTGCAGTTTCGCCCCAGTTGAGGTCTTTGCGGTAATTGATCACATGATCAGCGCCTAGCGCTTTCAGACGTTCAAGTTTTTCATCGCTTGAAGAGGTCGCAATAACGGTAGCACCGGCCATTTTAGCGAACTGCAGGGCGAAAATTGAAACGCCACCAGTGCCTTGGACGAGCACGGTGTCGCCCGGCTTGAGTGAGTCATCGGCCATCAGGGCGCGCCATGCAGTAAGGCCGGCGGTGGTAAGCGTCGACGCTTCAGCATGGCTGTAGCCAATAGGCGCGAGGGTGAACGATGTGGCGTTGGCCGTCACTTGCTCACGAGCGTAGCCGTCAATGCCATCACCTGGCACGCTGACAAAGCCTTCAACCAGGGGGACACCGTCGATCCATTCCGGGAAGAAGGTGCTGACGACCGAGTCACCCACCTTGAATTCAGTGACATCTGGGCCGACAGCAATGACTTCACCCGCACCATCGGCCATGGGGATGCGTTTTTCGCTAGGGCCCCACATACCGCTGACCACCGCGAAGTCGTGGTAGTTGAGCGAGTTGGCATGAAGGCGTACGGTGATTTCGCCACGCGCTGCGGCTCGGACTTCGCTGCTGCCAACCACAACCTTTTCATAGCCGCCACCGGGTTCAACGAAGATAGTTTTGCTGCTCATAGGGGGTTCCTCATATTTTCTCATTACGCGAAATAACGAAATGAAGGTTTAAAAATTACAATTCGATGATCAGCCTGGCCGCAAAGTCATCAATCGCCTGTTCATTGCGCCGGTAGTAAGTCCACTTTCCGATGCGGGTGGCCAGCACGAAGCCTGCACGTTGCAAGATAGCTAAATGTGCGGACGCGGTAGAAGGTGAAAGCCCGGCCTTGTGCTGCAAATGGGTGACGCACACGCCTATCGCAGGATCGCCATGATCCTGAGGGGGGAAATTATTGAGTGGGTCTTTGAGCCACTCCATCATTTGCATGCGAGTGTCATTGCCCAGGGCTTTGAGCTGTTCGAGTATCATGGACGGCAATGTTACGTTTTTTTACGAAATGTTCAATAAGTAATCTATGACCCAGCGCAAAGGATTGAAATCAAAAAACGCTTCCAGCTGAATTGCCCCTGCTTTTTGTGGATGTATTGAACGACTGCTTGTGGCCCAGAGTGTGTAAAAACGCTTCGCCAAGATTGAAGTGCGCGCGGCTACGTTAAATCTGAAATTTATCGGCACGTCAGCAGATGTGGATTTCGCGTAGAAGCGCGATTTTAAGTCCGGTTTTGAGTACCTGTCGCGCTCAAAAACGTTTTTACGCAGCCTCGGCCGGTTGCTGCCTATCGCGAAGGGCAGCAACCGGCCAGAAGCGCCCTTTGTCCAGCCTGCTACGCAGATCTTACAAGGCCTTGCCTTCATCACTGAGTCTTACCGCTTCTGCGACTTTTCCAGCATTAAAACCGATCCGCTCGATAAGTCGGCGTAGCAAGCCTGGCGCTCTCGCCACCAGCCCCTGGCTGCTTGGCACCGTCACTAGGTCACGCCTCTGCTCAATGCACTCCACCAGGGCGGTGACCACCCTCTCCAGCGCTACGAACTGCCAGATCCCCTGATGATTGTTCCAGACCAGGGTGGAAGACGGCCCAGCGATGACTGCCTCCATCATCGGTGTCTGGAAGAAGGTCGGGTGGAGTGATCCGACGCCCACGCCGTGCTGACGAAGCTCCAGGCGCAAGCTGTTACATAGGGCCCAGACTCCAGCCTTGCTGGCGGTGTAGGCTGTATTCAATGGCGAATGAACGAAAGCGGCCATGGACGAGATGGCCAGTAGATAGCCCTGGCGCCCCTTAACGTAGGGCAGGGCAGCGCGGAAGGTGCGGGCCACGCCGTTAAGGTTGATATCGATGACCCGCTCAAACGTGGCTGGATCGATGTACTCCAGGGCAACCACCGAGCTGACGCCAGCGCCGGCGACCACGACATCAATTGCGCCGAAGTGCTGCGCAGCCTTCTTCAAAGCTGTCTCCAGACTCTCAATTGAGCGCACGTTGGCCACCCAACCGGCAGCGACATCAGGCCCACCCAACGCCGCAGCCATAACGCTCAGGCTATCCAGATCAAGATCCAACAAGACCAGCTTCGCGCCTTTGTTGCGCAGTGCCTGTGCGGCGGCCCTGCCGAGCCCCCCTGTGGCGCCGGTGATGGCGATGACGCGGCCGTTCAGCGAGTAGCTTTTCATGTGTGAACCTTATGTAAGTAGTAGGACATCAACTTGGGGTCTGGGTGCGAACGGATTCTTCCAACTCGTGAAGCAATCTTTGCAGGCGGGCATGGCGTGCCAGATGCCAGTCGGTGAAAACGTTGAACAGGCCGCGCATCAGGGAGATGGGCGCCCAGCGAGCCGGTACCACGATGCGCGGCTGGCGCTTTTGCAGACCGCGCACCACGCCACGTGCCACCTTTTCCGGTGCAATCGCCCGACGCAGAAAGGCCGGCAATAGGGCCTCGTTCATCTGGGTGGCGATGGCGTTGCCACCGAAGGCAACCTTGGCAATAGCGGTCGCCGTCCAGCCGGGATAGAGCACGCTGGCGCTGGCCCCGGTCGCACTCAACTCAGCACGCAGCGAGCGGCTCAGCGACTCCACCGCCGCCTTGCTCGCGGCATAGGGCGCGTTGGCCACGCCGTTCAAGTAGGCATAGGTCGACGACGTGACCAGCACCTGACCCCGGTTGCGCACGACTTCCGGCAGTGCGGCGCGCATCGTGTGCCACACCCCAAACAGATCCACTTCAATGATGCGGCGGAACTCCACTTCGTCGCAGGTGCGTAGGGTCGTCGGTATACCTCGCCAGGAGATGCCGGCATTGGCGAAGGCCACATCGAGACGGCCGAAGTGTTCGACTGCCTGCCGCACCACTGTCTTTGCCGCCTCGGCGTCGGTAACGTCGAACGCCAGCGGCAACACGCGTTGGCTATTGAACTCCTGAGCCAGTTGGTCCACCGCCTCCTGCGAGGTATCGGTTAGCACAAGGCTGGCGCCATGCGCATAGAGTTCGCGTGCACTGGCGGCACCGATGCCGCCAGCTGCGCCGGTGATCAGAACCACTTTGCCTTTAAGGTGGTACATATTCTTATCTCTTCGTTGGGATGCTTGGCACGCTGCGCTTGAGGAAGTCGAGTTGATCACCCACCACCTGCTCGAAGGCTTCGCCCACATAAATATCGAAATGCCCATGGGCATAGCGCTTGATCTCATGACGTGGCGCGCGCCGGGCGTGACGCAGCGTCCGCTTCGCCGGTGCCACGCTGTCGGGATCACACACGCAAAACAGCACGGGGACCTGGATACGTGGCGTGCTGTGCCCTGGGTAGTAGCGAATGATGTCCAAGGCAAAGCGCGCAGCGGCCTCTTTGCGGATACGCGCACCCGACGGAATCAGTCCGTTATAGCCACTCCAGGCATCCGGCGATGTCATGAATGCCGTATCGCCAGGTTGACCGGTAAGCGGCACAAGAATGGGCTTGGCGCCGAACCACGAGCCCATGCGGTCGGCCAAGGCCAACACAGTGAGTCGAAGTGACACCAGGGGTTCGGTGGCAAGAAAGGAGCTCAGGCCGTCGGTGAAAGGACATTGGGAGATGACTGCGGTCACCCTGGCATCATCGGCGGCGGTGGCCAGCACATGGCCGCCACCAAACGAGGTGCCCCATATAACAATCCGCTGTGGGTCGACATCCGCGAGGTGGCGAGCGTGATCTATCGCGGCTTTCCAGTCCTTGAGCTGGCGGTTGATATCCAGCAGTTGCCGTGGCTCGCCTTCACTGTCGCCGAAGTGGCGATAGTCGAATACCAAGCAAGCGTAGCCGGCGGCGGAGAAGCGTTCGGCAAAGGCAGGCAGACGCATCTTGCGCGTCCCGCCAAGTCCATGTGCCATCACCACAATCGGGAAAGGTCCGGCGCCCAGTGGGCGATAAAAGTCGGCAACACAACGCGAACCGTTGGAGAAGAACTGGATTGTGGCTGGTGCGAAAAGATCGGTGATCGTGCTCATGAACGGCATCTGCTGGAATGGCTGGAGTGCCGTTATTCTCGACAGCTGCCGCAAGGAAGGCTTGACGGTATCCGACACCCCGCTTGACACTTTGCGCCAAACAACAAAAGGCCAACCAGCCTAAAGAGGCCCGATGAGCCAGCCTTTGTATCGGCGCGTGGTGCCAGAGACCTACGTGCAACTGCTTTATGAATACTTGGAGGCGCTCGGTCATGAGCCCGAGTCGGTACTTGGCCAGCCCTGGCCCACATCTACCCAAGAGGGTGCCGGCGGCGTTAACGTGGAATGCTGGGATCGCTTGTTGGTGAGAGCGGCGCAAGTGTTAGGCGATCCACTGTTAGGACTGCACCTCGGTCAAACCATCAGCGCCCGGCATATCGGTGTGCTCGGATCGGTGCTGCTGGCCTGCGGTAATTTCGGTACAGCTCTGCAACGCTTGGAGCGCTACATTCGCCTGGTGTATGACGTCATTCCCATGACTCGCCGCGACGGCGACGGTTGGTTCGAGCTGGTCTGGGATGTCAGCCAGTATCAGCCCGGCCCCTTGGTGAACGAAGCCGGTATGGTTGCCATCGTGCAGTTCTGCCGTGCCTTGGTGCGCGGCACCGCCAATCCGTTGCGGATCGATTTCAGTCACCCCGGGCCCCTCAACTCCAGCCCGTATGAAGCCTTCTTCGGCTGCCCGGTACGCTTCGGCCAGGTCGAGGCGGTCCTGCGCTTCTCCGCGCAACTGCTTGAGTTGCCCTTAAAAAGCCCCGATCCGGTGCTGGTCTCCCTGTTGGAGCAGCATGCGGATCGCCTGCTGGCACAGTTGCCACAGCAGGAGGAGTTCGTGGAACAGCTGCGCAAGGTCATCACCCATGCCCTGCGCAAAGGTGAGCCGAGCATAGAGCGAATAAGCCCCCAACTGGGCACCTCGTCACGCACGCTACAGCGCCGTCTACAAGAGGCCGGTACCAGCTTTCGTCATGAACTGAACCTGGTCCGCCAGGAACTGGCGCTGTCGTATCTGCGCGATCCGCGCCTGCAAATCGTGGATATCGCCATGCTGCTGGGCTATTCGGAGCACAGCGCCTTTACCCGTGCCTTCAAGGAATGGAATGGAAGATCGCCCCATGAGGCTAGGCAACTGAATTCGCAGCCTTACTGAGCAGGGAGTCCGTGGAGGTAAGGACGCTTTAGGGAGCAGGCCGGTATCTGACAGCCCTGGGCTTCATGCCCTTTATGAGTGGCCGCAGATGGCCGGTTAGCGACCGTCGTTGTGGTGAGTCATCCTTGTTGTTCCAAACGTGGAGCCCCGTCGTGAACATCATCGCTGCCTGCTGCCGTCAACCCGGCTCCGCGCCTCGTCTCGTCGTATAGTGGCACGCCCGGCTGCAGGCGCCGCAAGGGGCCGAAGGCCAGCCCCAGGCTGGCCAGCAGCACATACAACAGGCCTGCCGCGGCAAACAGCAGGCTCAGGCCGCCCACCTTGCCCGTTCCCAACAGCGGCGCCAGCCGGGCTTGCCACTCTCCGGCTGTGCTCATCAATGTGATCGCCCAGCCGTCGGCCAATGCGCCGGCGCCCAGGGCGCCAATGGGCATTGCCAGCAGGCACACCATCTGCCGGGCCGACAAGACCCGGCCGAGGGCGTCGGCGGGCAGGCTGCGTTGCCAGAAGCTTTGGTCGCTGCTGGTGCTCAGGGAAAAACAGCCGAACGCGACGAAGGCGGCCACATACAGCACCACCGGCGAAGCGCTGGCGCCGATGGTCAGGACGGCGGCGCCGAGCAGCAGGTCGGCCAGCAATACAGTGCGGATCAGCCGCACCGGCGGCCGGGCCACCACCCACAGCGAGCCGCCGAGCATGCCCAGGCCACCGCAGGTCATCAGCGTGCCCAGTACCAGCACCGAGTGGCGCTCCAGCACCAGTGGCGACAACAGCGCCGAGGCCAGGCCGAGCATCAAGTGCTCCAGCCCGAGGTAGGCCAGCAACGCCCACAGCGCCGGACGCCCGCGCAGCACAGCCAGGACCACCGACGATCCGCCCTCGGCGCCGACGCGGCCCTGGCCGGTGCCGCGCACGGCGCTGACGAACAGGCCGATCCAGACAAGAACGGTGGCGCATAACAGCACGGCGCCAAGGTCCAGCAACAGCACTCCCGGCACCCCGACGCTGCCGAGCAGCAACGCCGCCAGGGTGGGGGCGATCAGCTGTGGCAAGCCCACCATCAATTGCATCAGGCCATTGGCCCGGCCGATCGCCTGGGGGCTACGCAGAAGTCGCGGGATGGCCGCCTGACACACCAGCATGCGCACCACCAAAGTGCTGGAGTTCACCGCGGCGAAGGCGTACACCTGCCAGCGGTCCAGGGCGTTGGATTCGAACAGCCACCAGAGCGCCAGCGCCGCCGCGCCGCTACAGGCTTCCACGCCCAACAGCAAGGCACGCGCTTCACAGCGGTCCACCAGCCAACCGGCCAGCGGCGCCAGCACCAGTCCGGGCAAGGCTGACAGGGCGATGACCCAGGCGTAGTCGGTGACGCTGCCGTGTTGCTGCAGCAACCAGATCCCCAGGCTGAACGCCGCCAGGGCCGAGCCCAGGGTGGATGCGACCTGGGCGCCCCAGGCCCACAGCCAGGGGCGTAGCGAAGGTTCAATCGCCATGGTTCGGCAGTGCCTCGATCACGGGCCAATGGTGCCGCAGCAAACCGGCGAGGGCCGGCGCCGCGCGGGACTTGAGAATCGACAAATGATTGCAATCCTCGAGCACTTGTCGCCGGCAGTTGGGCGCGAACGCCTCCCAGCGTCGCGCCGGGTCGTCCGGTTCGGTGCTGTGCTGACCAGCCTCGACCAGTACCACGGGCCCTGGGTAGGGCGTTGTTGGCTGGTACTGTGTCGCCAGGTTGGCCTGGAACACCCGCAGCGGCCCGCGCAACGCATCGGCTCGGGCCTGCGCCGGCATCAGCCCGACCGCTTGCATGCTCGCCAGCAGTTGAATGCATTGCTCGTCGACTTCGAGGCTGGCGAGGCGGTCGATGTCCAGGCCCAGGTCGCGCCCGGCATCCATCTCCAGCAAGCCGACGTAACGGGCCAGGGCGTGGCGCGCGTCGCTGGCCAGACGCGGGCCGGGCGCGCGGCTGTCGAGCAGCACCACCGGCGCGACCAACGCGCCCTCGGCCAGCAGCTGACGGGCCACTTCGAAGGCCAGCCAGCCGCCGAACGAATGGCCGAGCAGGTAATACGGGCCATTCGGCTGCTGTCTGCGGATCTCCTTCACATAGGCGCTGGCGGCCGCCTGCACCGTCCCGTGTGGCTCGCTGCGCCCGTCGGAGCCGCGGGCCTGCAGGCCGACCACGTTCAAGTGCCCATCCAGCTGCTGGATCAGCGGCACGAAGCTGGCGACGTTGGCCCCGGCCCCGGGGATCATGAACAGGCAAGGCGCTTGCGCCGCGCCGGTCTGCAAGACAAAGCCGCTACGGCCGCCGCGCGGTTCGTCGACATCCCGTTCGGCCTGGCTCAAGGCCTGCTCCAGCGCCTGGGCCAGGTGTTGCAGCGGCTCGGGGTCACGCATGATCGACCAGTGATCACCCTCAATGCGTTGTTCCACCAGATCGTTGCCCAGCAGAGCCTGCCAATCGGCGCCAAGCCCGTTCGGACTGGACAAGCCCGGCACAGGCGAAGTGGCGCTGAACAAGTGCACCGGCAGGCCCAGGGGCGCCGGCCGGTAGCGGACCATGGCGTTGCGCAGGGTCAGGTTGAGGCGGACGCGACGGTCCAGTGCCTGGCGGTCAAAGCCGCCGGGCAGCCAACCGCGCTCCTGGGCCTTGGTGATCAGTGCATCAAGATCGAGGCCTGCGTACCAGGCGTTCCCCGGCTCCTGGCCGGCCCCATTGCGCCAGTGCTGCGTAAGATAAGCGAGCAACTGTTGGCGCAGTGCGTCATCGTCCAAGTCCAGGGTCACCGGCGCGGCGCGCAGTGCGCCCGGTTGGCTGCTGTCGATCAGGCCGACGAACGCCACCGGACAATCCTCGCCTCGCAGTTGACGGGCCATTTCATAGGCCAGCAGGCCGCCCGCCGACCAGCCGGCGAGCCGATATGGGCCCTGGGGCTGGACCTTGCGCAGTAGCGCGATGTAGCGGCTGGCGAGGGCCTCGTTGCAGATGCCTTGCTCCAGTTCAGCGGCGGCTTGCACCGCGTATATCCCCAGGGCGGGGTCCAGGTAGCGGGCCAGGCGAGTGTAGGGCAGCGCCTCGCCGGTGCCTTCGTGGATGAAGAACAGCGGAGCCCGTTGGTCCGTGCCGGCGCGAATACACAGTAGCGCCTGCTGGTCGACGGCCTGGGCATCCAGGGGCAGCACTTCACGAGCCAGTGCCGCCAGGTCCGCGGCGTTGAACAAGTCGCCCACGGACACGCCAAGGCCTTGTTCGCGCAGGGCGTCGAGCATTTGCACCAGCAGCAGCGAATGCCCGCCGAGGGCAAAGAAATTGTCCTCGCGACCCACCTGCTCGACCCCCAGCAACCGTGCCCAGAGTTGTGCCAGCAGGCTTTCCGTGGCGCCTTGGGGCGCAGCGTAGGGACGCTGCTGCAGGGCGTGCTGGTCAGGCGCGGGCAAGGCGCCGCGGTCGAGCTTGCCATTGGCGGTCAACGGCCATCGTTCCAGTTGCACATAGGCGCCGGGCACCATGTGTGCTGGCAACTGTTCGGCCAGTGCCAACCGCAGCGATGCGGGCTCCAGCTGGCGGCCCGGTTCGGCGAGCAGATAGGCGACCAGCCGCGGATCGCCGGGTTCGTCCTGGCGTGCCAGGACCAGTGCCGAACGCACGTCGTCCAGCGCCGTGAGGCGTGCTTCGATCTCCCCCAGCTCGATGCGGAAGCCGCGCACCTTGACCTGCTGGTCGTTGCGTCCCAGGTAATACAGGGTGCCGTCGCTGCTCCAACGCGCCAGGTCGCCGGTTCTGTAGAGGCGTTCGCCCTCGCCACCGGCAAAACGTGCTGGCAGGAATCGCTCGGCGTCCAGCGCTGGACGGTTGAGATAGCCGCGGGCCAGGCCCGGCCCGGCGACGTGGAGTTCGCCCACCACGCCGCGGGGCACCAGTTCGCCCCGCTCATCGAGCAGATAGACCCGCAGGTCGGGGATCGGCTGGCCGATGGGGGCCAGCCCGGCGTAGCAGTGGACGGCATCGATGGGTTGATAGGTGACATGCACCGTAGTCTCGGTGATGCCGTACATGTTCACCAACTGCGTGCCCCGGCTGTCCGGGCGCTCGAACCAAGGCCGTAGCGCCGCGCCATCGAGGGCCTCGCCGCCGAAGATGATGCAGCGCAGGCGATGGGGTTCGGCGCGGGTCTGCTTCATCCAGGCGTAGAAGGCGCTGGGCGTCTGGTTGAGTACGGTGACGCCGGTCTCCACCAGCAGCCGGTAGAAGTCTCCGGGGCTGCGCGAGGTCAGGTAAGGCACCACCACCAGCCGACCGCCATGCAGCAGCGCGCCCCAGAGCTCCCAGACCGAGAAGTCGAAAGCGTAGGAGTGGAACAGCGTCCAGACGTCTCGTTCATCGAAGCTGAACCAGGCATCGGTGGCGCTGAACAGCCGCAACACCGAGCGGTGCTCGATCATCACGCCCTTAGGCATGCCGGTCGAGCCGGAGGTATAGATGATGTAGGCCAGGTCGCGGTCGCTGGCGTGCGGATCGGCTACCGGATCGGTGCAGGGCAGGTCGCGCCAGGCGCCGCGATCCGGGTCCAGGGAAAGGACTTCGCAACCAGCCGGTACGTGCAGTTCAACCGGCAGATCAGCCAGGGTCAACAGCACCCGCGGCTGGCTGTCGTCCAGCATGAAGTTCAGGCGCTGGGCCGGGTACACCGGATCCAGCGGCACATAAGCGCCGCCAGCCTTGAGGGTCGCGAGAATGGCCATGGGCATGTCGAGGCTGCGTTCGACATGGATTGCCACGCGGCTGTCCGCGCCGACCCCCAGCCCACGCAAGCGATGGGCCAGGCGATTGGCGCGCTCGTTGAGCGCTCGATAACTGAGACGTTGTTCACCGTACTCCACCGCAACGGCATCCGGGCGGCGAGCCGCCTGGGCCTCGAAGCGTTGGTGCAGACGCTCGCCATTGGTCGTGGGGAACGCCACAGCGGGGTTGAAGCCATGGAGCAGCTGCTCGCGTTCGGTTTGGCTGAGCAGGTCGATGTCGGCCACCGATTGGCGGTCGTCCGCGACCATCGCCCGTAGCACCGAGAGCAGCGCCTGCCAGTGGCGAGCCACGGTATCGGCGTCAAACAACGCGGTGGCGTAGTTGAAGCCGCCTTCGATCACACCGTCCACCTCGTGCACATCCAGCGCCAGATCGAACTTGGCCGTGGTCACCGGCGCACCGACGCTTTCCAGATGCAAGCCGTTGCCCAGGTCCAGTTCGCCCGCCGGGGCGTTCTGCCAGGCCAGCATCAGTTGGAACACAGCGCTGTAGGCTTGGGAACGTGGCGGATTGAGCGCCTCGATGACCTGTTCGAACGGCAGGTCCTGGTGCTCCTGGGCGGCCAGCGCCAGGTCCTTGACCCGGGCCAGCAGGGTGTCCACCGTCGGGGCGTCGTCCACTTCGATACACAGCGCCTGGAAGTTCACGAAGAAACCGATCAGCGGCTCCAACTCGACCCGGTTGCGGTTGGCCACCGGAGAACCGATGACCACCCGGTCCTGGCCCGAGAACCGGCTGACCACCACCGCCCAGGCCGTCAGCACGGTCATGTACAGCGTGGTGCCGTGGCGCTGGCCGAGGGCCTTGAGGCCGTGGGTCAGCTCAGCGTCGATGCGCACCGGCAGGCTGGCGCCGGCATAGTCCAGCCGTGCCGGCCGCGGCCGGTCGGTGGGCAGGGCCACGCAGGTCGGTGCGTCCTGCAAATGGCGGGTCCAGTAGGCGCGCTGGCGTTGCAGTTCGTCGCCTTGCAACCAATCGCGCTGCCAGAGGCTGTAGTCACCGTATTGGCGATCCAGGGCCGGCAGTGGATCGACCCGCCCCTGGCTGAACGCTTGATACAGGCGCGAGAACTCATCAGTGAGGATGCCCATGGACCAGCCGTCCGAGACCAGGTGGTGCAGCGTGACGAGGACGACGTGGTCGTCGTGGTCCAGACGCAGCAGGCTGGCGCGGATCGGCCATTGGCGCGTGAGGTCGAACGGCCGAGCGGCTTCCTCGGCGCAGATCGATTGCCAGTCCGCCGCGCCGGAGGCGCTCAGGTCCAGGGTCGTCAGGGCCAGCGCCCGGGGCAAATCGATCACTTGGCGCGCCTGTCCCGCCACACTGACGAAGCGGGTACGCAGGCTTTCATGGCGCGCGACGATGCGGTCCAGCGACCTGCGCAGCGCGCCGATATCCAAGTGCCCGCGCAAACGCAGGCCCGCGGGCATGTTGAAGGCCGCGGTGGAATCCGGGTTGAGCTGCTGGATCAGCCAGAGGTTCTGCTGAGCGAACGACAGCGGCAGCGGCTGACTGCGGTCACTGGCCAGCAGCGGCCCCAGGCGGCTGCGCCCGGCATTGCCCAGGGCGGCGGCGAGCGCGTGCAGGCGCGGCTGGGCGAAGACCGCCGAGAGCGGCATTTCCAGGCCCAGTCGATGGCGCACCTTGGCCAGCAAACGCAACGCCAGCAACGAGTGCCCACCCAGGGCGAAAAAGTCATCGTCACGACCCACTGCCTCGACCCCGAGCAGTTCGCGCCAGATCGCTGCCAGGGTGGTTTCCAGCTCACCTTGGGGCGCGCTGTATTGACCCTGGGCGAACGCATCGGCGGGAGGCGCCGGCAAACGCTGACGGTCGACCTTGCCGTTGGCAGTGATCGGCAGTGCCGGCAGTTGCACGAAGGCACTGGGCAGCATGTATTCGGGCAGACGCTCGCTCAGTTGGCTGCGCAGGGTCAGCGGCGAGAGAGTCTCGCTGGCGCTGTAATAGGCCACCAAGCGCGCCTGACCGCTGTCGCCCGGCAGAACAATCACCACCGATTCGCGCAGGCCGGGCAGCTGGTCGAGGCGACTTTCCACTTCGGCCAGTTCGACCCGGTAACCGCGGATCTTGACCTGGGAATCGTTGCGCCCCAGGTACTGCAGGGTGCCCTCGGCGGTCCAGCGTGCGAGGTCGCCGGTCTTGTACAGTCGCGCGCCGGGGGTGGTGTCGAAAGGGTGCTCGATGAAGCGCTCGGCGGTCAGTTGCGCCCGGTTCAGGTAACCCTGGGCCAGGGCCACGCCGGCGACATGCAGTTCGCCGGCCGTGCCCTGGGGTACCCATTGGCCGGTGCCGTCCAACAGGCACACCTGGGTATTGGCGATTGGCCGGCCGATCACCGGCAGGTCCGGCCAGAGCGCAGGATCACCGGACAGGGTGTGGGTGCAAACCACGTGGGTTTCGGTGGGGCCATAGTGGTTGTGCAGACGGGCCTGGGGATGAGCTTCGAACAGCGCGCGCAGGGCGCCGTTGATGCGCAGTGCTTCGCCGGCGACGATCACATCCCGCAGCATCGGCAACGCCAGTGGCGCCTCGGCCCAACCGTCGGCCAGGGTCGCCAGGGCGATGTAGGGCAGGAACAGTCGCTCGATCCGCGCCTGCGCCAGCCATTGGGGCAGGCCGGCGAGGTCCAGGCGCTGGGTCTCGTCCAGCAGCACCAGGGTGCCTCCGGTGCCCAAGGTGGAGAAGATCTCCTGGAATGCCACGTCGAAGCCCAGCGCGGCGAATTGCAGGGTCCGCGCCGGACCGGGCAGCGCCTGGGCGGCCTGCCAGGCCAACAGGTTGCCCAGGGCCAGGTGGCCCATGGCAACGCCCTTGGGCGTTCCGGTGGAGCCGGAGGTGTACATGACGTAGGCCAGGTCATCCGGCCGCGGCGGCGCCAGTTCCGGCAGGACGGACACCGGACCCACGGTGGCCGCCAGGCGAACCGACAGCGCCGGGCAGTGCTCGCCGAGCCTCAGGGCTTCGACGCGCTGGGCATCCCAGAGCAGCAGGCAGGGTTGGCAATCGTCGACGATAGCCTGCCGGCGGGCGATGGGCTGGCTGGGATCCAGGGGCACGTAGGCCGCGCCGGTCTTGAGCGTAGCCAACAGGGCCAAAATCATTTCCAGGCTGCGGGGCAGGTGGATGGCGATCCGTTGGCCCGGGCCTGCGCCCAGTTCCAGCAGCTGCGCGGCGAGGTGGTTGGCCTGGCGATTGAGTTCGCCATAGCTCAAACCGCGTCCATGCAACTCCACGGCAAGGGCCTCGGGCTGCTGCCGTGCTTGGCGTTCGAACGGCCGATGGACCCAGCCGGCTTCGGAGAACGGCGTCGGGACCGGATTGAGCTGGTGCCACAGGCGCTCGCGCTCCCGGTCGTCCACCAGCGACAGCCGCGCCACCGGCTGGCGGTCGTCCAGGCAGAGTTGGCGCAGCACATGGGCCAGGTAGTCCCAATGCCGTTGCACACTGGCGGGATCGAACAACGCGGTGGCGTAGTTCAGTCCTCCGATGATGCGTCCATCGGCCTCGTACAGCTCCAGGGACAGATCGAACGGCGCGGTGATTTGCTCGCCGGCGACACTGGTCAGGCTCAGGCCATCAAGGTCCAAGGCTCCGCGCGGCGCGTTCTGCCAGGCGAACATGAGTTGGAACACTGGGCTGTGGGCCAAGGTGCGCGGCGGATTGAGTGCTTCCACCACGTGCTCGAACGGCACGTCCTGGTGCGCCTGGGCCCCCAGGGCATGCTCGCGGACCTGGGCCAGCAATTGGCCAACGTCCGGTTCCCCGCGCAGGTCGACGCACAGCGCCTGGGTGTTGACGAAAAAGCCGATCAGAGGCTCGACTTCAGCGCGGGTGCGGTTGGCCACGGGTGTTCCGATCACCACCTGCTCCTGGCCGGCCAGGCGCCCGACTACCACGGCCCAGGCGGCCAACAGCGTCATGTACAGCGAGGTGCCGTGGCGCCGACCCAGTTCCTTGAGCGCGGCGCTGGTGGATTGATCGAGGGCGACCGCCAGGCGCGCGCCACTGAAGTCCTGGCGCGGCGGCCGCGGTCGGTCGCTGGGCAGGTCGATGCGTGCCGGTGCGTCGCGCAGGTGCGCGAGCCAGTAGGCCAACTGTTCGGCACCGCGCTCGCCGGCCAACCACTGGCGTTGCCAGGCGGCATAGTCGGCGTACTGGATCGCCAGGGCCGGCAGCGGATCCGGGGTGCCCCGGCGAAAGGTTTTATAGAGGGCCGACAGTTCGTCCACCAGCACGCCGATGGACCAGCCGTCGGCGATGATGTGGTGCAAGGTCAGGTGCAGCACATGGCGCTGGTCCTGCAGTCGCACCAGTAGCGTCCGCAGCAAGGGCCCTTCGCTCAGGTTGAACGGTTGCGCCGCTTCGCTGGCCAGGGCCGCCCGCAGGCCGGCGTCGTCGTTGGCGTCCAGGGTCAGGCGCGAGGATCCCCAGCGCGGCTCTGGCTCGATGACCTGCCGGACTTCGCCGTCCTGTTCAACGAACCGGGTGCGCAGCACCCCATGGCGCTCGACGATCCGGGTCAGGGCCTGCTCCAGGGCGGCTTCGTCGAGTTCGCCATCCAGGACCAAGGCGCCGCTGATGTGGTAGGCGGCGCTCGCCTGGGCGTCCAGGCGGCTGATGAACCACAGCCGCTGTTGGGCGAACGACAGCGGCCGTTCGGCCGTGTCCGGCAATACCGGGATCGCCGTCAGGGCAGAGCGCGCCGCGCCCGCCATCAGCGGGGCCAGGGCTGCCACGGTCGGGTTCGCGTACAGGGTCGCCAGGGGCAATTCCAGGCCCAGGTGCTGGCGCACCCGCGAGACCCATTGCACCGCCAGCAGTGAATGGCCGCCCAATTCGAAGAAATTGTCGTGCCGGCCGACCCGGGCGACCCCCAGCAGGTCGCGCCAGATGGCGGCCATGAGGGTTTCCTGTTCACCCCGCGGAGCTTCGTAGGCCTGGCTGCTCCAGGCCTCCTCGCCGGGCAGTGGCAGGGCGCCGCGGTCGAGTTTGCCGTTGGGTGTCAGCGGCAGGGCGTCCAGCGGCATGATGACCGCCGGCACCATATAGCCCGGCAGCCGGTTCGCCAGGGCATCGCGCAGGGCCGCCGGCGTCAACGGTCCGTGGCCAGGACTGGCCACGGCGTAAGCCACCAGCGCCGGCTCGCGGCCATTGCGCGGGACCGCCAGGACTGCCGCCGCGGCCACTTGCGGCAGCGCCAACAGGGCGCTTTCGATCTCCCCCAGTTCGATGCGGAAGCCGCGGATTTTCACCTGGAAGTCATTGCGCCCCAGGTAGTGGAGTTGGCCGTGGACGTCCCAGAAGCCCAGGTCGCCGGTGCGGTACAGGCGCGCGCCGGGTTGGTCGCTGAAGGGGTCGGCGAGGAAGCGTTCACGGGTCAGGTCGGGTCGCTGGTGGTAGCCGCGTCCAACGCCTGCACCGCCGATGTACAGCTCGCCCGGTACGCCCACTGGCAACCGCTGCATAGCGTCATCGAGGACGTGTACCTGAGTATTGTCGATGGGGCGGCCGATGTGTGGGACGAAGCCGACTTCGCGGTCCATCGCAGCCCAGGTCGAGTAGACCGTGGTCTCGGTCGGGCCATAGAGGTTGTTGACCTGACGCACGCGGCTCTGCTCGAACAGGCGCTGCACCAGGGTCCGGGGCAGCGCTTCGCCAGCCAGGTTGACGTTCTCCAACGAGTCCCCAAGGGCTTCTGCGCGCAACAGCGCATCGAGGGCCGAGGGCACCGTATTGAGCAGGCTCAGCTCCGGACGCTGGTCGAGCAGGGCGAGGGCGTCGTCCACCAGCTCCAGGGTGCCGCCGCAGGACAGCGGCGCGAAGCATTCGAATACCGACAGATCGAAGTTGATCGAGGTGCTGAACAGGCTCTGGCTGAGCACTTGCGGTGTGAAACTGCCCAGGGCCCAGTCGAGGAAATTGCGCGCGTTGCGGTGTTCGATCATCACCCCCTTGGGTTGTCCGGTGGAGCCGGAGGTGTAGATCATGTAGGCCAGATGCTGGCCTTCCAGGCCCAAGCCCAGGCCCAGCGGCGCGTCGCTGGTCGCGGTTTCGCTGTCGCGCAGCACTTCATCGACGTTCACGCGGTGGCAATCGTCGGCCAGCGCCAGTTCCAAAGGCGCGTCGGCCAGGGTCAGCAGCGCCAGCGGGGCGCTGTCGTCGAGCATGTAGGCCAGGCGCTGCGCCGGATAGGCCGGGTCCAGCGGCACGTAGGCACCGCCGGCCTTGAGCACAGCGAGCAGGGCGACGATCAGTTCCGGAGTGCGGCGCAGATGGATGCCGACCCGCGCCTCAGGTCCGACCCCCAGCGCTTGCAGGTGCCGCGCCAGGTGATTGGCCTGGCGGTCGAGCTCGGCGTAGCTGAGCCGGCGGCCCTTGCAATGCACTGCCAGGGCCTGTGGGGTCTGCCGGGCCTGGGCCTCGAAGCGCTCGTGGAGCAGGGCACGCTGGGGCTGGGGACGCGCAGTGGCGTTGAACCGGGCCAGTTGCGCGAGCTCCGCTGGCGGCAGCACATCCAGGGTCCGGGCCAGACGTTGCGGGCTACTGTCCAGGGCTTGCACCAGGCTGGCGAGGGCTTGTTCCAGAAACCCCCGCGCCCGTTGCGCACCCACCGAACCGGCAATCTGTGCGGTGATGCCAAAGCCCTGGCCGAGGTCGTCCACCGAGAAAGTGAAGGGGTAGTTCGTACGCTCGGCGGTGCTCAGCACCTGCATGCCAGCGACGCTCTGGTGAGGCGTGTCCTCCAGGCTGTAGCGAAAATTCAGCAACGCGCAAAACAGCGGCGTCCCCGCCGGCACGCCACTGCAGCGCTGGGCCAGCGTCAGCGGCGCGTGCTCATGCTCAAGTAGGCCCAGCAGCGCCTGATGGGTGCGCTGCAGGCTGTCGCTTACCGAGGTCTGCGCGAAGCCGACGCGCAGCGGCAAGGTGTTGATGAACACCCCCAAGGCCTGGTCCGCCCCCTCGATCCCCTGCAGACGACCCAGCAACACGGTGCCGAACACCACGTCGGAGCGGCCCGTGGCCTTGCCCAATACCAACGCCATGGCCAGGTGGAACAGGCTGGCGACGCTCACCTGGTGGCGGCGTGCCGTTTGTCGCAGGGCCAGGGCCAGCGTTGGGTCGAGGACGCCCCGGGCTTCGTCCAGGGCTCCGGTGTTCTGCACGTCCAGCAGGCCGAAGGGCGCGGTGGGTTCGCTGATGTCCGCCAGCATGCCTTCGAAAAACCGTTGTTGGCGGGCGCTGTCCTGGCCGTGCCGGGCGTGGGCAACAAAGGCCCGGAACGGCACCGGCTTGCGCAGTTGCGCGGCGCGACCCTGCTGGATCAGCACGATTTCCTCGACCATTCGCTCCAAGGTGGTGTGGTCCAGCACCAGGTGATGGTGCAGCACTTGCAGCAGCCAGCGTTGCCCGGCGGCGTCGAAGGCCTTGACGACCCGCAGCAGGGGCGCCTGGCGGATATCCAGGCGGCGCTGCCGTGGATTGGTGTGCGCCTGCAGTTGGGCGAGGGCGTCGGCCTCGGTGATAGGCAGCACCTCGATGGGCAGTGGCGCGTCACGCCAGACTACCTGCACCGGTTGTTCCAGACCTTCCCAGGCCAGGGCGGTACGCAGGATGTCGTGGCGGGCGATGACCTGTTGCAGCGCCTGGCAAAAACCGTCCAGGCCGGTTTCGTCGTCGAAGGCCAGGGTGGTGTGCAGCAGGTAGGTGTCGCCTTCTTCCTGCAGCAGGTAGTGAAAGAACAAGCCTTCTTGCAAAGGCGCCAGGGGGTAGATGTCCTGCACGTTGGCGGCGCCACCCTCGACCTGGGCCACGATGGCGTCGATCTGCGCCTGGGTCAGTTCCACCAGGGGCAGCAGCTCAGGGACGATACGGCTGCAGCCGGGAGGTATCGTCGCCTGCAGTGATGCAAGTTCAAGACTCGGGACCGCCGAGCGCTGTGCCAGGCAGTCGGCCAGCGCGGCGACACTGGGGGCGCTGAACAGTGTGCGTACATCCAGCGGCCAGCCCTGTACCCGCAGCTGTTCCACCAGTTGCACCGCCAGCAACGAATGCCCGCCGAGGGCGAAGAAGTTGTCCTGCCGACCGACCCGCGGCACCCCGAGGACCTCGGCCCACAGCTCGGCGAGGCGGGTTTCCACTGGCCCTTGGGGCGCTTCGTAGCAGTGCAGGGCGAAATGCTGTTCGTCGGGCTCGGGGAGGGCGTGGCGGTCGAGCTTGCCGTTGGCGGTCAGCGCGAAACCTTCCACCTGGACGAAAGCCGCCGGCAGCATGTAGTCCGGCAGTACTGCCGCCAGGCGGGCGCGCAGGGCGTTGGGCGCTTGTGCCTTGGTGGCGCTGAAGTAGGCCAGCAGGCGCTGCTGGGCATCGGCCAGCACCACCGCCTCGCTGATCCCCGGCAGGGCCTTGAGCTGGGCTTCGATTTCCCCCAACTCGATGCGAAAGCCACGGATCTTCACCTGGAAATCATTGCGGCCCAGGAACAGCAGCACGCCGTCGGCGCGCCAGCGCACCAGGTCGCCGGTGCGGTACAAGCGTGCCCCGGGCACCTGGCTGAAGGGGTTGGCGACGAAGCGTTCTGCGCTCAGTCGGGGTTGGTTCAGGTACCCCAGGGCGAGCCCATCACCACCGACGTAGAGCTCGCCGGCCACTCCAATCGGCACCGGGCGGCGCTGTTCATCCAACACATAGACCTGGGTGTTGCCCACGGGCCGGCCGATGGGAATGTCACCGGCCAACGCGTCCTCGAGGGTGATGGCGTGAGTGGTGGTGAAGGTGGTGTTTTCCGTCGGGCCGTAGCCGTTGAGCAAGTGTTTGGGCGGCGAATGGCGCAGGACCTTTTCGATGCGCCGCGGATCGAG